>NZ_JBVIQN010000033.1:0-106676 GCF_055577005.1 Streptomyces sp. NPDC033221 | reverse complement strand
GACTCCAGGATCTGCAGCCCGACCTTGACCTCCTCCGCCGGCGGAGCCGACAGGGAGACGCGGATCGTGTCACCGATGCCCTCGGACAGCAGCGCACCGAAGGCCACCGCCGACTTGATCGTGCCCTGGAACGCCGGACCGGCCTCGGTCACGCCGAGGTGCAGCGGGTAGTCGCTCTGGGCGGCCAGCTGGCGGTACGCGTTGACCATCACGACCGGGTCGTTGTGCTTGACCGAGATCTTGATGTCCCGGAAGCCGTGCTCCTCGAAGAGCGACGCCTCCCACAGGGCGGACTCGACCAGCGCCTCGGGCGTGGCCTTGCCGTACTTCTGGAGCAGGCGGCGGTCCAGCGACCCGGCGTTCACGCCGATCCGGATCGGGGTGCCGGCGTCGTTCGCCGCCTTGGCGATCTCCTTGACCTTGTCGTCGAACTGCTTGATGTTGCCCGGGTTCACCCGGACCGCGGCGCAGCCGGCGTCGATCGCGGCGAACACGTACTTCGGCTGGAAGTGGATGTCGGCGATGACCGGGATCTGCGACTTGCGGGCGATGACCGGCAGCGCGTCGGCGTCGTCCTGGGTCGGGCAGGCGACCCGGACGATCTGGCAGCCGGACGCGGTCAGCTCGGCGATCTGCTGGAGCGTCGCGCCGATGTCGGACGTCCGCGTGGTCGTCATCGACTGCACCGAGACCGGTGCGTCTCCGCCCACGGCGACCGGTCCGACCTGGATCTTGCGGCTGACCCGGCGGTCGGCCAGCTTCGTCGGTACGTCCGGCATTCCCAGTGAAATGGCAGTCATCTGGCGAGCAACCCCAAGGTGTGGATCTAGGTCCCGAGATCGGCGGGCTCCGGTCTTCGAGATTACGGCACGAGGGTTGCGGTGGGCACATCGATCCCCTCCAGCCCCCCGTCGGGGGGCGGAGGAGCACCCATGTGCGCGGTTTGCACCGCTGGTGGGCGGGGCAGCGGCCCCGGTTCCTATGTCAGCTTCACCGGATTCACCACGTCCGCCACCAGCACCAGCAGCGTGAAGCAGATGAAGATGCCCGCGACGACATAGGCGACCGGCATGAGCTTGGCCACGTCGAAGGGTCCGGGGTCGGGGCGCCGGAAGACGCGGGCGAAGGCCCGGCGGACCGACTCCCACAGCGCGCCCGCGATGTGACCGCCGTCCAGCGGCAGCAGCGGCAGCATGTTGAACAGGAACAGCGACAGGTTGAAACCGGCCACCAGGAAGAGCATGGTCGCCACCCGCTGCTCCGGCGGGATGTTCAGCGAGAAGACCTCGCCGCCGACCCGGGCCGCGCCGACCACGCCCATCGGGGAGTCCTGCTTGCGCTCGCCGCCGTTGAAGGCGGCGTCCCACAGGTCGGGCACCTTGGCGGGCAGGTGGACCAGGGACTGGACGCCCTGTTCGACCATGCTGCCCATCCGGTCCACGGACTGGCCGAAGGACTGCGGGACGACGCCGGTGGCCGGGGTGAAGCCGAGGAAGCCCGCGGTGACGTACTCGCCGGGCACGTACGCGCCGTTGCCGTCGGTCTTGGCGACCTTGTTCTCGATCAGGTCCGCGTGCAGCTGCTGCCGCTTGCCGTCCCGCTCGATGGTGATCGTCGCGGGTCCGGTGGTGTCCCGGATGCTCTGCTGGAGGCTGGCCCAGTCCGGTACAGGCTTGCCGTTGAAGTCGACGATCTTGTCGCCGGCACGCAGACCGGCGGCCTTGGCCGGGGAGTCCTTGGCGCCCGTGGTGCACTTGTCGGTCTTGGCGGAGGCCGCGATGACACAGTCCGAGACCGAGCCGACCTGGGTGGTCTGGGTGTTGATGCCGAAGCCCATCAGCACGCCCATGAAGATCACGACCGCGAGGATCAGATTCATGAACGGCCCGGCGAACATCACGATGACGCGCTTCCAGGGCTTGCGCGTGTAGAACAGGCGCTTCTCGTCCCCCGGCTGCAGCTCCTCGAAGGCCGCCGACCGGGCATCCTCGATCATGCCGCGCCAGGGAGAGGTGGAGCGGGCCTGTATGGCGCCGTCCTCCCCCGGCGGGAACATGCCGATCATGCGGATGTAGCCGCCGAGCGGTATGGCCTTGATGCCGTACTCGGTGTCGCCCTTGCGACGCGAGAACAGCGTCGGCCCGAAGCCCACCATGTACTGCGGCACCCGGATGCCGAACATCTTGGCCGTGGACAGGTGTCCCAGCTCGTGCCAGGCGATCGAGAAGAGCAGGCCGACGACGAAGACGACTATGCCCAGAATGGTCATCCAGGTCGTCATGCGCGAGCCTCCGATGTCGTACGGGCCGCTCGGGCGGCCAGCTCACGGGCGCGGGCGCGCGCCCAGGTTTCCGCCTGCAAGACGTCCGCGACCGTCAGGGAGGTTCCCCGGGCCGGCGTACCGTGCTCCGCGACCACCTCGGCGACCGTATCGACAATTCCCGTGAACGGCAGCCCGCCCTTCAAGAACGCATCGACGCATTCCTCGTTCGCGGCGTTGAAGACGGCCGGCGCGGTGCCGCCCAGACCGCCGACGTGGCAGGCCAGCGGCACGGACGGGAACGCCTCGGTGTCCAGGGGCAGGAAGTCCCACTGATGGGCCTTGGTCCAGTCGATGCCCGGTGCGGCGTCCGGCACCCGGTCCGGCCAGCCGATGCCCAGCGCGATCGGCATCCGCATGTCGGGCGGGCTGGCCTGGGCCAGGGTGGAACCGTCCGTGAACTCCACCATCGAGTGGATGTAGGACTGCGGATGGACGACGACCTCGATCCGCTCGAACGGCACGTCGTACAGCAGATGCGCCTCGATGACCTCCAGCCCCTTGTTGACCAGGGTCGCGGAATTGACCGTGATGACCGGGCCCATCGCCCAGGTGGGGTGGGCGAGCGCCTGCTCCGGCGTGACGGACGCCAGCTCCCGCTTCGTACGGCCCCGGAACGGCCCGCCGGAGGCGGTGACGACGAGCTTGTGCACCTCCTTGCGGGGCCCGCCCAGCAGGCCCTGGAAGAGGGCGGAGTGCTCAGAGTCGACGGGAACGATCTGGCCGGGCCGGGCCGCGGCCTTCACCAGCGGTCCGCCGACGATCAGCGACTCCTTGTTGGCGAGCGCCAGCGCACGGCCCGCCTTCAGGGCGGCCAGGGTGGGCGCGAGGCCGATGGAGCCGGTGATGCCGTTGAGGACGGTGTGGCAGTCGGACGCGGCCAGCTCGGTGGCCGCGTCGGGCCCGGCGAGAATCTCCGGCAACGGCTCCCCCGCCCCGTACCGGGCCGACAGCGCCTCGCGCAGCGCCGGCACCACGTCCTCGCGGGCGACCGCCACCGTACGGACCCGCAGCTGGTGAGCCTGCTCGGCCAGCAGCGCCACCCGGCCCCCGGCCGCGGACAGCGCGGTCACCCGGAAGCGGTCGGGGTTGCGCAGCACCAGGTCGATGGCCTGGGTGCCGATGGAGCCGGTCGAACCGAGGATCACGATGTCGCGCGGCCCGTCGCCGCCGCCGGTGAGCGGGGCGGGGGTGAAGCGCAGATGCGGGTCAGCGAGGGTGTCCGTCATGGGGACCATTGTTGCCGGTCCGGGCGCGGTCGTGAGCCGCAGGGGATTGTCAGTGGCGCGTGCGACCGTACGGACATGGAACGAACGATGTCCGCGCCGGAGCACCTGGCCGCCGAGCACCTGCCCCCGGACGTGGCGGAGCGCTGGAGGGCGCTGCTGCGTCCGGCGGTGCGCCTGACGCGGCCGGACGACCGCCGCGCCCCGCTCGCCGGTCCGCCCGTGGGCTACCTGGGCGGCCGTCCGGAGCTGCCGGACGACGTGGCGTGGCCGGAGTGGGAGGGGACCGGGCCGTTGACGTTCGTCGCCTCGGTGTCGCTGTCCGCACTGGCCGGACTGTCCGACACTGAGCTGGACATACTGCCGAAGGACGGCACGCTGCTGTTCTTCGTGTCCTACGGCCCGGGGCAGGGTGACGGCGTGCCCGGCCTCGGCCCGGACGGGCAGCAGGGCGCCCGTGTCGTGTATGTGCCGGAGGGTACGCCCGTCGCCGAGCGCCGGATTCCCGGTGGCCTCGACGAGCCGTACCGCCGGGTCCGGCTGTCGGCGGAGCCGGAGATGACGTGGCCGGATCACGAGGACTTCTGGCTGGGGGATCTGGTGGGTGCGTCGCCCTGCGACGACCTTCCGGAGTGGCTGGACGCCTTCGACGACGCCCTGGGCGACCTCGTGCCCACGGTGCGGCACCGCATAGGCGGCCACCCCGTGTCCATTCAGGGCGGGGTGGGCCCCGACGGCCTCGGCGAGGACGAGGATCCGGACGACCGGGTGCTGCTCGCCCAGATCGACAGCGACGAACGGGCCTGGATGAACTGGGTCCATCAGGGGACCCTGTACTGGCTCATCACCCGGGCGGATCTCGCCGCGCGGAACTTCGCGGCGGCGCGCTTCACCTGGCAGTTTCTCTAGAAGCCCTGGCGAAGCGCGCCGCGTGCGGGTCAGCTCAGCGGATCGGGCGGTGGACGTTTTCCCTCGTCGTCGGGCCGGGGGTCGCGTCGGCGATCCACGGGCCGTCGCCGCTCGGGTCCACGACGCCTTCCTCCAGCCAGGTGTAGGTGCCGGTCAGTACGCCGGAGACGACCTTGCGGTCCAGGTCGTCGGTGTTGGTCCACAGCCGGGCGAAGAGTTCGTCGACGCGGATGCGGGACTGCCGGCAGAACGCGTCGGCGAGCTGGTGTGCCTCGCGGCCGTGATCGTCGGTGGCGCGTAGGTGCTCGGCGCGTACGACGGCTGCGCTCATGGCGAAGAGTTCGGCGCCGATGTCGACGATCCGGCCGAGGAAGCCCTGCTTGGTCTCCATCCGGCCCTGCCAGCGGGACATGGCGTAGAAGGTGGACCTGGCCAGCTTGCGGGCGGCGCGCTCCACGTACCGCAGATGTCCGGCGAGGTCGCCGAACTCGGCGTACGAGCGCGGCAGCTGGCCGGGCCCGGCGACCAGCTTGGGCAGCCAGCGGGCGTAGAACGTACCGGCCTTGGCGGCGGCCTTGCCCTTGTCGGACAGGGACGTGTCGGGGTCGATGAGGTCACCGGCCACGGACAGGTGCGCGTCCACCGCCTCCCGCGCGATCAGCAGGTGCATGATCTCGGTGGAGCCCTCGAAGATCCGGTTGATGCGCAGGTCGCGCAGGATCTGCTCGGCCGGTACGGCTCGCTCGCCGCGGGCGGCGAGCGAGGCGGCGGTCTCGAAGCCGCGGCCGCCGCGGATCTGCACCAGTTCGTCGGCCATCAGACAGCCCATCTCGGAGCCGTACAGCTTGGCCAGCGCGGCCTCGATGCGGATGTCGTTGCGGTCCTCGTCGGCCATCTGCGAGGCGAGGTCGACGACGGCCTCCAGGGCGAACGTGGTGGCCGCGATGAAAGAGATCTTGGAGCCGACGGCCTCGTGCTTGGCGACCGGCTTGCCCCACTGCTCGCGGGCCGCCGACCACTCGCGGGCGATCTTCAGACACCACTTGCCGGCGCCGACGCACATGGCGGGCAGCGAGAGGCGGCCGGTGTTCAGCGTGGTCAGCGCGATCTTCAGGCCGGCGCCCTCGGGCCCTATGCGGTTCGCGGCGGGCACCCGTACGCGGTGGAAGCGGGTGACGCCGTTCTCGATGCCGCGCAGGCCCATGAAGGCGTTGCGGTGTTCGACCGTGACGCCTTCGGCGGCGGCTTCGACGACGAAGGCCGTGATGCCGCCCTTGTGGCCCTCGCTCTTCGGGACGCGCGCCATGACGACGAGGAGGTCGGCGACGACGCCGTTGGTGGTCCAGAGTTTTACGCCGTCGAGGATGTAATGGTCGCCCTCAGGCACCGCCGTGGTCGCCAGCCGGGCCGGGTCGGAACCGACGTCCGGCTCGGTCAGCAGGAAGGCCGAGATGTCCGTACGGGCGCAGCGCGGCAGGAAGACGTCCTTCTGCTCCTGTGTGCCGAACTGTTTCAGCGGCTGCGGTACGCCGATGGACTGATGGGCGGAGAGCAGTGCGCCGATGGCCGGGTTGGCGGAGCCGACGAGGGCGAGCGCCTTGTTGTAGTAGACCTGGGTGAGGCCGAGGCCGCCGTACTTGGTGTCGATCTTCATGCCGAGCGCGCCGATCTCCTTGAGACCGTCGATGGTCTCGTCCGGGATCTGCGCCTCGCGCTCGATACGGGCGCCGTCGATCTTCGTCTCGCAGAAGTCGCGGAGCTTGGCGAGGAACTCCTCACCGCGCTGGGCGTCCTCGGTGGCGGGGGTGGGGTGCGGGTGGATGAGGTCGAGCCGGAAGCGGCCCAGGAACAGTTCCTTGGCGAAGCTGGGCTTGCGCCAGTCCTGCTCCCGGGCGGCCTCGGCGACCTGCCGGGCCTCGCGCTCGGACACATTGCGGGTGGATGGAGCGGTCATGAGGGGCTCACCTCGCCGCGGAGTGGGGTCTCGGAGTGGGGTCTCGGAGTGGGGTCTCGGAGTGGGTCGGCGGTCTGCGGGACCGTGCGGTAGCGGTCCGCGGTCGCGGAATCCGGCGTTCCGTACCGGTCGGCGCCGGGACGGCAGGCGTACGGCGTCCCGCCGCCGTCCGGCTACCGGTCAGTGCTACTTGTGAGTCTCTACCCGTTCCGTTGGACTTGCACCAGACTTCGCGGCACGGACGCGGGCGGACGGGTGAGCGCCGGCAGCCGGATTCCGGCCGTCCGGAGACGGAGGGCGGCGAACGGAGCGGGCGGCACCTGCCGTGCCAGGCCCCGCCCCGGTCAGCGGGTGCCCGGGGTGACCAGCCCCGTCTCGTACGCCAGCACCACGGCCTGGGCCCGGCTGCACAGCCCCAGTTTCGTCATCGTCCGGTTCAGATGGGTCTTCACGGTGGCCTCGCTGATCACCAGCCGGGCCGCGATCTCGGGGTTGGACAGGCCCTTGGCGGTGTGCCGCAGCACCTCCAGTTCGCGGGCGGTGAGCGCCTGGAGGGACTCCGGTCCGTCGGCCGTCTCCGGGGCGGGCTCGTCCAGCCGCTGGGCATACGCCTCGACCAGTCTGCGGGTCACGCTCGGCGCGAAGAGCATGTCGCCGCCCGCGACGGTGGCGATGGCCGAGAGCAGCCGTTGCGGCGGAGTGTCCTTCAGGAGGAAGCCGCTGGCTCCGGCGCGCAGCGCGGCGTAGACGTATTCGTCCAGGTCGAAGGTGGTGAGCACCACGACGTGCGGGGCCGGATCGCCGGATTCGGCGGCGGCCCGCAGGATGCGTTCGGTGGCCGTGATGCCGCTGACGCCGGGCATCCGGATGTCCATGAGGATCACGTCGGGGCGGTGTTCGGCGGCCAGCCGGACCGCCTCCTCGCCGTCCGGCGCCTCGCCGACCACCTCGACGTCGGGCGCGGCCCGCAGCAGGGCGGCGACGCCGGCCCGGATGAGGACCTGGTCATCGGCCACCAGCACCCTGATCATGCTCTGTCGTCCCTTTCCGCGGCGGTGCCGGGCCCGCCGCGGGATGGACGGGCAGGGTGAGCAGCACCTGGAAGCCACCGCCCGGCAGCGGACCGGCGCGCAGACTGCCGCCGTAAATCCTGGCCCGCTCGCGCATCCCCATCAACCCGTGTCCGGTGGAGACTTGGCCGGATCGCGTCGGCGGAACGGCGGTTTTGGAGGCTGGGGCGGGCGTGGCGGGTGGTGCGGCGGGGGTGCCGCCGTCGTCCCGTACCTCGACCGTCAGGTGGCCGGTGCCGTGGCCGATCCGCACCTCCACACGGGCGGCCCGGGCGTGTTTGAGGGCGTTGGTCAGCGCTTCCTGGACGACACGGTACGCGCACTGTTCCAGCCCCGGCGCGTACGGCCGCCGCTCCCCCGTCGTGCGCAGCGTGACCGGCAGCCCCGCGGCCCGTACCCGGGCGACCAGCGTCTCGATCCGGTCGAGTCCGGGCGCCGGTTCATAGGCGTCGGCCGTCTCGCCCTCACCCGTCCTCCGCCGGTCGACGGCGGCCGGTCCGCCCGTCATCTCCTGCGGATCCACCCGGAGGACGGCGAGCAGCCGCCGCATCTCCTCCAGGGCCTCGCCGCTCGTCCCGGCGATGGTGGTCAGCGCGCGGCGGGCGGTGTCCGGGTCGGAGGTGAAGACGTACCCGGCCAGGCCGGCCTGCACGGAGATCACGGACATGTGGTGGGCGACCACGTCGTGCAGTTCGCGGGCGATGCGCACCCGCTCCTCGGCGACCGCGCGCCGGGCGTTCTCCTCCTGCTCGCGGCGGAGTTGCCCGGCCATGTCGGTGAGCCGGACGTTGCGTTCGGCGGAGGTGCGGGCGACGTTGCCGAACCAGCACAGGATCGCGGGGTAGAGGACGCTCTGCCCGAGCGTGGTCGCCCAGGAGCTCTCGTGGCCGGTCAGGCCGGCGAAGTTCCACAGCACGGCCAGCAGGACCGAACAGCCGAGGGCGACGCGCGGCGGGCGGTGCGCGGCCACGGTGTAGAGGGCCATCAGGCCGGCGAGGCTGTTGACGACGGGCCAGTAGTCCAGCGCGATGTAGCCGAACCAGAGGAGGAAGACGCCCAGGCACACCGCGACGGGGGCGCGCCTGCGGGCCACCACCAGCAGGTTGATCAGGCAGGTCAGTACGGAGCCGAGAGCGTCCAGGCGCTGCCATCCGACGGGTACGTTGTCGTGGCCGAGCAGCAGCGAGACGGTGGCGAAGCCCAGGACTATGGCCGCGTCGAGGGTCAGCGGCGGGACCCTCCGTACCCGCCGTCGCGCCTCCCCGGCCACCCCGCCCATGCGCACGCCCGCAGCGTAACCCGGTGCGTACGGCGGGTCATCGGCCCGGAGGAGGCCGTGCGGCTACCGCGGAAGTTGTACGTCCGGACCGCGCGGTACCGCGTAAGTCGCGCCCGCTTTTCCACCCGTGACGGGACGCCCCGGCGGGCGGCGGGCGCGTACGGTCGCAGCAGAACACCACAGGAGTGCGGGGGCACGGGGGAGAACGGCACCGCCGCACGGGGGAACGGGGGAGGCAACGCGCTCCGGGACAGTGTGCCGGAGCGCGTTGCTCGTCGCCGGTCCGCCTCGCGGGGCGGGTCCTGCCGGTCCTACAGGTCCAGGCCGGTCAGCACGAGCACCCGCTCGTACGTGTAGTCCTCCATCGCGAAGCGCACGCCCTCGCGGCCCACGCCGGACTGCTTGGCACCGCCGTACGGCATCTGGTCCGCGCGGTAGGACGGCACGTCGCCGATGATCACGCCGCCGACCTCCAGCGCGCGGTGCGCCCGGAACGCGGTCTGCACGTCGTGCGTGAACACACCCGCCTGCAGGCCGTACTTGGAGTCGTTGACGGCCGCGAAGGCCGCCGCCTCGCCGTCCACCTTCTTCAGGGTGAGGACCGGCCCGAAGACCTCCTCGCAGGCCAGGGTCGCGTCGGCGGGCACGTCTGCCAGCACGGTCGGCGCGTAGGAGGCGCCGTCCCGCTTGCCGCCCGCGAGCAGCTTCGCGCCCGCGCCGACGGCCTCGTCGACCCACGCCTCGACGCGCTTGGCGGCGTCCTCGCTGACCAGCGGGCCGACCTCGGTCGCGTCGTCCGACGGGTCGCCGGTGACCTGCGCGTTGACGGCGGCCACGATCTTCGGCACCAGCCGGTCGTACACGGACGCGTCGGCGATCACCCGCTGCACGGAGATGCAGGACTGGCCGCCCTGGTAGTTGGAGAAGGTGGCGATGCGCTGCGCCGCCCAGTCCAGGTCGGCCTCGGAGGCGAAGTCCGCGAGCACCACGGCCGCGCCGTTGCCGCCCAGTTCGAGGGTGCAGTGCTTGCGCGGCACCGAGTCCATGATCGCGTAACCGACCTGCTCGGAACCGGTGAAGGAGATCACCGGCAGCCGCTCGTCCTGGACCAGCGCCGGCATCCGGTCGTTGGTCACCGGCAGGATCGACCAGGAGCCGGCCGGCAGGTCCGTCTCGGCCAGCAGCTCACCGAGGATCAGGCCGGACAGCGGGGTGGCCGGGGCCGGCTTGAGGATGATCGGCACGCCCGCCGCGATCGCCGGGGCGATCTTGTGGGCGCACAGGTTGAGCGGGAAGTTGAAGGGCGCGATGCCCAGCACCGTGCCGCGCGGGAAGCGGCGGGTCACGGCGAGCCGGCCGGCGCCGCCCGCGTCGGTGTCCAGGCGCTGCGCCTCGCCGCCGTTGAAGCGGCGGGCCTCCTCGGCCGCGAAGCGGAAGACGGACACGGCACGGCCCAGTTCGCCGCGGGCCCACTTCATGGGCTTGCCGTTCTCGGCGGAGATGAGCCGGGCGATCTCCTCCGTACGCTCCACCAGACGCCGCTGCACGTGGTCCAGCGCCGCGGCGCGCACATGGGCGGGGGTGGCGGCGAACTCTTCCTGCACGGCGACGGAGGCCGCGACGGCCTCCTCGGTCTGGGCCTCCGTGGGAACGCTCACCGTGCCGACGAGACGGCCGTCCCAGGGGGAGGTGACGTCGAAGGTGTCCTCGCCGGTGGCCTGGCGACCGGCGAGCCAAAAGGCGGTGGGAGAAGTCACAGTGGGTCCCGGCCCTTCCGAAGTGGGGGTGGTACGAACGGCCCTGTCGGGCCTGGGTCCACCGTAGGGGCGGGGTGCGTCCGCGGCGTTTGTCCGGCACGGAGTAGTCGTACGGTGCGGCCCGCCGCATTGGCGTACGGGAGGCGTGGCGCGGGCCACCGCGACCGGCCCGTATCGGGCCCGTGTCCGGTCCTCGTCCCCCCGGGCCGCTCCCCGGACGCATCCTCCCCGGGCCGCTCCCCGGACCCGCCTTCCTACGCTTCCGTGAGCGTCGTCGCCTTCAGCGCGAGCCACAGCTCCATCCGTACGTCCGCGTCATCCAGCGAGCGGCCCAGGATCTCCTCCACCCGCCGCATCCGGTAGCGCAGCGTGTGCCGGTGCACTCCCAGGTCGGCGGCGGCGGCGTCCCACTGGCCGTGCCGGGACAGCCAGGCGCGCAGAGAGGCGACGAGGTCGCCGCGGCCGGTGGCGTCGTGCTCGTGCAGGGCGCGCAGCAGGCCGTCGGCGAAGGCCCGTACGGCGTCGTCGGCCAGCAGCGGCAGCACCGATCCGGACGCCACGTCCTCGTGCTCGACCAGTGTCCGGCCGCGGCGGCGGGCGACGGACAGGGCCTGTTCTGCCTGGCGGCAGGCCTGCGCGGCGTCCCGCGGCCCGGAGGGCGCGGACAGGCCGACGGCCAGCCCGACGCCGGAGCGCCCCGGCTCGGCCCGCGCCGCGCGCCCGCGCGGCAGCGGCTGCCCGCCGTACCGGGCCTCGGCCACGGCCGCGTGCTCGGCGCACGCCTCGACGGCGGCCCCGCCGTCGGCGGCCAGCACGACCAGGCGGGCGCCGTCCGGTACGGCCAGCACCGCCTCGCCGGTGCGGGCCGCCGCCGACTCCATGGCGTCGGCGAGCGCGTCCAGGGCGGGCGGCGCGGCACCGGGGTCCGTGCCGTCGGCGGCGACCGGCTCGGCGACCACCACCCGGAAGGGGGCGTCCAGGAGCCCGCCGTACAGGGAACCCGCGACCGTCCGCGCGTGGTCCGGCTCGCCGGCCAGCAGCATCCGCAGTACCGCGGCGCCGAGCCGCTGCTCGGCCTCCTGAAGGGCGCGGGAGCGCTCCGTCGTCAGGGTCAGCAGGGCGACGGCGGAGTGCACGGCGAAGCGTTCGGCGGTGCCCAGCGGCGCGCCCGTGCCGACCGCGAGGACGCCGCGGGCGCGGCGGCCGGTGCCCAGGGACTGCAGCTCGACGCGGTCGTCGCCCTCGGCGTCGCTGACGACGGAGCTGGCGGGGGCCGGGCGTTCGCGGAGCCGCCCGGCGTCGCCGGCGAGCCGGACGGCCCGGCGGGCGGCCCAGTCGGGGGCCGCCGCGACCACCGTGCCGGAGGCGTCGTACAGCGCGGCCCAGCCCTTGAGGTGTGCCGCGAGCCGGGCCAGCAGCTCGGCCGGGCCCTCGGTGCCGAGAGCCGCCCGGGTCAGTTCGCGCTGGGCCTCGAAGCCCTCGGTCACGGCGCGGTACTGGTCGGCGGCGACCGCGGCGGAGACGGCCTTGCTGATGGCGATGAACGGGGTGCTGCGGGGCACGCCCAGCAGCGGCAGCCCCTCCTCGGCGGCGGCGGTGACCAGCGCCGCCGGCACCTCCTCGTAGTTGACGCCGACCGCGAAGCCGAGCCCGACGACCCCGGCGCCCGCGACGCGCCGCACATACCTGCGGGCCGTCTCCGGGTCCTCGGCGTCCAGCTTGAGGGCGGTGATGAGCAGCAGCTCGCCGCCTTCCATGTACGGCACCGGGTCGATCAGCTCGCTGGCGTGCGCCCAGCGCACGGGGGTGTCCAGCCGGTCCCCGCCCGCGAGCACCGTCAGCTTGAGCGCGGAGTGATGGGCCAGGGAGGCGAGCGTGTGCGGCATGGGACCTTCGGGGGCTTCGGCGGGCGGGCGTGCTGTCGGTGGGCTGGTTCTTCGCCGTCGCGTATGAACGGTCGCTGCCGATTCTGCCTCAGTGGTGGGGTGCGGGGGCCGGTTCGTCGCGGGGTTGCGCCGTACGGGGTGGGCCGGCCGGTACCGCCGGTGGTCGGAAACCCGGTGGACACACCCGGCCCGGCCGTGAGCTGATCGGCACCGACCGATACGGCACCGCAGACGCTGCCCCGGAGGAGCCCAGATGGCCCGCTTCACGACCGTGCCCGGCCTGTTCCCGCCCCCGCGCTACTCGCACGCCGCCGTCGTCGAGGCGGGTGAGCGTCTGGTCTTCTCCGCGGGCGCGGTACCGCTGGACGCGGACGGCGCCCTCGCCGGCCCGGGCGACCGCACGGCCCAGGCCCGCCAGGTCCTCGCCAACCTCGCCGCCCAGCTGGAGGCGGCGGGCAGCGGCCTGGACCAGGTGATCGCCAGCACCGTGTACGTGGTCGGCAGCGCCCCGGAGGACCTCTCCGCCATCTGGGACGAGATCCGCGCCTCGGCCCTGTCCACCGGCCCGCACACGTCCACGCTCGTGGGCGTGACCGTCCTCGGCTACCCGGGCCAGCTGGTGGAGATCACGGCGACGGGAGTGGTGCGGGACGGCCCGGTCGAGCCGGCATCGCGTGCGGCCGCTCGGCGGACGGACCCGGCAGGAGCCCTGGCGCGGCTCGGCGAGATGGCCGACCGCGGTGACTTCGACGGGTTCACCGGCAGCGAGGCGGCACACCACCCAGGTGCGGAACCCCCTGCAGCGGGCCACACCTCACCCGGCACGGCCATCGGCTGACCACCGACGGAAACCGGCCCACCGGGGCCCCTCACCCCCGCAGATCCACCAGCACCGGCGGCGCATGCTCCCCCCGTACCGACGTCACCGACAGCACCGCATGCCCCGGGGGGACGGAGTTGGCCAGGTCGGAGGCGGACCAGCGTTCGCGTTCGACGGTGCGGACGGTGACGGCCTTGGCGGTGACGGCCTTGCCGGTGACCAGGTGGCGGAAGAGGTGGAACGCCTTCATCGCCGCGCCTTCGGCGATGATCTGGCGGTCGGTCACATCCCGTGTCTCGACCCACTCCTTGCCCCACACTTCGGCGAACCGCGCGCCGTCCCAGGTCGTCACGCCCGCGAACGCCATCCGGCAGCCCACCGCGCCCAGCAGCGCGCTGCGCAGGGCTTCGGGGACGTCGTCGAGGGAGCGCAGGGTGAGCAGGACGCCCGCGTTGGCGGCGCGCAGCCGTTGCAGGCCGCGCAGCGATTCGGCGGTGACGGTGTGCGCCGCGTCGTCGAGGACCAGGCAGGCGAAGAGCGACCGGTCGCCGCGGGCGGCGGCGCACTCGGTGAACTGGGCGAGGACCAGCCGGGCCAGGATGCGCGAGGCCTCCGCGTGGCCGCGTTCGGGCAGGCCGATGCGGACGCGCAGCGGGCGGTCGAGGGCGCGCAGCGAGAGCTGCCGGTCGCCGCCGCGAGGGTCGAAGTACGGCGCGAAGGCGGGGCGGTCGAGGAAGGCGACGCGGTCGGCGAGGAGGTCGCCGATGTCGCCGGGGCGCCCCGACTGCCGTGCGCGGGCGTCGAGTTCGCGCAGTTGTGGGTGCGACTCGGTGGTCTTCAGGGCGGTCCGCAGCGCGGCGAGCGCGGTATCCGAGCCGTCGAGGAGTTCGCGGAGTTCGGGTACGGACGGGAAGCGGCCGTGCGCGGCGCGGAACGGGCCGAGCAGCTGGCCGAGGGCGGTCGCGGCGCGCCGGCTGTCGCCGCCGGGCAGGGTGGCGGCCAGGTCGCCGACGAGGGCTTCGGCGAGGATGCCGGCCGCTTCGTCGGGGTCGGTGGTGCCGCCGTACAGGTCGAGGTCGCAGTTTGGTTCGGGGGCGCCGATCCGTACGACGACGTCGAACGCCTCGTCGGGGCCGAGTGCGGTGCCGGCCGCGCCGACGGCGACGACCGCGCTCCGCCCGGCCAGCGCCTGGAGGCACATGGCCTCCACCACGGGCCGCACCACGCGGGTGGTCTTGCCGCAGCCGGGCGGGCCGACCGCCAGGAGGGAGGTGCCCAGCAGCGCCGGGTCGAGGGCGAAGCCCGTACCGCGGTGCTGGTGGGGGTTGCGCGGGTGGTCGGTGGCGGTGCCGATGCGTACCTGGTGGGCGAGCAGGTCGTGGTGGGCCGTGCGGGCGGGCAGGTCGCGCAGGCCGGAGGGGTGGGCGCAGGCGGCGGCGCCGTGGCGCAGGACGGTGTCGGTGAAGGAGGCGAGGGAGTTCTTGCCGGAGCGCACGGAGTGCCAGGCGCGTTCGACGCGGGCCACGTCGACGTCGTTCATGCGTCCGGTGAGGGTTTCGGCGGTGAGCTTGTCGGCGGCGTCGGGTGCGCCGCCCGCGCGCAGTGCGGGCCACTGGGCGCGGTCCTCCTGCGGCTCCGGTACGGCGTCGGGGCGGCGTTCCCGGGCGCGGCGCAGTACCGGTCCCAGGCAGCGCCGTCCCAGCTCCCGCCAGCGTCCGAGGCGTCCGAAGACGAGGACGAGGAGGGCCAGGAAGAGGGCGTAGTAGAAGTAGGTCAGCCAGACGAAGATCATCTTGTCGCCGCCGGCCGAGCGCCAGGAGTCGGGTGTGAGCAGCAGCAGCGGATAGAGCCAGTACGGGCCGAGGTAGCCGTTCCAGAGCAGCGACCAGAGCAGCCACCCGCACAGGAACGAGATCAGCGCGCCGGTGACGAGCTGCCGGGTGGGCACCCGGTCGGGGCCTTCCTCGGGCCGGGGCACGTGCCCGTAGGTCCAGATGCCGGGCGCGGCGGCCCGGCGGGGGGCGCGCAGCCAGCGCAGGAACGTGCCGTCTTCGTGGGCGGCGGGCGCGGCCCGCGGCACCGGCGGAATTCCCGGGGCCGGTGGTGCGGACGGGACCGGTGGTGCCGTGGGGCGGGGTACGGGGTGGTCGGTGCGGGTGTGCGGTGTGTCGTGCTGCGTGCCCTCGGTGTCCATCCGGTGCCCCTCGTCCCCCTTGAGACGTGCGGACGCGGAACGGAAACGGTTCCGCCCGCGCGCTGCTGTTCCCTGCCGGTCCCTGCGTACGCCGCTGTGTTCGCTGCGTACGCCGCCGCTCAATCTACTGGCCGCAGCGCGCCGCTATGTCCGGTGCGGACAACGCAACACGCGCACTTCTCCCGAACGGAACATGCCGACGTCCCGCTCCTCCCCCTAGCCTGCGAGCACAACCCCTTCAGTACGTCCCGTTCCACCCCCAGGAGACTGCCATGACCGAACTGTCCGGAGGCCCCGCCCTCCCCCAGGAGCGTCGCGTCGTCACCGCGATCCCCGGCCCCAAGTCCCAGGAGCTGTGGGCCCGCAAGCAGGCCACGGTGGCCGGTGGCGTAGGGGCGGTGCTGCCCGTCTTCGCCAAGCGCGCGGGCGGCGGCATCCTGCAGGACGTCGACGGCAACTCCTTCATCGACTTCGGTTCCGGCATCGCCGTGACCTCGGTCGGCAACAGCGCGGAGGCCGTGGTGCGCCGCGCCACCGCGCAGCTCGCCGACTTCACCCACACCTGTGTGATGGTCACGCCGTACGAGCCGTACGTGGAGGTCTGTGAGCAGCTCGCCGAGCTGACCCCGGGCGACCACGCGAAGAAGTCGGCGCTGTTCAACTCCGGCGCGGAGGCCGTGGAGAACGCCGTCAAGATCGCTCGTGCGTACACCAAGCGCCAGGCGGTCGTCGTCTTCGACCACGGCTACCACGGCCGGACGAACCTGACGATGGCGCTGACCGCGAAGAACATGCCGTACAAGCACGGGTTCGGCCCGTTCGCGCCCGAGGTCTACCGGGTGCCGCTGGCCTACCCCTACCGCTGGCTGACCGGCCCGGAGAACTGCGCGAAGGAGGCCGCGGACCAGGCCATCTCGCAGATCACCAAGCAGATCGGCGCGGAGAATGTGGCCGCGATCATCATCGAGCCGGTGCTCGGTGAGGGCGGCTTCATCGAGCCGGCCAAGGGCTTCCTGCCCGCCATCGCGGAATTCGCGAAGGAGAACGGCATCGTCTTCGTCGCGGACGAGATCCAGTCCGGCTTCTGCCGTACCGGCCAGTGGTTCGCGTGCGAGGACGAGAACATCGTCCCGGACCTGATCACGACCGCCAAGGGCATCGCGGGCGGCCTGCCGCTGGCCGCCGTCACCGGCCGCGCCGAGATGATGGACGCGGCGCACGCGGGCGGCCTCGGCGGCACGTACGGCGGCAACCCGGTGGCCTGCGCGGCGGCGCTCGGTTCCATCGAGACCATGCGCGAGCTGGACCTGAACGCGAAGGCCCGGCGGATCGGCAAGATCATGAAGCCGCGCCTGGCGGCGATGGCCGAGAAGCACGACATCATCGGCGAGGTCCGCGGCCGTGGCGCGATGATCGCGATCGAGCTGGTGGAGTCCGGTTCCAAGGAGCCGAACCCGAAGGCGACCGCGGCGCTGGCGGCGGCGTGCCACCAGGAGGGCCTGCTGGTGCTGACCACCGGCACGTACGGCAACGTGCTGCGCTTCCTGCCGCCGCTGGTCATCGGCGAGGACCTGCTGAACGAGGGCCTGGACATCATCGAGGGTGCGCTCGCGACGGTGTGACCTCAGGTAATCGGAGGCGGCTCGTGAAGAATGTGTGCGGGGCCCATGGCGGGCAGGTGATCTGGCTGTCCGGCCCCGCCTCACTGCCGTACGGTTTCTGCAGATGAGAGAAACACCCCGCTCACAAGAGACTGTGAGCGACGCCCGGCCGACGCTTCCCCAGCTGCGGCCAGGCCGTGCCTTCGCGCACGAATCCGGGGCCTCGCGCCCCGGGAATCCTCACCGATCGGACGGCCGCCCGCCCCACACCCCCCGGGGCGCGCGGCGCTCCGGTCAGCCCGGCCGCCTCGGAACCACCCCCCCTGTTCCGAGGCGGCCGACCTTTTTCCCCCACCCCCTGCTGTGGGTGGGCGTGCTGTGCGCCGCGCTCTTCGCGGTCCTCACCTGGCAGGTGGCCTCCGGCGGTCCGCTGCGCGCGCTGGACGAGCGCCTCGCCCGCGCCGTCGTCCACGGCCCCGTCCCCACGCCCGTGGCGGAGTTCTTCGCCGACCTCGGCAACACGGTCGTGGCACTTCCCGTGCTGGCGCTCGCCGCGCTGTACGCGGCCTGGCGCGGACGGCGGGCAGCCACTCCCCGCTGGTGGCTGCCGCCGCTGGCCGCCCTGGTGACGATGGCCGTGGTGCCCGCGCTGGTGGTACCCCTGAAGGTATGGCTGGCCAGGCCGGGCCCGCCGGAGATGGCGGGCGGCGCGCACGACGGTTTCTTCCCCTCCGGGCACGCGGCGACGGCGGCCGTCGCGTACGGGGCGGTGGCCCTGCTGCTCGCCGCGCCGTGGGCCGCCCGCGGACGGCCGGGCAGGCCGGTGCCGGCCGCCCTCGCAGCCGCCGCGGGGCTGCTGAACATGGCGGTCGGCATCGGCCTGGTGCGCCGGGGCTACCACTGGCCGCTGGACGTGCTGGCCAGTTGGTGCCTGGCCGGGGTGCTGCTCGCGGCCTGCACGGCGGTGTGCGGACGGTGGACGGACCGCCCGCGCCGAAGGCGGGGCGGCCCGCACCGGCAGCGGGACGGTCAGCTCGCCACGCCGAACAGCTCCGACGCGATGTAGTGGCTCGGGCGCCAGCTGGGGCCCGCCGGAATCCCCACCCGCTCCGCCTCGTGCCGCTTCATCAGCCGGAAGCGGTCGGTGCCGGTCTGCACGACGACGGCGTGCCAGGGCGTCAGCCAGTTGTCGGCCGCTTCCAGCAGCGCGATCCCGAACTTCGCCGACCCGCAGGCCTGCGGATGGATGGAGAGCCGTACGGTCTGCCGGTAGTGGTGGGCGATCAGCTCGCCCCACGCCCGGCTGCGCCGCAGGACACCGTACGCGCGGCCCCGGCACTCGCGCTGCAACTGCGCCTTGGAGCCGGTCCACTCCGCGGTGTCCTCGACCAGGAACCGGATGGTGCCGCGGTAGTGGCTGAGCGCCGCTCCGCCGGCCCGCACCTCCGCCCGCAGCTCCTCCACGCTCTGCGCGTAGTCCTCCTCCAGGAGCGCGCGCTTCTCGTCGTAGCTGCGGGCGTCGTAGACGTGGTCGAGGCCGAAGGTGTCGATGTGCCGCAGGCCGTTGTCGGCGATCATGTCGCGGAGTGCCTTGCCGTACGCGTCGATGTGCGCGTCCGGCACCCGTATCAGGTCGCCGAAGACATGGCCGTCCGAGCAGATCAGCAGCCGGGCGCCGGGCGGGTAGACCGCGCCGATCGCGGCGCACAGGTCGTCCAGGAAGCGCAGCGAGAGCAGTTCACCGAGGTCGGGGAGGTGGCCGACGACCTTGGCGGGGTTCGGCGACTTGCACGGGAAGGCCGGCAGGGTCAGCAGCACCGGCTCGCGGCGGGCGACGAACCCGCGGATCTGCGCGAGCTGTTCGGCGAAGCACTGCTCGGGCGGGTGGCTGTCGTGGGCGCCGGTGCCGGCCCGGTCGGCGCCGTCGCCCCCGTCGGCCCGCGTGTCCGCCGGTACGCCGACCGGCCGGCGGTGCGGCAGCAGCAGCTCCAGGATGCGGGCGCAGTACTGCTCCGTGCGGGCCGCGTACGCGGCGTCCCCCTCGTCCTCCCCCTGCTCCTGGCGCTCGGCGTGCTGCTCGTACGTCACGGTCATGCGGTCCCTCGCTGGGTGTCGGCCCCGGTGGTGCCCTGGTGGTCGTGGACGTGGCTGGGCAGCGGGGGGTCGCCCAGGACGTGGACGCGGCGCAGGTGGCGCGGCAGTCCGCGGCGGTAGGGCACACGGGTGTGCAGCAGGGTGTAGTTGTCGGCGATGACGATGTCGTCCTGCTGCCAGGCGTGGACGTACACGTGCCGGGGGTCGTACGCGGCGTCGCGGATGGCTGCCAGCTCGGCGGCGGCCGCCTCGCCCTCCAGCCCGTCGATGCCGACGTCGGGCTGGTTGATGATGTGCTCGCCGTCCGGCACCGGTTCGAGGAAGCGCATGACCGGGAATCCGGCGTCGGGGTGCGGTTCGATCAGGGGCGATACGACGATGCCGCCGTAGTGGGAGACCTTCGCGTTGTGGTAGCGCAGGGTCAGACCGCGCCAGCGTTCCAGGGTCTCGGGGTCGGCGTCGGCGAGTACGCGGGTGGTGTCGCAGAAGAGCGTGCCGCCACCGTCGGCGGTGCCGGGGGCCTCGACGCAGTGGAAGACCTGGAACTCGGGCACGAAGTCGACGTACATCCCGTCCCAGTGCAGCGGCATGAAGCCGGTGTCGAAGACGTGGTCCTCGGGGTCCTGGTGGGCGCGTACGTCGAAGACCGTGCCGAACGGCCACTCCATCAGCTCGCCCCAGTTACGCGCGTAGGCATCGAGCGCGGCGGCGCCGTCCGGGGCGGTGAATCCCCGTAACGCCACCAGGTGGTGGCGGCGGGTCAGGTCGCGCAGCCACGGCACGGGCACGGCGGTGACCGGGGTGCCGGGCTCGGTCGCGGTGATCAGGACGCCGAAGGGGCCGGGTGCGGCCGTTGTCCAGGACCGGGTGTCGTCAGGGGCGTCGGCGGCGGTCGGGCCGGACGCGTGGACGGCTTGGGACGTCATGGTTCCTCTCCGGTGAGCGGCGCGCCGGGCCGGTCGGCCCGGGCGCGGTGACAGTGACAATACTTGAGAGTTCAAGAACATTCCATGTCTCGGTGACATCTCGCTGCCGCCACCGACCTTCCCGGCGCCCGCCACGCGCGGAAAGACACGGCGACTGGCCCGAACCGGCCACGGCCCGTTCGGGCCGGACCCGGACGCTTCGCCCACCCCTCGGCCCGCACCAGACTCGCCTTTCGGACACACCGCCCCTTCGAGTCCGAGGAAGCGAGGACCCGGCATGATCGACCTCTTCCAGCCACAGGCCGGCGACGACGAACTGGCCGCCGTCGCCGCGGTGTTCGCCGACCACTGGCTCGGCCACGGACCGCGCAGCACGGCCTTCGAGGCGGCCTTCGCCGCCCATGTCGGCGCGCGTCCGGAGCATGTCCTGTTCGTCAACTCGGGTACGGCGGGCCTGTTCCTCGCCGCCGAACTGCTGGACCTCCGGCCCGGCGACGAGGTGGTGCTGCCCTCCCCCAGCTTCGTGGCCGCCGCCAACGCCGTCGTACGGGCCGGCGGCCGCCCGGTCTTCTGCGACGTGGACGCCCGTACCCTCAACCCGTCCGCCGAGGACATCGAGGCCGCCGTCACGCCCCGGACGAAAGCGGTCGTGGTGCTGCACTACGGCGGCTACCCCGGCGACATCGCGCGCATCGCCGGCCGCTGCCGCGCGGCGGGCCTCACCCTGGTCGAGGACTGCGCCTGCTCGGTGGCCTCCCGCGTCGACGGGCAGGCCGTCGGCACCTTCGGCGACCTGGCGATGTGGAGCTTCGACGCGGCCAAGGTGCTGACCACCGGGGACGGCGGGATGCTGCACGTACGCGACGGGGAACTCGCCGCCCGGGCACGGCGGCTGGCGTACCACGGGCTGGTCCAGCCGACCGGGCTGGGCCACGCGAAGGTCTCACACCGCTGGTGGGAGCTGGACGTGCCGGAGCCCGGCCGCCGGGAGATCGGCAACGATCTCACCGCGGCGATCGGGACCGTACAGCTGCGCCGGCTGCCCGCGTTCATCGCCCGCCGCAAGGAGATCGTCGAGCTGTACGACCAGGAGCTGGCCGGATTCGACGCGGTGCTGCTGCCGCCCGAGCTGCCCGCCGGGCACCGGTCCTCGTACTTCTTCTACTGGGTACAGATGGCCGCCCGCCTGCGCGACCAGGTGGCCTCCGCGCTGCTCCGCGACGGCGTCTACACGACCTTCCGCTACGCGCCGCTGCACAAGGTCCCCGCCTACGGGACCGGCGGCCCGGACCTGCCCGGCGCGGAACAGGCCGCCGAACAGACGCTGTGCCTGCCGCTGCATCCGGGGCTCACCGACGCCGATGTCCGCACGGTGGCCGGCGCGCTGCGCAAGGCCGTCGAGTCGGCCCACTGACCACGCCACCCGCCCGGCCCGAACGAGGGAGAACCGCATCATGCGCGTCCTGGTGACCACGTCCCACGGAGCGGGGCACGTTTTCCCGCCGATCGCGCTGGCGCACGCGCTGCGCGCCGCGGGGCACGACGTCCTGTTCGCCACCCCCGGCGCCTCCGCTGCTCACGTGGCGCGTGCCGGGCTGCACGCCTTCGACTCCGCGCCCGCCGCCGACACCGAAGAAATCTTCGGACGGCTGCTGGCCGAGCGACGGATGACCTTCGACCGCTTCCGTACGGACTCGCCCGAGGCCGTCACACTGGCGGCCGAACTCTTCGCCAAGACCTCCGAGGCCACCGTGGAGCGGACCGTCGAGGTGGCCAGGTCCTGGCGACCCGACCTCGTCCTGTACACCGAACTCCAGGGCGCCGGGCCGCTGGTGGCCGCCGTTCTCGGGGTACCCGCGGTCGAGCACACCATCAGCTGCCACCACTTCCGGCAGATCAGCGACCGGTTCGGGCCGTGGCTGGCCGCCGCATACCGGCGCCACGGCCTGACCGGACGGCCCCCGGCCGCCGCGACGATCGACACCCGCCCACCCAGCGTCGCCACGTACGACCTGGGCGGCTGGCCCATGCGAGCACTCCCCTACACCACCGGCGCGGTACTGCCGCCCTGGCTGCTGGAGCGCCCGGCACGGCCCCGGGTCGCGGTCACCCTGGGCACCCTGCGCCCGCAGCTGAGCGGCGTCGGCGAGCTGCGTACGGTGGTCCGGGCGGCCGGTGCGGTGGACGCCGAGTTCGTCCTGGCGCTCGGCGACGCCGACCCCCGCGAACTGGGCGAACTGCCCGCGAACGTACGGGCCGAGGGCTGGCTGCCGCTGACCGCACTGCTGGAAACCTGCACCACGATGATCCACCACGGCGGCAACGGCACCACCCTGGCCGGGCTCGGCTCGGGCGTCCGCCATCTGGTGCTGCCGGGCGGTGCCGACGACTTCGAAGTGGCGCGGATCCTGTGTGCGCGGGGTGTCGGCATGGTCAGCACCCCGGAAGCGGTGGACGCCGGCCTGCTGCGCCGCCTGCTCGCGGACGAGGACATACTGGCCGCGGCGGCCGAGGTCCGCGCCGAGACGGCGGCCCTGCCCTCCCCCGCCGCCATCGTGCTGCGGCTGGAGAAATTGGCGGAGCCGGGACGCGAAGGGCGAGACGTGCGCACGACGCAGTCCCGCTTCCCCACCGCGCAGACCATCGTCAGTTAGACACCAGTCGAAAACCCGGAGACATCTGCATTCATTGAAGCGTCTTCCGCGTGACGGGAAGGAATGGGCGCGTTCTGACGGGATCACACCGGTGAAGAGCGAATCGACGCCGGCCCTTGACGCTCGTGTCGGCCACGGAGCCGACCGTTTCAACGATGAGCAGTTGCCTTCGTGTCACCCCGTCAAGCTGACGCGATACACGTCGCAATGAGCCGCGGCAATGTCGATTGCGCGCCCGGCGTCACGGCCCTGAATTCTCCGGCTGCCGCTGTGCGCGCTCCGCGCCGCGGCCCATGCGCACTGCCGCGACCAAAGCCAGCACGACACCGGCACCGCAGGCCGCGCCCCGCGCGAATCCGGAGGGGAGCACGAAACTCAATGCGAGCAGCCCGAGTCCGACGGTCAGCAGGCCGACCGAAGTGTTAAGTGTCGAGGATTCCCTGTACATGCCGTCAGTGTAAAGGAGAAGGAAATCTCCCTGGTCAACGGAGACTCGGGCGGCGCCTGGATGCCAGAAGCACTCGATGCGGGCCCATGGTGTGGCCGTCGCTGCCAATGATCCCGGCAAGGCGCGCGACGACCAGTTCACCCATGCGTCTGCTGCCTCGGGTAATTCCGGGCCCTCAGCTCAGCCGGGAACCGGGCCGCCTCTTTGTGCGTGCCCGTTTCCGAACTCGCGGCTGCCCGGCCGGGTCAGCGCCGCTTGGACGATACGGATGGCCTCGTCGGTGTCGATGCCGGCGCCGGCGATGACGGCGGCGTACTCGACGGCTGCGCGGCGTGCCCGTTCGCGTCCCTGCTCGCCGGCTGAGGAGACGAAGGAGCCGGCCGGTCCGCGGGTCTCGATCAACTGTGCCTCCTCCAGCTCCCGGTAGGCCCGGCCGACGGTGTTGGCGGCCAGGCCGAGGTCTGCGGCCAGCCGGCGGATGGCCGGCAGCCGGGTGCCCACGGCCAGTGTGCGGTCCTGGATCTGCCGGGCGAGCTGGGCACGGAGCTGCTCGAACGGCGGGACGGAGGAGGCCGGATCGATGACGATCATCGGTCTCACCGGGCGCTCATGGCGTGCTGTGCCACCGTGGAGCTCCGTGCGGTCCGCGCTGTGATCAGGGCGAGCGCGATCCCGCCCAGTCCGATGAGCAGGATGAGTGCCGCGTACCGCGCGGCGGCGTCCTGCGCGGTCAGGCCACGGATCGCCAGCGCCGCCGCGCCCGCGAAGGTGGCGACCGCGATGATGAACGCGGCCGGCAGGACATCGGCGGCCGGGCGGGTGCCCCGCCGGGCCGCCAGACGTGTGGCCAGCAACGGTGTCGGCCGGACGTCGGCCAGTCCGTGGCAGGCCGGCCACGCGCCGGCCCGCGTCAGTTCCGCCGGGCGCACCGGCTGGTCAGCCATCGGGACACGTTCCGACCCCGTAAGGGCGCCTGGGTCAGACGGCCCGTGGCGCTCCGGCCTCACACCACGTGTACCTCGGGGACGTACAGAATCCAGCGCCCGCCCGCGGCCCGGAACGCCCGTTCCCTGGACATGATCTCCGCCGCGTGGTTCCACGCGAACAGCAGCGCGTAGTCCGGGTAGGGCGCGGCGAAGGCGGCGGGCGGGCGGACCGGGATGCGGGCGCCGGGGGTCAGCCTGCCCTGCTTGGCCGGGGTGGAGTCGCAGATGTAGGGGATCAGGTGCGGGCCGAGGCCGCAGTAGGTGGTCACCGTGCAGCTCTTGGCCGTGGCCGCGTAGCCGGTGACGGTGCGGCCCGCGGCGCGCAGCTCTTCGAGGAGGGACACCAGGTCCCTGCGTACGCGGCCCACCCGGTCCGCGAAGGCGGTCAGTGCCGCCGGGTCCGTCAGCCTCCGGGTGTCCTCTTCGGCCAGGAGTTCCGCGACGGCCGGGGCGGGCGAGCGGCGACCGGAGCGGGCGAGGGTGTAGCGGAGCTGTCCGCCGTGTACCGGCAGCCGTTCGACGCCGACGAGCTGGAAGCCGAACCGTTCGGCCAGTGCCCGTACGGAGGTCGCGGTGAAGTAGTAGCGGTGCTCGTCGTAGAACTGGTCGAAGGCGGTACGTCCGACGATCTCGCCGAAATACGGGTCCTCGAAGACGAACGTTCCGTCAGCGTTGAGGAGTTCGTCCAGGCCCTCGAAGAAGCCCGGCAGGTCGGGGATGTCGCAGACGGTGTTGGCCGCGTACACGACCTGAGCGCGGCCCTCGGCGGCGACGGCCTCGCGGGCCGAGGCAGGGGTCAGGAAGGCGCGGTGCACCCGTGCGCCGGCGTATCCGGAGTGTCCGGACGGCTCGAAGGCGAGGGTGCGCACGCCGGCCTCCCCCATGGTCCGCAGGACGACACCGTCCGTACAGCCGATCTCGGCAGCGAGGACATCGCCCTTGCCGCGCAGCTCGGTGCGCAGCAGGTGCCGTCCGGTCGCGCGGAAGTGCTCGCGCATCGTCGCCGAGCCGGACGAGTGGTACGGGTGGCCCGGGTAAGGGCGGCGCTCATACGGGACGTCGTCGGTGAGCTGGACCAGGTCACAGCGCTCGCAGTGCCCGGCAGCGAGGCGGTAGCGGAACGCGTCGCACGGCTCGTCCGGGTCCTCGTCGGGTGTCGGGAAGGCCGAGGACAGCGGATGGTGTCCGAGGTCGAGGAAGGTGTGCAGCGGTGTTCCGCAGATCCGGCATGTCGGCATGATCACTCCGGGCTTCCGGTCGGGCCGGTCAGGCTGCGCAGGCAGGTGAGCAGGGTGCGGGCCTGGACCGTGACGTAGTGGCTGTGGTGCAGCAGGGCCGAGAGCTGGTGCGCCGTCACCCACCGGTGGTCCCCCGCGGCCTCGTACGGTTCGGGGCCGTCCACCGCCACGATCAGATAGCGGTTGAGGGCGTGGTGGAAGCGGCCGCCCTCCTCCGACAGGAGGGAGTCGAAGAGCACGCGTTCCGGCGGCGCGTCCAGGACCTCGTCGAGGAAGCGCGGCCGGGCGCCGGGCGGCAGCACCTCGTAGTTCTCCGGCGTGCAGCACACCGTCGCGGTCAGCTCGGCCTCGTCCACGCTGCCCGGCTCGGCGGCGGCGTGCACCAGGACGTGCGGCACGCCGTCGACGCGGGTGAGGAGGAAGGCGATGACGCCGGTTCCGCGCGGTCGCAGCATGGGCTGGGTCCAGCGCCGTACCTCGCGGCCGCCGGCCTGCACCTCGACCGCGACGATGTCGAAGAAGCGGCCGTCGTCGTGGCTGATGGCGTGCTCGGTGCGGTGCCAGCCCGGCAGTCCGCGCAGCGGTACGGGCCGGGTGCGCAGCCCGGTGCGACTGCGGACGTCGGTGAGCCAGCGCAGGATTTCCCGCCCGGAGTGCAGCGCGCGGCCCGCCGGGCCCGGCGGCGGGGGAAGGCAGGCGAGCACACTCCTGGCGTCCATGTTCACCACGTCGTCGGCCGCGAGCAGCGCGTGGACCTGGGGAAGCGTCATCCAGCGGTGTCCCGGCAGCACTTCGACGTCCTCCGTCGTGCGCACGATCATGTTGCGGTTGCGTTTGCGGTAGAACCAGGCGCCCTGTTCCGACTGGCGTACGTCCGCGATCAGCCGGCGGGTCGGCGGGTTGCGGAAGTGACGCAGGTAGGGCACCGGCCGGCCGCCGTGTGCCCGGGAGAAGTTGGAGCGGGTGGCCTGCACGGTCGGCGCGAGCTGGAGGCCGCCCAGGTTGCCCGGCTCGGGCTTGGCCTGCATCAGGACGTGCGGCCGGCCGCCGATGTCCTTGACCAGCAGGCCCAGGATGCCGGTCTCGGGCTGGTCGAGGATGGGCTGCGCCCAGTGCGCCACCGGGCCGTCGGGCGCCGAGACGGCCAGTCCCTGGACGGTGAAGAACGCGCCCCGGTCGTGGGCGAGATCGCCGGTGCGGGCGTCGGTGTGCCAGCCCTCCAGGGCGTCCAGCGGAACGCGCCGGGTCCGGGTGTACGCACGCTCGCCGGCCGCGGCGAACCAGCGGCCGAGGTCGCCGGGCAGGGCGGGAGCCGGGTGGTCCGCCGGGCGGGGCGCGACGGCGGCGGGCGCGGGGGCTCGCGTCACAGCTCCCCCAGTACGCCGAGCAGCGCGTCGATGACCTTGTCCTGCACGCCGCGCGACAGCGACGGGTACATCGGCAGCGAGAAGATCTCACCGGCCAGTGCCTCGGTGACGGGCAGCGAGCCCCTCGGACAGCCCAGGTGGGCGAAGCCGGACATGGTGTGGACGGGCCACGGGTAACTGATGTTCAGCGCGATGTCGTGGCGTTCCTTGAGAGCCCGCAGGATGCGGTCCCGTTCGGGGTGGCGGACGACGTACAGGTAGTACACGTGGTCGTTGCCGGGGGCCGTGGCGGGCAGCACCAGGCCGCTGCCCGCCAGCGCTTGTTCGTAGCGCCTGGCCACCGCGCGCCGTCCGGCGATGTACCGGTCCAGGCGGCGCAGCTTGCGGCGCAGGATCTCGGCGTGCACCTCGTCGAGGCGGCTGTTGTGGCCCGGGGTACGGACGACGTAGTAACGCTCCGCCATGCCGTAGTAGCGCAGGCGGCGCAGCGCGGTGTCGACATATGCGTAGCGCGTGAGGACCGCGCCGCCGTCGCCGTACGCGCCGAGGACCTTCGTCGGGTAGAAGGAGAACGCCGCCGCGTCCCCCAGGGTTCCCGCGAGGCGGCCGTGATGGTGCGCGCCGTGCGCCTGCGCGCAGTCCTCCAGTACGGCCAGGCCGTGCGTCTCGGCGACCTTCCGGAGAGGCGTCATGTCCACGCACTGGCCGTAGAGGTGTACGGGCAGCAGCGCGCGGGTGCGGTCGGTCACGGCCGCCGCGGCCTGTCCGGTGTCCATCAGGTAGGTGTCGGGGTGCACGTCGGCGAAGACGGGGACGGCGCCGGCCGCGTCGATGGCCAGTACGGTGGGCGCCGCGGTGTTGGAGACGGTCACCACCTCGTCGCCGGGGCGGATGCCGAGGGCCTGGAGGGCGAGGGTGACGGCGTTGGTGCCGTTGTCGACGCCCACGCAGTGCCCGGTGCCGTGCCAGGCCGCGTACTCGGCCTCGAAGCCGCGCACGCTCGCGCCGAGCACGAGCTGCCCGGAGCGGAAGACCGTGTCGACGGCGTCGAGCACGTCCGCCCGCTCCTCCTCGTACTCGGCCAGGTAGTCCCACACGTGGGTGGTCATCGGTGTGCCGCCTCCTTCCACCAGTCGGGGTTGTCGCGGTACCAGGCCACGGTCTCGGCCAGGCCGCGGTCGAAGTCGGTGCGCGGGCGGTGGCCCAGCTCCGCGCGGATCTTGGTCGCGTCGAGCGCGTAGCGCCGGTCGTGGCCCTTGCGGTCGGGCACCCGGCGGACGCTGGACCAGCCGGCGCCGCACAGCCGCAGCAGTTCGCCGGTCAGCGCGAGGTTGGTGCGGGGCGTGCCGCCGCCGACGTGGTAGATCTCGCCGGCCCGGCCGTGGTGGAGGACCCGGTGGACGGCGCGGCAGTGGTCGTCGACGTGCAGCCATTCGCGGACGTTGCCGCCGTCGCCGTACAGGGGCGGTTCGCGGCCCTCCAGCAGGTGGGTCACGAAGCGCGGGACGAGCTTTTCGGGGTGCTGGTACGGCCCGTAGGTGTTACAGCTGCGGGTGACCGACACATCCAGGCCGTGGGTGTGGTGGCAGGCCAGCGCCAACAGGTCGGCGGCCGCCTTGGTCGCCGCGTACGGGGAGCGCGGCGCCACCGGCTGCTTCTCGGTCCACGCGCCGCATTCGATGGAGCCGTACACCTCGTCGGTGGAGATGTGCACCATCCGGGGGACGCCGGTGCGCAGGCAGGCGTCGAGGAGCGTCTGGGTGCCGAGGACGTTGGTGCGGACGAAGTCGGGCGCGGTGTCCGGGGCGAGTGAGCGGTCGACGTGCGACTCGGCCGCGAAGTGCAGTACGGCGTCGTGGCCGGGCAGCAGTGCCAGCAGCAGCGGCAGGTCGCGGATGTCGCCGCGCACGAAGTCCATACGGGGGTGCCGGGCGGGCAGGCTGGCCCGGTTCCCGGCGTAGGTGAGCAGGTCCAGCACGGTGATGCGGGTGTCCGCGTCACCGTGCTCCCCGAAGCCGTCGCCCAGGAGCGTACGGACATAGTGCGAGCCGATGAACCCGGCGCCGCCGGTGACCAGGAGCCTCACACGGCCACCTCGATACGGGTGTCGTCGCCCACCACCAGGCGGTGCCGGCCGTCACCGGGCCCGATGCGGGCGGCGCGGCCGATCAGCGAGCCGTACAGGCCGCCGACCCGGTCGATGGTGACACCGTCGAGGGTGATCGAGTCCTCCAGCCCGGCCCGGCGGAGCACGCAGTCACGGCCGAGGGAGGTGTACGGGCCGATGCGGCTGTCCTCGACGACGGTGCCCGCGCCGACGAGCGCCGGGCCCTCGATCCGCGAACGGGTCACCCGCGCCCCGGATTCGATCACGACGGGCCCGGTCAGCCGGCTCGTGGCGTCCACGGTGCCCGCCAGCGCGGGCCGGACACCCGCCAGCAGCTTGCGGTTGCACGCGAGGACGTCCTCGACGCGGCCGGTGTCGCGCCAGTAGCCGCCGTACTCCGCGGCCCGCACCTCGGCGCCCGCGGTGATCAGCCACTGCACGGCGTCGGTGATCTCCAGTTCGCCGCGCGGCCCCGGCCCTGTCGCGGCCACCGCCCGGTGGATCGCGGCGGTGAAGAAGTAGACGCCGACCAGCGCGAGGTCGCTGCGCGGCCGGTCCGGCTTCTCCGTCACCCGCACCACCGTGCCGTCGGCGCCCAGTTCGGCGACGCCGAAGCGGCGCGGGTCGGGCACCTTCTGGACCACCAGCTGGGCAGCCGGCCGACGGGCGGCGAATTCCGCGGCGAGCGCGCAGACGCCCTCGGGCAGCATGGTGTCGCCGAGGAACAGCACGAAATCCTCCGCGCCGAGGAATTCCCGGCCGAGGGCCACGCAGTGCGCCAGTCCCCAGGGCCGTTCCTGACGCAGATAAGTGAGCCGCACACCGAGGTCCGAACCGTCGCCGAGGGCCGCCGCGATGTGCCGGTCCCGGGCGCCGATGACGATGCCGATATCCGTGACGCCGGACTCCCGGATGTTTTCCAGTACATGCCGCAGCACCGGCTTGCCCGCAATCGGAATCAATTGCTTGGGCATCGAGTAAGTGATCGGGCGAAGACGGGATCCCGTCCCGCCGGACAACACCAGAGCCTTCATGGAAAGGAGTGTCGGGCCGGCCGCCGTACGGGAGAAGAGGCGGCCGGTGGACCGAACCGGCCGTGTCCCTTTCGGTCCACACTCCGTTCTCGGGGCAGCAGTCGGCGCATACCGGCCGGCGCACTGCCGGCGGCCGGAATTTCCGCTCCGTACGGTGCGCCGGGCGTCAGGCGGACGACGCCGGCAGATAGCCCAGTTGTGCGGCGAGCACCCCCGCCTGGAACCGGCTGCGCGCCTTCATCCCCGTCATCGCGTCGGTGGCGATGCGGCGCGCCGTCCGGGCCGAGACTCCCAGCCGCCGGGCGACGGTGGCGTCCGTGTGCCCCTCGGCGAGCAGTTGCAGGGCGGCCAGGTGCTGCCGGGTGAAACCGTCCGCCGCGCGCCGGGCCGGCGGTGGGCCGAGCCGTTCCGCCGCTGCCCACACGGCGTCGAACAGCGTGCTCAGCGCGGTCACGACGCCGGGCACCCGTACGGAGACGGCGGCCTGCGCGGTGCCCTCACCGCCGGTGAGGACGAGCGCGGCGTGCCGGTCGGCGACGACCATGCGGGTGGGCAGCACGGCGGCCGTACGGATCTCCGCGCCGGCCGACGCCAGCCGCTCCGCGTGCGCCAGGGCAGCCGGGTCGTGCCGGGCGCTGTCGAGGCAGACGGTGCGCACCCGTACGCCGCGCGCGAGCGGTTCTTCGTACATCGGCCGGAAGGCGGGATGTCCGGGGAAGGCGCGCGGCTGCCCGGCGTCGAACACCTGCAATTCCTCTTCGGTGAGGGCGCCGAGTTCCGTGAGGTGGTCGCTGATCCGGTCGGTACCCGTCATGCGGAACAGGCCGTGATCGGCGGCGGAATGCTGGTGTGTGGCGAATTCGGAGACGAGCCGGGCGGCCGCCGCCCGGCTTTCCTCCACGCGCTGCTGCTGCGCGGCGAGTTCGGCCTGCTGGCGGGCGAGCAGAATGTCCATGCCCAGGCGCGGGCTCACCGCGTACAGCCGCCCGGGCCGCTCCGCCGAAGGGCGGGCCAGCGCGAGGCCGGCCAGCCGGTCCAGGGATTGCTCGGCCTCCCGCTCGGTCATTCCCGTACGCGCCGCCAATTCGGCCGCCGTGGCATGCGGTTGCGCCAGCAGGGCGCGGTAGACCGATTCCGTCGCCGGTTCGACACCCAGCCGTCCGAGAACGTGCTCCGACGTGCGCATGTTTCTCCCCCTGAAATGCGGCACCTGGTCCGGGCGGTGGGCGCCCCACGCGCCCGGCCCGCCGGGGAGCCCCGGCGGGCGCCCCACCCGGGACCACGTATCCGGGGGCCTTGGAGACTCAACGCCGCGCCGGGGAAGGCACGTCTGTGTCCTGTCTCACGGCACCGCCCCCGGTTCCCTCACCGCCCCCCGGCGAGCCGTGCGGCGGCCTCGTGCATCGCCAGTTCGAGCACCGCCGGCTCGGTGAGCCGCCCGGAACCGTCCGGGACGACGAGCCAGCGCACGCCGCCCGTCGCCCGACCCGGGTACGGCACGACGATCCAGCTGCCGTCGCCCGCGCCGCGTACCCCCGTGCCGAGCCAGCGAGTGGCCGTACCCGGCGGCACGAAGAAGCCCGTACGGGCGTCCCCGAAGTCGCCGAGGACCGGCCCCGGCAGTTCGAGTACCCGGGTCAGTACGTCCAGCGTCGGGCGTCCCAGCGCACCGGGCACGATCAGTACGTCCCAGAGCCGGCCGGCCGGGAGGAGCGCGACCCCGAGGGGGTTGCGCTCCCATTCCCACCGGCAGGCGTCCGGATCCGCTGCTGCCGCCACCAGCCACTCCACTGCGTTCTTGGACCCCGCGGCGTCCATGTCTCCTCGCTTCCGCGGTCCCCTCGGACCGCTGTCCGCCCGGTGAGAGGCGGCAGCGGCGGCATCCTTACACGGGTTTGCCGGGGTTTTTCACGGGAGACGGAAGCAGGCGGGGGCGTGGAGCGGCATACCGGCGTACAAGGGGCGGGCAGCGCGCCCTGAGGCACCCGGCCGGGTACGGTTCGAGCCCCGCCGAGCTCCTCAGCTGTCGAAGCCGAGCCCGGCCTTGTCCATCGCCCGCAGCCACAGGTTGCGCCGGCCGCCGTGGGTGTCGGCCCGCGTCATCGACCACTGCGTCAGGCCGATCCCGGCCCAGCGCAGCGGCTCCGGCGGGAACGGCAGCGGCTTCCTGCGGACCATCTCCAGCTCGGTGCGTTCGGTCCGCTCCCCCGCCAGGAGGTCGAGCATGACCTCGGCCCCGAAGCGGGTGGCTCCCACGCCCAGCCCCGTGTACCCGGCGGCGTAGGCGACCCGGCCGGCGTGCGCGGTGCCGAAGAAGGCGGAGAAGCGCGAGCAGGTGTCGATGGCGCCGCCCCAGGCGTGCGTGAAGCGCAGGCCCTCCAGCTGGGGGAAGCACTGGAAGAAGTGCCGGGCCAGCTTCTCGTAGGTGGCCGGGCGGTGGTCGTACTCGGCCCGGACCGACGCGTTGAAGCGGTACACGGCGTCGTAACCGCCCCACAGGATGCGGTGGTCGGCGGTCAGGCGGAAGTAGTGGAAGTGGTGGTTGCTGTCGGACAGTCCCTGGCGGCCCTGCCAGCCGATGGCGGCCTGCTGCTCGGCGGAGAGCGGCTCGGTCATCAGCGCGTGGTCGTAGACCGGCACGACGTACGGGCGGACGCGGCGTACGAGGGACGGGAAGACGTTGGTGCCGAGGGCGACCCGGCGGGCGAAGACCCGGCCGTACGGGGTGCGGGCGGCCATGCCCACGCCGTCGGCGGCGAGGGCGGTGGCGGGGGTGTGCTCGTAGATCCGTACGCCGAGGCCGAGGCAGGCCTGTTTCAGGCCCCAGGCGAGGCGGGCGGGGTGGAGCATGGCGACGCCCGTACGGTTCCAGAGACCGGCCAGGAACGTCGGCGAGTCGACCTGGGCGCGCACCGCCTCGCGGTCCAGGAACTCGACGCCGGGCAGGCCCAGTCGCGCGGCCTGCCCGGCGGCCTCCTTCAGTTCGGCGACCTGGTGGGGTTCGGTGGCGACGTCGATCTCGCCGGTGCGCTCGAAGGCGCAGTCGATGCCGTGGCGGGCGACGGCGTCCTCGATGGCGTCGAGGTTGCGGGCGCCGAGTTCTTCGAGCTTCGTCAGCTCGTCCGGCCAGCGGTCCAGGCCGTTGCCGAGGCCGTGGGTCAGGGAGGCGGCGCAGAAGCCGCCGTTGCGGCCGGACGCGGCCCAGCCGGCCTCCCGGCCCTCCACGAGGACGACGTCGCGGCCGGGATCGCGCTCCTTGGCGATCAGGGCGGTCCACAGGCCGGAGTAGCCGCCGCCGACGACGAGGAGATCGGTGCGTTCGTCGCCGACGAGGGCGGGAAGGGCGGCGGGACGCGCCGGGTCGTCCAGCCAGAAGGAGGTGGGCGCGGCGTCCGCGAGGGCATGGGCGGGGGTGGTCATGGCAGCTCGTGCCATGGTTCTCAGCTCCTCTTCCGGCGTCCGGAGAGCAGCTGTGCCCCCAGGACGCAGACCACGGCGATCAGGAACATCGCCGTTCCGATGACATTGATCTGAACGGGTGTGCCACGCTGCGCCGATCCCCAGACGAACATGGGGAACGTCACGGTGGAGCCGGCGTTGAAGTTGGTGATGATGAAGTCGTCGAAGGACAGCGCGAAGGAGAGCAGCGCGCCGGCCGCGATGCCGGGTGCGGCGATCGGCAGGGTCACCCGCAGGAACGTCTGCACGGGGGACGCGTAGAGGTCCTGGGCCGCCTGTTCCAGGCGCGGGTCCATGCTCATCACGCGGGCCTTGACCGCCGTGACGACAAAACTCAGACAGAACATGATGTGCGCGATCAGGATCGTCCAGAACCCGAAGCGGATGCCCATGTTGAGGAAGAGGGTGGCCAGCGAGGCGGCCATCACCACCTCGGGCATCGCCATCGGCAGGAAGATCAGGGTGTTGACGGCGGGGCGGGCGCGGAAGCGGTAGCGGGCCAGCGCGAAGGCGATCATGGTGCCCAGTACGGTCGCGCCGACCGTCGACCAGACGGCGATCCGCAGGCTCAGGCCCAGCGATCCGCACAGGTCGGCGACGCCGCACGGGTCGGTCCAGGCGTCCGCCGAGAAGCGCTGCCACGCGTAGTTGAAGCGGCCGTTGGGCTTGTTGAAGGAGAAGACCAGGACGACGAGGTTGGGCAGGATCAGGTAGGCCAGCGTGCCGAGGCCCGCGAGCACGACGAGGTGGCGGCGCAGCCACCGGAGCACGGCCATCAGACCAGGTCCTCCGTCCCGGACTTGCGGATGTAGAGCGTGACCATGGCGAGGATGGCCGCCATGAGGATGAAGGAGAGCGCGGCGGCGGTCGGGTAGTCCAGAACCCGCAGGAACTGTGACTGGATGACGTTGCCGATCATCTTCTGGTCGGTGGAGCCGAGCAGTTCGGCGTTGATGTAGTCGCCCGCCGCGGGGATAAAGGTCAGCAGCGTGCCGGCCACCACGCCCGGCATGGAGAGCGGGAACGTCACCCGGCGGAAGGTGGTGACCGGGCGGGCGTACAGGTCGCCGGCGGCCTCGTGCAGCCGCGGGTCGATGCGCTCCAGCGAGGTGTAGAGCGGCAGCACCATGAACGGCAGGAAGTTGTACGTCAGGCCGCAGACCACCGCCAGCGGCGTGGCCAGCACCCGCTCCCCCTCGGTCAGCCCGAGCCAGCTGGTCACGTCCAGGACGTGCAGCGAGTTCAGTACGCCCACCACCGGGCCGCCGTCCGCCAGGATCGTCTTCCAGGCCAGTGTGCGGATCAGGAAGCTGGTGAAGAAGGGGGCGATGACCAGGATCATCACGATGTTGCGCCAGCGGCCCGCCTTGAAGGCGATGAGGTAGGCGAGCGGGTAGCCCAGGACCAGGCAGAGCACGGTGGCGGTGGCCGCGTAGCCGACGGACCGCAGGAACTGCGGCCAGTACTCGCCGAGCGCGTCCCAGTAGGTGGCGAAGTGCCAGGTGACCTTGAAGCCCTCTTCGAGGGAGCCGGTCTGAACGGACGTGGACGCCTGGTAGACGAGCGGGGCGGCGAAGAAGACGACCAGCCACAGGATGCCGGGGAGCAGCAGCCAGTACGGGACGAGCCGTTTGCGCGCGCCGCGCCCGCGGACCTCCGGTACGTCCTCGGAGGCGGGTGGTGGCGGCGCCTCGGTGGTCGTCGTCATGCCGCCTCCTCGCCGGTGTCCGCGCCGGCCTCGATGTCCTGGGAGGCGTCCAGGCCGAAGGTGTGCGCGGGGTTCCAGTGCAGGACGACCTCCGCGCCGGGCGTCAGGCGCGGGTCGCGTTCGACGTTCTGTTCGTAGACGGCGAGGCGCCCCGCGCCCGGGGACTCGATGACGTACTGGGTGCTGACGCCGAGGAACCCGGCGTGTTCGATGCGGCCGGGCAGCCGGTTGCGGCCCTCGGCGATGCCGCCCGCGTCGTCGGCGTGCGCGAGGCTGATCTTCTCCGGCCGTACGCCTGCCAGCACCTTGCCGCCCGTACGGGCCGTGGCGCGACATCGCCCGGCGGGCAGCCGCAGCTTGCTGCCGCCCGCGGTGAGCAGCAGGTCGTCGCCGCCGGCCGTCACCACCTCGGCCTCGATGAGGTTGGAGGTGCCGAGGAAGTTGGCGACGAAGGTGGTGCCCGGGTTCTCGTACAGGTCGGCGGGGGCGCCGAGCTGCTCGACCCGGCCGCCGTTCATCACCGCGACCGTGTCGGCCATGGTCATGGCCTCTTCCTGGTCGTGGGTGACGTGGACGAAGGTGATGCCGACCTCGGTCTGGATGCGCTTGAGTTCGAGCTGCATCTGGCGGCGCAGCTTGAGGTCGAGGGCGCCCAGCGGCTCGTCCAGGAGGAGCACCCGCGGGTGGTTGATCAGGGCGCGGGCGACCGCGACGCGCTGCTGCTGGCCGCCGGAGAGCTGCTGTGGCTTACGGCGCGCCATCGGACCGAGTTCGACCAGGTCGAGCATCTCCTCGACCTGTTTCTTCACGGCTTTGATGCCTCGGCGGCGCAGGCCGAACGCGACGTTCTCGAAGATGTCCAGGTGCGGGAAGAGCGCGTAGTTCTGGAAGACGGTGTTGACCGGGCGCTTGTACGGGGGCAGCGCGGTGACGTCCCTGCCGTCCAGCGCGACGGTGCCGGTGGACGGGTCCTCCAGGCCCGCGATCATGCGCAGGGTGGTGGTCTTGCCGCAGCCGGAGGCGCCCAGCAGCGCGAAGAAGGAGCCCGCCGGGACCGTCAGGTCGAGCGGGTGGACGGCGGCGAAGGAACCGTACGTCTTGCTGATACCGGAGAGGCGGACGTCGCCACCGGAGGTCTGTGTCATGGGTGGTCCCGTGGGTCGGAGGGCGGGCGCGGGCCGGCGGGTGGCCGGGTGGTGTCCGGGGCGGCCCGGACTCAGGCACCGGTGAGGTCGGCGAACTTCCGGGCGAAGTCCTTGCTCTCCTCGCCGCTCAGGGCGCGGAAGGCGTGCGACCGGGCGGCCATCTCCCGGTCGGGGAGGATCAGCGGGTTCGCCGCCAGGTCCGGGTCGATCTTCGCCAGTTCCTCCCGTACGCCGTCGACCGGGGACACGTAGGTGATGTACGCCGCGATCCGCGCGGCCGCCTTCGGCTCGTAGCAGAAGTCGATCAGGCGTTCGGCGTTCTTCTTGTGCCGGGCCCCGTTCGGCACCATCAGGTTGTCCGTGGACGTCATGTAACCGGCCTTCGGCACGGCGTACCGGATGTCCGGGTTGTCGTGCTGGAGCTGGACGACGTCCCCGGCCCACGCCACACACGCCGCGAGATCGCCCTTGCTGAGGTCGTTGATGTAGTCGTTGCCGGTGAAGCGCCGGATCTGCTTGCTGTCCACGCCCCTCTGGAGCCGGGCGATCGCGGCGTCGAAGTCGTCGCCCGTGCAGTCCTCCGGACGTTTGCCCAGGTCCAGAAGGGTCAGCCCGACGGTGTCGCGCATCTCGGAGAGAAAGCCGACCCGCCCCTTGAGGCGCGGGTCGTCCAGCAGCTGGCTGACGGAGTCGACCGTACGGCCGCCGGTGGCCTTCACGTTGTACGCGATGACCGCGGGAATGCCCGTCCAGGGGTAGGAATGGGCGTGGCCCGGGTCCCAGTCCGGATCGCGGAACTGCGGGGCGAGGTGGGCCTGCGCGTGCGGCAGGGCGGCCGGGTCCAGCTTCTGGATCCAGCCCAGCTGGATCATCCGCGCGCACATCCAGTCGGTGAGCACGATCAGATCACGGCCGGTGTCCTGGCCCGCCGCCAGCTGCGCCTGAATCTTGCCGAAGAACTCGTCGTTGTCGTTGATGTCCTCGGTGTACTTCACCGCGATCCCGGTACGGCCGGTGAAGGCGTCCAGCGTCGGCCGGCGCTTGCCGTCGTCGCTGACGTCCAGGTACTCCGTCCAGTTGGAGAAGACGACACGTTTCTCCTGCCCGGAGTGGTCCTCGGACGGCCCGGCGTCCGTACGGCCGGCGGGCGGGATGCCGCAGGCCGCCAGCGCGCCGAGGCCACCGGTCGCGAGCGCCCCCGCCGCGCTCGCGCGCAGCAGCGACCGCCGGGTCATGGCCATCCGCCCGTCGGTGAGACTGCGCCGTACGGCGGCCAGTTCGGGCGGGGACAGGCTCCCGGGCTGCCGGTTGTCCTCCATGCGCGGTGCCCTTTCAGGATGAGCCCGGTGCTCAGATCCTGCGTCTGAGCCGGTGCGGCCGTGCGGCGGCTGCCGCCTTGCGTCAGCGCCGGTGCCTCAGGCGCGGTCCCCGAAGACGGTCCGGTGCCAGTCCTTCCTGGCGACCCCGGTGTTGTCGTACATGACGTGCTTGACCTGCGTGTACTCCTCGAAGGAGTACGCCGACATGTCCTTGCCGAAGCCACTGGCCTTGAAGCCGCCGTGCGGCATCTCGCTGAGGATCGGGATGTGGTCGTTCACCCAGACGCAGCCCGCCTTGATCTCGCGGGTGGCGCGTCCGGTCCGGTACACGTCCCGGCTCCAGGCGGAGGCCGCGAGGCCGTACGGGGTGTCGTTGGCCAGCGCGATGCCCTCGTCGTCACTGTCGAAGGGCAGCACGACCAGCACCGGGCCGAAGATTTCGCGCTGTACGGCCTCGCTGTCCTGCGCGGCGTCCGTGATGAGCGTGGGCCGGTAGTACGCGCCCTTCGCCAGGTCCCCCTGCGGGGCCTCGCCGCCGGTGAGGACGGTGGCGTACGACCGGGCACGGTCGACGAAACCGGCGACCCGGTCGCGCTGGGTGTGCGAGATCAGCGGCCCGAGATCGGTGGCGGGGTCGAACGGATCACCGAGCCGTACGGTCGCCATCAGGTCGGCGACGCCGCTGACGAACGCGTCGTACAGCGGGCGCTGTACGTAGGCGCGGGTGGCGGCGGTGCAGTCCTGCCCGGAGTTGATCAGGGCACCGGCCACCGCGCCGTGCACCGCCGCCTCCAGGTCCGCGTCGTCGAAGACCACGAAGGGCGCCTTGCCGCCGAGTTCGAGGTGCAGCCGCTTGACGGTGCTGGTGGCGATCTCGGCGACCCGCTTGCCGACCGCCGTCGAACCGGTGAAGGAGGTCATGGCGACGCCCGGGTGGGCGACCAGGTGCTCACCGGCCTCCCGGCCCGCACCGGAGACGATGTTGAGCACCCCGTCCGGGAGGCCCGCCTCGGTCGCCGCCTGCGCGAACATCACCGAGGTCAGCGGCGTGATCTCGGCGGGCTTGAGGACGATGGTGTTGCCCGCCGCGATGGCCGGCAGCACCTTCCAGGCCGCCATCTGCAACGGGTAGTTCCACGGCGCGATCGAGCCGACGACGCCGATGGGCTCGCGGCGGATCACGGACGTGTGGCCGGGGCTGTACTCCCCCGCCGACCTGCCCTCCAGATGCCGCGCGGCGCCCGCGAAGAAGGCCGCGTTGTCGACCGAGCCCGGTACGTCGAACTCTTCGCTGAGCTTGACCGGCTTGCCGCACTGCAGCGACTCGGCGTACGCCAGCTCACCGGCCCGCTCGCCGAGGACGGTGGCGAAGCGGTGCAGGACGTCGGAGCGCTCGCCCGGGGTGGCGCCTGCCCACGCGGGGAAGGCGTCCCCGGCGGCCCGTACGGCCGCGTCCACGTCCGCCGTCGAGGCCAGCCGGTAGCCGTACACCTGCTCGCCGGTGGCCGGATCGACCACCTGCTGGGTGTGGCCGGAAGTGCCGTCCCGAAGCTCGCCGGCGATGTACTGCGCGCCCTCGGCGAATCGTTCGTGCACGTCGAATCGCTCAACCATGGTGCTCTCCTCCGCCGGGCGCCGGGGCCGCTCAGCGGCACACCCAGGCGTAGCTCTTTCCGGAATCGATGGCTGATCTTGACAGAGCGACAGGGCCCCAACAAGGGATTCCGTTGTTGCCTTTTGGTTACGCGACGGATTCTGCGATTTCCGTCGTGGGGCCCCCGACACGTTGTCAGTGCCCGCTGCCAGAATCCCGGCATGATGCACGACAGCACGGGGGGCAGGAAGATGAACGAGCCAGGGGACGGGACGGCGACAGTCATCTCGGAGACCGGGGCGGGCGTGGCGGAGGCGGCGTCCGCTCGTGCCGACGGGCCGCGGTCGGTGGCGGAGCTGACCGCGGCGGCCGCCGGCAAGCGGTTCAAGTACGTGCACTTCTGGGGCCATGCGCCGCGCCGCGACGGACAGCTGGGCGCGAGCTGCTTCAGCCAGTGGTGGCCCTCGCCGTTCACGGCCGACGGCGTGCGGTACGCCACCGCCGAGCACTGGATGATGGCCTGCAAGGCCCGGCTGTTCGGCGACGCGGAGGCGGAGCGACGGGCCATAGCCGCCACCCACCCGAAGCAGGCGAAGGACGCGGGCCGCTCGGTGCGCGGCTTCGACGACGAGCAGTGGCAGCGGCACCGCTACGGGTACGTGGTCGAGGGCAACGTCCACAAGTTCGGCCAGGACCCCGCCCTGCGCGACTATCTCCTCGGCACGGGCTCCCGCGTCCTCGTCGAGGCCAGCCCGATGGACCGCATATGGGGCATCGGACTGGCCGCGGACGACGAGCGCGCACAGGACCCGGCGCGCTGGCGCGGCCTGAACCTGCTCGGCTTCGCCTTGATGGAGACCCGGCAGCGGCTGGCGGCGGGGGTGGGTTCCGCGGCGGGTTAGCCGGGGTCTCCGGGGCGGGCTGGCGAGGAGGCCTGGCGGAGGACTGACGCGGTGCTTCCGCGGCAGGTCGGCGGGGTGGGCTAGGCGAGGACGACGAGCTGACCGCGGGAGCGCGCGAGGACGCCGGGGACGGCGGCCGGTCCGGTGGACACCGCCTCGTAGGTGCGCGGGCCGGGGGCGGGCGCAGCCTCGTACCGGTCCGGGCCGCCGCCGGAACGGGAGCCACCGGAGGTCGAGCCGCCGGAGGACGAGCCACCGGAGGTCGAGCCGCCGGAGCCCGAATCGTCGGAGTAGCCGGGTTCCCACGGGCCTTCGTCGTCCATGTAGGTCGCGTTCGCCACCACGACATAGAAAACCATCAGCACGCTCAGCAGCACCGCCACCCCGCCCAGGATGATCCCGGCCAGCGCGCTCCCGCCGTTGTCCGCCTCGCCGCCGGTCACCTTCGTCCGCCCGACAGCGCCGAAAATGACCGCGAGCACACCGAGGAGGACGCCGAAGAGCACGGTGAAGAAGAGGGCGACGCCGACGATGCCGAGGACGAGACCGGCCGTGCCGAAGCCGTTGTTCGGTCCGGCAGGCATCCAGTGGGGCGGGTAGCCGGGCGGCAGTTGCTGCCCCGGCCGGCCACCCGGGTACGGAGCACCGGCCCAGCCGGGGCCGGTGGCGCCGGACGGCGCCACCGGCCGCTGCCCGTTCGCCCCGGCGCCGGGTATCGGCGGCACACCGGAACCGGGCGGCGCGTACGCCCCCGCCGTACCTGGCGCGGGTGGCGGCGGCGGAACGTCGTACCGGCCGCCCGGAGTGCTCGCCTCACCCGGAGCACCGGACTGGTTCGGCGTGCCGGCCTCCCTCGGAGCGCCGGTCCCGCCCGGAGCGCTCGTCTGATGCGGGACGGCGGCCCCGACCGGAGCACCCGACCCGACCGCAGCACCCGAAGCACCTGGCCCGTCCGAAGTGCCCGGGGCAATCGGCCCATCGGAAGTGCCCGTACCGTTCGTGGCCACAGGTCCGCCCTTGGCGCTCTGCGTGCCTGCTGCCTCCGCCGCCCCCGACGCCGCCGGCGTCACCGCGGCCGACGGTTTCCGGTCCTCCGGCGGCGCCCACGGGTCGCGCGGCTCAGGCTGCTGACTGTCGGACATCGACACCCCCACATCCCCCCACATTCGCTGTCCGACCATGCTAAGACCTGCACTGTTTGCCAGGACCTGCGCCGTTCGGGAAGCCGGGCCCCGCATACGATGGCCACCGTCCGCAGCACGCCCGGCCCGCCCGCCGCCCAGGAGGAACCGTTGTCCGATCTTGACGCCTTCATCGCCGGACTCCCCAAGGCGGAGCTGCACGTTCACCACGTCGGATCGGCGTCGCCCCGTATCGTCTCCCAGCTCGCCGCCCGCCACCCGGACTCCGCGGTCCCCACCGACCCCGAGGCGCTCACCGATTACTTCACCTTCCGCGACTTCGCCCACTTCATCCAGGTCTACCTCTCCGTCGTGGACCTCATCCGCGACGCCACGGACGTCCGGCTGCTGACGTACGAGGTCGCCCGGGACATGGCGCGGCAGAACATCCGTTACGCCGAGCTGACCGTCACCCCGTACAGCTCGGTCCGCCGCGGCATCCCCGACGAGGCCTTCGTCGAGGCCATCGAGGACGCGCGCCGGGCGGCGGAGTCCGAGCTGGGCGTGGTGCTGCGCTGGTGCTTCGACATCCCCGGCGAGGCCGGGCTGGAAGCGGCCGAGGAGACCGCGCGGATCGCATGTGACCTGCGGCCGGAGGGCCTGGTCTCGTTCGGGCTCGGCGGCCCGGAGATCGGCGTGCCGCGCTCGCAGTTCAAGCCGTACTTCGACCGCGCCATCACCGCCGGCCTGCACTCGGTGCCGCACGCCGGGGAGACCACCGGCCCGCAGACCGTCTGGGACGCGCTCACCGACCTGCGCGCCGAGCGGATCGGCCACGGCACCAGCTCCGTACGGGACCCGAAGCTGCTGGCCCACCTCGCCGAGCACCGCATCCCGCTGGAGGTCTGCCCGACCTCGAACATCGCCACCCGCGCCGTGCGCACCCTCGATGAGCACCCGCTGAAGGAGATGGTCGACGCGGGTGTCCTGGTGACGATCAACAGTGACGATCCGCCGATGTTCGGCACGGACCTGTGCGTGGAGTACGGGGTCGCCGCGCGTCTGCTGGACCTCGACGCCGCCGGGGTCGCCGCGCTGGCCAAGAACGCCGTCGAGGCCTCGTTCATGGACGCCGCCGCCAAGGCCGCGCTGACCGCGGAGATCGACGAGTACACCGCGGCGTGGCCGCGGTGAGGGCCGGACGCCACGCTCCCGGCCCGGGGTCCGCTCCGGCGGCGCGGACGCCGTCCGCCGGTCCGGCCGCCGCGGCGTCCGCCACCGGGCGCGTCGCGGTGATCGGCCACCGCGGCGCCCCGTACGATTACCGCGAGAACACCCTCGCCTCGCTCCGTGCCGCGCTCGAAGCGGGTGCCGACGCGGTCGAGATCGACGTACGGCTGACCGCCGACCGGGTACCGGTCCTGCTCCACGATCCGACGCTGGAACGCCTGTGGGGTCATGACCACCGGCTCTCCTCGCTCACGTACGCCCAAGTGGACGAGGCCACGGCGGGCGGGGTGCCCACGCTGCGCGACGCCCTCGCCCTCACGGCCAAGTACCCGTCCGCGCGTGCCCTGGTCGACCTCCCGGACCCGGCGGCCGCACCGGCCGCCGTCGGCGAGGTGCGCGAGTCCGGCGCCGCCGACCGCGCGTACTACTGCGGCGGCGGCCGGTCCATGCTGGCCGTCCGCGCCGCCGACCCGGCCGCCGAACTCGCCCTTTCCTGGTGCCGGACGGCCCAGCCCCGCCCCGAGCTGCTGGCGCGCGTCCGCCCTCGCTGGCTCAACTACCACTTCGGCCTGGTCACCCGGGACCTGGTCGAGCGGGCGCACGGCGACGGCTACCTGTTCGCCGCCTGGACCGCCGACACGCCCCGCGCCGCGCGTCGTCTCAGGCGCGCGGGCGTGGACGCCGTCACGACCAACCGCGTGGCCGCCGTACGCGCCGTCCTCTGACGCGTACGGGTTCTGTCACGTACGGCCGCCCGCTCAGCGCCTCACCAGCCGCCGTGCCACGAAGTGGGACAGGGCCGTGGCCGCTCCGGCCACGGCCAGCCCGCTCACCGCGCCGCGCACGTCCGCGGGCCTGAGCCGCCCCGCGCGCCGCAGCCCGCCGCGTGCCCATACGGCGTACGGGATGACGATGAGCGGTGAGGTGACCGAGCCGGGGGTGTAGCCGCGGACGGCGGCGGCCTGCGCGAGGTGCACCAGGCCGTGCAGCCCGAAACCGTCCACCGCGCCCTGGAAGAAGGCCGACCGGCCGCCGGTGCGCTGCCCCTGCGCCGCGGCGGCGGCCACGATCACCGCCATGGCACCCACCGCGACCGTGAACTCCCGCTGGTCGACGCCCTCCAGAGCCTTCCAGAGCCGTTCAGGCGCTCCGGGGAACCGTTTCCGCAACTCCGGCAGGCTGCTGCGGATCCAGCGCGGCCCGAAGGCCACCTCCTCCGCATCGTGCAGCGCCCAGGCGGCGAGCAGGCCGAACGTGACGGCGGGGCTCAGATCGTTCGTGGTCTTCGACATGAGCGCCGAGTCTGGCATGCGGCCAAATCCCGCTCACACCCGGTCACTTACGAACGCGCTTGACCTTCTCCCCGTGTCAAGCCGTCCACTGGGAGACATCCGGCGGACACGTAGCGCTCAACGCACATGTCCCCCGCCCCCTCGTGCCCCTCCCCCTTCAACCGAGGACACTCATGCTCACCTACACCGGTTCCGGCCCGTACTGCTACAGCCATTCCCTGGCGATGGTGCTCGGCCCCGACGCCGCCCCGCCGACCGCCGTCATCGAAACCCTCACCGGCTCGCCGTTCGGCTTCCAGCTCATCGGCGGCACGCTACCGCTGTTCGACCCGTACGGCTGGGATCCGGAAATCGGCCTGGACGCCGTCGTGCGGGCACTCGGCCTGCACTGTGACCGACGTGCGGGCGGCACCCAGGAAGAAGCGCTGGCCCGGCTGGGCGCCGCCTGCGCCGACGGGCCCGTCCTGGCCGGCCCGCTGGAGATGGGTCTGCTGCTGTACCAGACCGGCTCGGGCAGCGCGGTCGGCGCCGACCATTACGTGGTGGTCCTCGCGGTCGAGGACGGCACCGTCCTCCTCCACGACCCGCACGGCCACCCGTACGCGACGCTGCCCGCCCCGGCGTTCGCCGCCGCCTGGCGCGCGGAGTCGGTGACGTACGCCGACGCGCCGTACGTGATGCGCTCCGCCTTCGCACGAGAGCGGGCCGTCGATCCGGCGGACGCCCTGCGGCAGTCGCTGCCGGGCGCCGTACGGTGGCTGGCCGGCCGCGACGACCTGCCGGTCCCGCCCGGGACACTGGGCGGGGCCGCCGCGGCCGAGGCGCTGGCGGACCAGGTCGTCAAAGGTGACCTGGCGGCCGAAAATCGCGATCTGCTCGCTTCCTTCGCCGTCCGGGTCGGCGCCCGCCGCCTCAACGACGCGGCGGCGTGCCTGGCCCCGCTGGGCCTGACCGCCCCCGCCGCTCTCCTGGCCGAGCAGTCCCGCATTCTCGGCAGCCTGCAACACCCCGTCGTCTCCGGGGACGACCAAGCGCTGGCAGCGGGACTCCGGCGGCTCGCCCCCACGTACGACCGTCTCCGTACGGCCCTGGAGGGAGCCGTCGCGCAGGGCACGCGCCGCTGAGTCACCCGGCGGTCTGCCGCCTCACAGTCCCACGATGCCGTTCCACTCCTTGGCGAACGCCGGGCGCTCCTTGGCGGTGATGTCGCGGGCGATGGCCAGCCGCTTGCGCATCGCGTCGTCCGGGAAGACCAGCGGGTCCTCGGCCAGCGCGGCCCGTTCCTCGTCCTTGGAGGAGGCGAGGACGTCCCGCGCGGCCGGTACCGGGCAGACGTAGTTGACCCAGACGGCCAGTTCGGCGGCGATCTCCGGTCGGTAGTAGAAGTCGATCAGCTGTTCCGCGTGGTGTTTGTGCTCCGCGCGGTCGGGGATCATCAGGCTCTCCGCCCACAGTTCGGCGCCCTCCTGCGGCACCACGAACTCGATGTCCGGGTTGTCCTCCTTGAGCTGGATGATGTCGCCCGAGTACGCCTGGGCCGCGAGCACGTCTCCCGAGGCCAGGTCCTTGATGTAGTCGTTGCCGGTGAAGCGCCGGATGTGCTTCCGGTCCACGAGGCGGCGGATGCGGCCCGTCATCCGGTAGAAGTCGCTCTCCGTCCAGCGGGTGATGTCCACGCCGTCGCCCTGCATGAGCATGGCGAAGGATTCGTCCAGCCCGGACAGCAGCGTCACCCGTCCGCGCAGGTCGTCCTTCCACAGGTCGGCGGTGTGCCGGATCTCCCGGCCGAGCTTCTTGCGGTGGTACGCGATGCCGGTGATGCCCGACTGCCAGGGGACGCTGTGCTGGCGCCCTGGGTCGAAGTGCGGGTTGCGCAGCAGCGGGTCGAGGTGCCGTGCGACGTTCGGCTGCCGGGACCGGTCCATCTGCTGCACCCAGCCGAGGCGTACGAAGCGGCCGCACATCCAGTCGCTGATGACGATCAGGTCGCGGCCGGTGGGCTGGTGGTTCATCAGCGCCGGGCTGATCTTCCCGAAGAACTCGTCGTTGTCGTTGATCTCCTCGGTGTACGTCACCGAGACGCCGCTGTGCTTCTCGAACGCCGCCAGGGTCGGCCGCCGCTGGGCGTCCCGCTCGTCGACGTCGATGTAGAGCGGCCAGTTGGCGAAGGTCAGGCGCTTGTCCCGGGCCGAGCGGTCCGGGGCGGCGCGGTCGGCCGGGGCGACGTAGGCGGCGGGCACCCCGCATCCGGCCGCCAGCAGGGCCAGCGCCCCGGCCGCTCCCGTACCGACCGTGCTCCGTAGCAGCGAACGCCGCGAAAGTTCAGCCATGGCGAGCACTCTCACGCGCCGTGGGCGGCGTCGGCAAGCGACAGAACGTCGGCTGCCGGGGCGCCGCCCACGACGGAGTGACGGGTGGCACACCGCGGTGTGCCACCCGGCGGGACGGGCTCAGCCGTCCAGCGACGTCATCACGTGCTTGATGCGCGTGTAGTCCTCGAAGCCGTAGCCCGAGAGGTCCTTGCCGTAACCGGACTTCTTGAATCCGCCGTGCGGCATCTCGGCGACCAGCGGGATGTGGGTGTTGATCCACACGCACCCGAAGTCCAGCTTCTTGGACATCCGCATGGCCCGCGCGTGGTCCTTGGTCCACACCGAGGACGCCAGCGCGTACTCGACGCCGTTGGACCACTCGACGGCCTGGTCCTCGTCGCGGAAGGACTGGACGGTGATGACCGGGCCGAAGACCTCCTGCTGGATGATCTCGTCGTCCTGCTGGAGGCCGGAGACGACGGTCGGGGCGTAGAAGTAGCCCTTCTCGCCGACCTGGTGGCCGCCCGCCTCGATCTTGGCGTGCGCGGGCAGGCCGTCGATGAAGCGCTTGACCTGCGCGAGCTGGTTGGCGTTGTTCAGCGGCCCGTAGAGCACGTCCTCGTCGTCCACCGCGCCGGTCTTGGTGTCGGCGGCGGCCTTGGCGAGCGCGGTCACGAACTCGTCGTGGATGGACTCGTGGACGAGCACGCGGGTGGCCGCCGTACAGTCCTGGCCCGCGTTGAAGTAGCCCGCCACCGAGATGTCCTCGACGGCCTTGGCGATGTCGGTGTCCTCGAAGACCACGACCGGCGCCTTGCCGCCCAGCTCCAGGTGGACCCGCTTGAGGTCCTTCGAGGCGGACTCGGCGACCTGCATGCCGGCCCGTACCGAGCCGGTGATCGAGGCCATCGCCGGGGTCTTGTGCTCGACCATCAGACGGCCGGTGTCGCGGTCGCCGCAGAGGACGTTGAAGACGCCGCGGCTGTGGCCCAGTTCGTCCAGCACACCGCCGATGATCTCGGCGATCAGCACGGTCGAGGCGGGCGTGGTGTCGGAGGGCTTGATGACGACGGTGTTGCCCGCGGCCAGCGCCGGCGCGAACTTCCACACCGCCATCATCATCGGGTAGTTCCACGGCGCGACCTGCGCGCAGACACCGACCGGCTCGCGGCGGATGATGGACGTGAAGCCGTCCATGTACTCGCCCGCGGCGCGGCCCTCCAGCATCCGGGCGGCCCCCGCGAAGAAGCGGATCTGGTCCACCATCGGCGGGATCTCTTCCGAGCGTACGAGCGCGAGCGGCTTGCCGCAGTTCTCGGACTCGGCGGCGATCAGCTCCTCGGCGCGCTCCTCGAAGCGGTCGGCGATCTTGAGCAGGACCTTCTGGCGCTCGGCGGGCACCAGGTCGCGCCAGGCGGGGAACGCGGCCTCGGCAGCGGCCATCGCGGCGTCGACGTCCGCGGCGGCGGACAGCGGAGCGGTGGCATACGCCTCACCCGTGGCCGGGTTGACCACCTCCGTGGTCCGCCCGTCGGCGGCGTCCCGGAACTCCCCGTCGATGTAGTTGCGCAGCCGACGCAGTTCGGTGGTCACGAGCGACCCCTCCTAGTCAGGTGTCCAGTGCTTGAGATGCCCACCCTAGCCAGGAAGGCAACGTTTTCGACATACCCACAACGGATGAACGACGAAATCAGTGGTCCCAAGCTTCACACGCAACTGATTTCATCGAATCAGGGTTGCGGGACTGACGAGGCTCGTGCACAGTGAGGTTCGTGGCCACTCGTGACAGAAACGGCACCCAGTCGATCGACTCCGTCTCCCTGGCGATCATCGAGCAGCTCCAGGAGGACGGCCGCCGTCCGTACGCCGCGATCGGCAAGGCCGTGGGCCTGTCCGAGGCGGCGGTACGGCAACGCGTACAGAAACTGCTCGACCAAGGCGTGATGCAGATCGTCGCGGTCACCGACCCCCTCACGGTCGGCTTCCGACGGCAGGCGATGGTCGGGATCAACGTCGAAGGTGACCTCGACCCGGTGGCCGACGCCCTGACGGCCATGGAAGAGGTCGAGTACGTCGTCATGACCGCGGGCTCCTTCGATCTCCTCATCGAGATCGTCTGCGAGGACGACGACCACCTCCTGGAAATGATCAACAAGCGGATCCGCACGCTGCCCGGCGTCCGGACCACCGAGAGCTTCGTCTACCTCAAGCTCCGTAAGCAGACCTACACCTGGGGAACCAGATAGCCATGACCGCTGACCTCTCGAAGACGGCCTACGACCACCTGTGGATGCACTTCACCCGCATGTCGTCGTACGAGAACGCCCCCGTGCCGACGATCGTGCGCGGCGAGGGCACCAACATCTACGACGACAAGGGCAAGCGCTACATCGACGGCTTGGCGGGCCTCTTCGTCGTCCAGGCCGGACACGGCCGCGCCGAACTCGCCGAGACCGCGCTCAAGCAGGCCCAGGAGCTGGCGTTCTTCCCCATCTGGTCGTACGCCCACCCCAAGGCCGTCGAGCTGGCCGAGCGGCTGGCGCACTACGCGCCCGGCGATCTGAACAAGGTCTTCTTCACCACCGGCGGCGGCGAGGCCGTCGAGACCGCGTGGAAGCTGGCCAAGCAGTACTTCAAGCTCACCGGCAAACCCACCAAGCACAAGGTGATATCGCGTGCGGTGGCCTACCACGGCACACCGCAGGGCGCCCTGTCCATCACCGGCCTGCCGGCCCTCAAGGCCCCGTTCGAGCCGCTGGTTCCCGGCGCGCACAAGGTCCCGAACACCAACATCTACCGCGCGCCGCTCTTCGGTGACGACCCGGAGGCGTTCGGCCGCTGGGCCGCCGACCAGATCGAGCAGCAGATCCTCTTCGAGGGCCCGGACACCGTCGCCGCCGTCTTCCTGGAGCCGGTGCAGAACGCGGGCGGCTGCTTCCCGCCCCCGCCCGGCTACTTCCAGCGCGTACGCGAGATCTGCGACCGCCACGACGTGCTGCTCGTCTCCGACGAGGTCATCTGCGCCTTCGGCCGCCTCGGCACGATGTTCGCCTGCGACAAGTTCGACTACGTACCCGACATGATCACCTGCGCCAAGGGCATGACCTCGGGCTACTCCCCGATCGGCGCCTGCATCATCTCCGACCGGCTGGCCGAGCCGTTCTACAAGGGCGACAACACCTTCCTGCACGGCTACACCTTCGGCGGCCACCCGGTCTCCGCCGCCGTCGCCTGCGCCAACCTCGACATCTTCGAGCGCGAGGGCCTCAACCAGCATGTGCTCGACAAGGAAGACGCCTTCTTCTCGACCCTGAAGAAGCTCCACGACCTGCCCATCGTCGGCGACGTCCGCGGCAACGGCTTCTTCTACGGCATCGAACTGGTCAAGGACAAGACCACCAAGGAGTCGTTCAACGACGAGGAGACCGAGCGCGTCCTGTACGGCTTCCTCTCCAAGGCCCTGTACGACAACGGCCTGTACTGCCGCGCCGACGACCGCGGCGACCCGGTCGTCCAGCTCGCCCCGCCGCTCATCGCCGACCAGCCGGTCTTCGACGAGATCGAGCAGATCCTGCGCGGCACGCTCACGGAGGCCTGGACGAAGCTCTGAGAGCCGGACGAGCTCCGAGGCGTACGGAAAGGCATACCCGGGCCCGGGGTTGAGGTACACGCGGCTGAACGGCCGCGGCCTCGGCCCCGGGCCCTCGGGGTCGCACTCCGAGGGACGGCGGCCACGCACCTCACTCCACCACTTCTCCCCGTACCGGCCCCTCCCCCCCCACCCAGATTCTTCATATAAGCCGCCATTTGAGTGAACCTGGGCCGTGTGCGCGGCGAGCGCCGAATACCGAGGGTCGCCACTCCTTACCGTGCCAGTGACCGATACCCTCCATGGTCGTTCACCCGGTTGGGGGAACGATCGGACGCGACGAGCATGAGGTGCGCAGATGGTGGCCCCACCTGACAACGACGTTCTCTGGGCGCGCGGCCTGCACCACACATACGCCGGCTCCCCCGCGCTCACGGGGGTTTCCGTCGGTGTCCGCGAGGGCGAGATCCTCGCCGTCACCGGGCCTCGCGGCTGCGGCAAGACGACTCTTCTGCGGTGCCTTTCCGGCCAACTTGCCCCGGACAGCGGCGAGATCTGGTTCAACAGTTCCCCCGTGCACACCCTCTCCCCGCTCAGCCGCGAACGGCTGCGCCTGGACCGTTTCGGCTGGGTCGACACCGAACCGCACCTCGTCCCCGAACTGACCGCCTGGGAGAACGCCGCCCTCCCCCTGCTGCTGCGCGGAGTCGGTCACCGCACCGCCAAGCAGACCTCCGGCGAATGGCTGGACCGGCTGGACGTGGGCATGTGCGCCCGCCAACGCCCCGGCCGCCTCGACCAGTCACAGCGCCAGCGCATCGCCATCGCCCGCGCCCTGGCCTGCGAACCGCGGGTCCTGTTCGCCGACGAGCCGACCGCGCCACTGCACCGCGCCGACGCCGCCCAGGTACTGCGCGCCATCACCACGGCCGCCCGCTCCCACGGCATCACGGTCGTCCTCGCCACCCACGAGCCCGAGGCCGACACGCTCGCGGACCGCACCGTGGCACTCCTCGACGGCCGTCGCGTCGGCCCCAAGGCCCCCGCTCCCGACAAGGAAAGCAGGGCAGAGTGCTCGCTCTCCGTCTAGCCCGCGGGGCCCACCCCCTCGTCCTGCTGCGCCGCCTGCTCGTGGCCGCCGCCTCCGCCGGCACCGGCTTCCTCCTCCTGGCCGCGCTCGGCCACGCCGCCGCCCACCCGGCGGCGGCCATGAACTCCTTCGTACGCCTCCTCTGGTGTGCCGTCCCGGTCGCGGCCACCACCCAGCTCGCCGTGTCCGCGGCCCGTACCGACCCCGCCTCCCGTCCCCGGCGGGGCATGTCCGCCGCCGGGCTGGGGCCCGTCCGGCTGACCCTGATCGCCGCCACCTCCACCGCCGTCTCCTGTGTCCTGGGCAGCTTCTTCGCGCTGCTCGTCTTCCTCGCGCTGCGCGGCGACCTGGGCGGCGCGACCGCCTCCGGTTCCGCCACCCGGCTCCTCGGCGCGGGCCACCCGCTGCCCCTGGCCGGCGCGCTGCTGCTGCTCGCCGTCGTCCCGCTGACGGCGGCCGCGGCCACCGCGGTCGTGCTGCGTCCCCGCCAGGACGCCCGTATCGGCAGGCACGGAGCCAAGGCGGCCACCGGAGCCGGCGAGCCGCTGACGGCCATGGACACCAACAGCACCGGCTCCGCCACGCCCGCCGCTCTCCCGTGGGGGATCACGCTGACGGCGGCCGGCCTCGCCCTGGAGACCTACGTCAGCCGCGGCGCCGCCGACACCGACTCGCTCCTCCCGTTGCCCGAACGTCTCGTCGGCAGCCCGCCGGGCGTCCTGGCGGGCTGGGCGCTGGCCACCCTCGGCCTGGTCCTGGCCGGTCCGGGTCTGACGCAGCTGTCGGGCCGGCTGCTCGCCGCCGGCCGTCCGGGCGCCGTGCGCCTCCTCGCGGGCCGCGTCCTCCAGGAGGAGTCCCGGCGCATCGGCCGTCCGCTCGGCGTGCTCTGCGCGGTCGCCTCCGGTACGTACGCGGCGGCGAAGGTGTACGAAGCGGACCCCACCCGGCCGCTCGGTCCCCTCACGGGACTGGGCGCGGCCCTCGTCCTGGCCTGCGTCACGGCCAGCGCCCTGACGGCGGCCATGGAAGCCCGCTGGGCCCGTACCCACACCACCGCGGCCCTCCGCCGCCTCGGTACCCCGCGTTCGCTCCTGCACCGGGCCTCGGCCCTGCGCATCCTGGCCCTCCTCGTCGTCCTGGGCCCCTTGACCTGGGTCATCGCCGAACTCGCAGCTCTCCCCCTGCTCCACTGACCGGCAGCAGCGCACGGCCCACGGGCCTCCCGCCGAGCCCCGTGACCGCCCGCCTACGATGACGTGCGTGCAGCCGAATTCCGACACCCCCGCGCCCCACCGCCCCATCGAGCGGTCCCAACACCGCGGCAGCGACCGAGAGATCGAGACGCTCGCCGCATTCGACCGCGTCCTGGCCACGGGCAGCCTCCGCGGTTACCGCGTCCAGTCCGTCGATCTGACCGGCCGCACCTCCGCGCTGCTCGGTACGCCGGCCTCGGACGCCGTCTTCCTCGGCTGCCGGATGGAACCGGAGGCAGCCGCGAGCGTGCGGGCCGGTGGCGCTCTGGTCTTCCCGCCGATACCGAATCTGCCCTTCGACCCGTACCGCGGCAGCCTCTACTCGCCCGGCGAACTCTTCGAGGCCCTCGCCACGGACGCCGGTTACGCGGCGACTCCCGACGCCCTGGCCTACGACTGGTACCAGCGGACCATGTCGGACGGCGACATCTTCGCCTCGATGCTGCGCAGCATCCACGACGACGCCATCTCCGACGCCCTGGACGAGCACCTCGCCGGCACCCGTGTCGTCGGCATCATGGGCGGCCACGCGCTGGAACGCGGGTCCGACGCGTACGCAGGCGCGGCCCGGCTCGGGCGCCGGCTCGCCCGTACCGGTCTGACGGTCGCCACGGGCGGCGGGCCGGGCGCGATGGAGGCCGCCAACCTCGGCGCCTACGCCGCCCCCTTCGACGACACCATGCTCGACGAAAGCCTCGCCCTCCTCGCCAAGGCGCCGCACTTCGGCCCCTCGGTGACGGACTGGGCGCGGGCCGCCTTCGAGGTGCGGGACCGCTGGCCGGACGGCGGCGACTCGGTCGGCATCCCCACCTGGTTCTACGGGCACGAGCCGCCGAACGCCTTCGCGGCCCACATCGCCAAGTACTTCGTCAACGCGGTCCGCGAGGACGGCCTCCTGGCCCGCTCCAACGCCGGAGTGATCTTCCTGCCCGGCGCGGCGGGCACCGTGCAGGAGATCTTCGACAACGCGACCCCGAACTACTACGGATCGCGGGGCGAGCCGACTCCGATGGTGCTCGTCGACCGTGCGCACTGGACCGAGAGGCTGCCCGCCTGGCCGCTGCTGCAGGCGCTCGCCGCGGAGCGCGCCATGTCTTCCAAGATCACTCTGGTGGACTCGGTGGAAGAGGCCCCGGAAGCGCTGGCCCGCCTCACGGACACCCCCGCTTCCGCTGCCCCACCGCCTCCGGCCGCTTGACGGCCCCGTCCGGCCCGGCCTTCTGGCCCGGACGGCCCCTTCCGTCCGTTCCCGGCGCATCTGTTTGACCGGTCGAGGCAACTCCCGGCCCCGAATCGACGTCTGGCTAGCCAGGTAATGAACAGGTAAATCCATGTAGTGCGAACGGAGTTCTTGGTGCTCATCGGTCTTCTGACGGCGGTGGCGGCCTCGGCCTGCTATGGCACGGGGTCGGTCCTGCAAGCGGTGGGATCGCGCAAGTCCGCGCGCCGGGAGGCGGCCGCCGCGTCCACGACCGGCGTCACCCAGCACGGCGGGCCCAGCCTCTCCTCCACCGCCAAAGCCGCCGTGACGTGGGAGTTCATGGTCGGTACGGTGCTGGACTTCGTCGGGTTCGGCCTCGGCGCACTGGCTGCCCGGCTGCTGCCGCTCTTCCTGTCGCAGACCGTCATCAGCGCCAACCTCGTGATCACCGCCGTACTCAGCATCAAGCTGCTCGGCATCCGGCTGAACCGGCCCGAGTGGGCCTCCATCGCCGTGGTCTGCTCGGCGCTGGTCCTGCTGGCCACGGCGGCCGGCCCGGAGGGCGGCGGCGACTCATCGACGACCACGCACTGGTGGCTGCTGGCCGCCTCCGTGCTCCTGATCGGCGGCGGAACGCTGATCGTCCGGCTGCTCGGCAGCCGCGCCGCGATCCTCGCCGGCCTGCTGTCGGGACTGGGCTTCGGCGCGCTCGGCGTCGGGGTGCGCGTACTGAACGGCGTCGACCCGTTCAACCTGCCCACGCTCCTGGCCGACCCGGCGCTTTACGCCATTCTCGTCGCCGGCATCGGCGGAATGTACCTGCACACGGTGGCCCTGCAGATCGGTTCGGTCAACGGCGCCACGGCGGCGCTGGTGGTCGGCGAAACGGTGGTTCCGGGCATCCTCGGAGTGCTGTGGCTCGGTGACTCCTCCCGCCCGGGCTACGCCTGGGTCGCCGTGCTCGGCTTCGTCATCGCGGTGGCCGGCGCCGTCGCGGTCGCCTGGTTCGGCGAGCCGGAAGACGGGTCCGGCGGAACGGCGACGGGCGACCCGAAAACGTCGGACGGGAAGGCCGCGGACGGCGACACCCGAACCGGGCCCGAGCTGGCGCACCCGGCGAGCGGCCGCTCCAGCTCGTCGTAGGAACAAAACGGTCCCGGCCCCCGCTCCGCCCGGAGCCACGCACGAGAACGGCATCGAGGCCGCCCGTCAGCGGCCCAGCACCACGATGTCGTCCGCGGCGAAGAGGACACCCACCCTCTCCCCGTCCCCGGGGGCGTCGCGCAGCGCGCAGGCCGCCTCCAGCTGCGGCCCGGCAGCGGGCTGGAGGAGCAGCGTGACGTGGGTGCCGCGGAAGGTGCGGGCCACGACGGTGCACGGAAGCCCTTCCGTGGCGGTCGTGATCCGTACGCCTGCGGGGCGTACGAGCAGGCGGCAGAGCCCGTCCGCCGTCCCCTCGGGCACGGGCAGCTTGCCCCACGGGGTGTCGGCCGTCTCTCCCCGTACGGTCGCCTCCACCACATTGTCGAAGCCGAGGAAGCGCGCGACGAACTCGCTGGCGGGGCGCTGCCAGACCTCCAGCGGCGTGCCGCTCTGCGCGATCCGCCCCTCCTGCATCACCACCACCCGGTCGGCCAGGGCGAACGCTTCCCCCTGGTCGTGGGTCACCGCCAGCACGGTCGTACCCAGCTCCGCGAACACCCGGCGCAGCTCGACGACCAGGCGCTCGCGCAGGCCGCGGTCGAGCTGGCCGAGCGGCTCGTCCAGCATCAGCAGCCGGGGCTGCGGCGCGAGCGCCCGGGCCAGCGCGACCCGCTGCTGCTCACCGCCGGACAGCGCCGCGACGGCGCGCCGCTGCGCCCCCGGCAGGCCGACGAGGTCCAGGAGGTCCGCCACCGTACGTTCCTGCCCGGCCCGGGACACCCCGCGCATCCGCAGGCCGAAGGCCACGTTGCCGCCCACGTCCCGCTGCGGGAACAGCTGGTGGTCCTGGAACATGAGCCCGACGCCGCGCCGATGCGTCGGTACGTCCGACTGGTCGCGGCCCTCCAGGAACACCCGTCCCGCATCGGCGGGCCGCAGTCCCGCCACGACCCGGAGAAGGGTGGATTTCCCGCTGCCGCTGGGCCCCAGCACGCAGACGATCTCCTGTGCCGCGACGTCCAGGTTCACCGCGTCCAGCGCCGGCGGCTGCCCGTCGCGGAAGCGGACGGTGACGTCCGCCAGCCGCAGCAGTGCCTGGTCCGTCGCCGTGTCGGCGTGTTCCGCCATCTAAAACTCTCCGGCCTGATCGGTACGGATGCGCTCCAGCGCCAGCAGCGCGCCCGCGCACACCACCATCAAGATCGTGGACAGCGCCATCGCCTGCCCGTAGTTGAGTTCTCCGGCGCGTCCCAGCAGGCGCGCCACGGCCACCGGCAGCGTCGGATTGTCCGGCCGGGCGATGAAGACCGTCGCGCCGAACTCGCCCAGCGACACGGCGAAGGCGAAGCCCGCGGCGACCAGCAGCGCCCGCCGCACCAACGGCAGGTCGACCTCGCGCCACACCCGCCAGGGCGAAGCTCCCAGGACCGCGGCCGCTTCCCGCAGCCGCTCGTCCACCGCGCGCAGCACGGGCAGCATGGTCCGTACGACGAAGGGCACACCGACCAGCGCCTGCGCCAGTGGCACCAGCCACCACGACGAGCGCAGATCGAGCGGCGGCTCGTCGAGAGTGATCAGAAAACCGAAGCCGACGGTCACTGCCGAAACCCCGAGGGGCAGCATCAGCAACGCGTCGAAACCTCGCACCAGCCTGCCGCCCCGCTTCGTCAGCGCGGCAGCGGCCAGCCCGCCCACCACCAGGGCGATCAGGGTGGCGGCGGCCCCGTAGGCGAGCGAGTTCCACAGGGCGTTCAGCGGCGCGACGGCGAACGTGCTGTCCATCGAGGCGACGGACTGCAGCGCCCGGTAGAAGACGAGCCCGTAACCGTCCGGCCCGGCGAAGGACCGCTCGATCAGCACCACCAGGGGCACCACCAGCAGCAGTGTGATCACGACGAGCGTCCCCCACAGCAGCGCCCACTGGCCGGCGCCGCGAGGCCGCCGCACCGTCTGCGCCGGGTCGACGAGCGTGAGGGTGGACTCCCGCCGCCGTACGGTCCAGGCGTGCAGGGCCAGCAGCGCCAGCACGGCGGCGAACTGCAGCAAGGTGAGGACGGCGGCGGTGGGGAGGTCCAGGAAGTCGGCGGTCTGCCGGTAGATCTCCACCTCCAGGGTGGAGAACTTCGGCCCGCCCAGGATCTGCACCACCCCGAAGGAGGTGAAGGTGAAGAGGAAGACCATCAGCGCGGCAGCCGCGACGGCCGGCCCCAGGGCGGGCAGCGTCACCCGCCGCCAGGCGCCCCAGCGGGACGCCCCGAGCACCCGGGCCGCCTCCTCCTGCCGAGGGTCGAGCTGCCCCCAGAGGCCGGCGACGGTCCGTACGACCACGGCGTAATTGAAGAACACATGCGCCAGCAGGATCGCCCACACCGACGTGTCCAGCCGTACGCCCCACAGGTCGTCCAGCACGCCGCCGCGCCCGACCAGGGCCAGGAAGGCCGAGCCCACCACCACCGTCGGCAGCACGAACGGCACCGCGACGACGGACCGCAGCAGCTTCTTTCCGGGGAATTCGAAGCGCGCGAAGACATACGCGCCGGGGAGCGCGATCAGCAGCGTGAGCCCGGTCGAGGCCGCCGCCTGCCAGACGGTGAACCACAGGACGTGCAGGACGTCCGGGTCGGAGAGCACCTCCCCGGCCCGGCCCAGCTGCCACTGCCCGCCGTCCTTCAGACCCCGCCCGACGATCGCGGCGACCGGATAGGCGAAGAACAGCGCGAAGAAGGCGAGCGGCAGGGCCATCAGGGCCAGCCGGGTGGCCGTTCCCCGTGAGCGGCGCGCCCGCTTCCCGCGGCCGGTTACTTCAGGACGAGCGAGGACCACTGCTTGATCCACTGTTCGCGGTTCTTGGTGATCGTCTCCGGCGCCACCGTCCCCGGCTTGTCGATCTTCTCGCCGTACTTGGTGAACAGCTCCGGCACCTTCGCGTCCTCACGCGCCGGGTTGACGAACATCTGGAGCGGGACGTCCTCCTGGAACTGCTTGCTCAGCAGGAAGTCCAGCAGCGCCTTGCCGCCCTTCTCGTTCTTGGCGCCCTTGAGGAGACCCGCGAACTCGATCTGCCGGAAGCAGGTGCCGGTCGCGACGCCGGTAGGCGCCTCCTTCGGCTCCGGCTTTTTGCCCAACACCTCCACCGGCGGGCTCGACGCGTACGACACCACCAGGGGCTTGTCCCCCTTGCCCTTACCGGCCGCCGAGCCCGAGAACCGCTCATTGTACGCCTGCTCCCAGCCGTCCACGACCTCGACGCCGTTGGCCTTGAGCTTCTTCCAGTACTCCTGCCAGCCGGACTCGCCGTACTTGGCGATGGTGCCGAGCTGGAAAGCGAGCCCCGGCGAGGACGTGGCGGAGTTCTCGGTGACCAGCAGGTCCTTGTACTCGGGCTTGAGCAGGTCGTCGAAGGTCTGCGGCGGCGCGATCTCGTGCTCGGCGAAGTAGGCCCGGTCGTAGTTGACGCAGGTGTCGCCGAAGTCCACCGGCGTCACCCGGTGCTCCGCCTTGTCGAGCTGCAGTTCCTCGGGCACGCTCGCCAGCCCCTCGGCCTGGTACGGGCTGAAGATCCCTTCCTTCAACCCCCGCGACAGCAGCGTGTTGTCGATACCGAAGAAGACATCACCCTGCGGGTTGCCCTTCGAAAGGATCGCCTGGTTGACGGCCTTGCCCGCGTCCCCGCCCTTGAGCACGTCGACCTTGTAGCCGGTCTGCCGGGTGAACTCCGCCAGCACGGTTTTCGAGACGTTGAAGGAGTCATGGCTGACGAGCGTGACGGTCTTCGGATCCGTACTTCCGCCACTGCCGCCCGAGCCGCAGGCGGCGAGCGCCGTCATGCCGGCCGCGACGGCCAGCGCCGTGACGGTGATCCTTCTGGTGATGCTCACTGATTTCCTCCTGGCTGGCCAGGAAGAGACGCGGCCCCACCCGGCGCATCGCGTCGAAGGCCGGATGGGGCGCAACAGCATGAGTGACGACCGAACTTCCTACCCGGAATGACCCGGGCGAGGTTCAAGGGTCTGCGGCACCTCGGTGTCCGTGACGCTCGGTCCGTGACACTGCCGCACTCTCAGCGCTGTGGCGCTCCCCTGTCGGAATGTGCATTTGTTCGATCACACCGTACCAGCGGGCGGTCAGCGCTCCGAGGCCGCGAGCTGCCCGCAGGCGCCGTCAATCTCCTGCCCGCGCGTGTCGCGGACCGTCACCGGCACGCCGTGCGCGGCGATGGCCTCCACGAACGCCTTCTCGTCCTCGGGACGGGACGCGGTCCACTTCGAGCCGGGCGTCGGGTTCAGCGGAATCAGGTTGACGTGGACGCGCTTGCCCTTGAGCAGACGGCCCAGCAGGTCACCGCGCCAAGCCTGGTCGTTGATGTCACGGATCAGGGCGTACTCGATCGAAATCCGCCGCCCGGACTTCTCCGCGTACTCCCACGCCGCGTCCAGCACCTCACGCACCTTCCAGCGCGTGTTGACCGGTACGAGCGTGTCACGCAGCTCGTCGTCGGGCGCGTGCAGCGACACCGCGAGCCGGCACTTCAGGCCCTCGTCCGCGAAACGCAGCATCGCCGGCACGAGACCCACCGTGGACACGGTGATGCCGCGCTGGCTGAGCCCCAGCCCGTCGGGCTCGGGGTCGGTCAGCCGCCGGATCGCGCCCACGACCCGCTTGTAGTTCGCCAGCGGCTCGCCCATGCCCATGAAGACGATGTTGGACAGCCGGGCAGGACCGCCCGGGACCTCACCGTCACGGAGCGCCCGCATACCGTCGACGATCTGATGAACGATCTCGGCGGTGGACAGGTTCCGGTCCAGCCCGGCCTGCCCCGTGGCGCAGAACGGACAGTTCATACCGCACCCGGCCTGCGACGAGATGCACATCGTGACCCGGTCCGGGTAGCGCATCAGCACGGACTCCACGAGGGTCCCGTCGTGCAGCTTCCACAGGGTCTTACGGGTGGTGTCGTCGTCACAGGAGATGTGCCGCAGCACACTCATCAGCTCGGGCAGCAGCTCCGCCGCCAGCTTCTCCCGTGCCGCGGCCGGGATGTCCGTCCACTCCGCCGGGTCGTGCGCGTACCGCGCGAAGTAGTGCTGCGACAGCTGCTTGGCGCGGAACGGCTTCTCACCGGCCGCGGCCACGGCTTCGCGCCGCTCGGCGGGGGTGAGATCGGCAAGGTGACGCGGGGGCTTCTTGGCTCCGCGCGGCGCGACGAAAGTGAGTTCTCCGGGCTTAGGCATGGTTCTTCCAGTGTCGCAGACGTACGAAGTGACGATCGCCGACGCGATGCGGGGCCGCGCGCCCGACGTGCGAGGGGCCCGCCACATGGTGTGGCGGGCCCCTCGCACATCCGGAAAACCGCTGGTCAGCCGGAACCCACGAAGATCACGTACAGCAGCCAGACGATCGGGGCGGTCGGCAGGAGGGAGTCCAGGCGGTCCATGATCCCGCCGTGGCCGGGCAGCAGTGTGCCCATGTCCTTGATGCCGAGGTCCCGCTTGATCATGGACTCGCCGAGGTCGCCGAGCGTCGCGCTGGCCGCGACGGCGATGCCCAGGAGCAGGCCCTGCCACCAGGCGCCGTCCGTGATGATCAGCTCCATGCTCAGCGCGCCCGCGACCATGGCGAACAGCACCGCGCCGAACAGCCCCTCGCGGGTCTTGCCGGGGCTGATGCGCGGCGCGAGTTTGTTCTTGCCGAAGCGCCAGCCCACCGCGTACGCACCCGTGTCACTGACGACGGTCAGCAGCAGGAACGTCAGGACGCGCTGCGGTCCGTCGTCGGCGGCGAGCATCATCGCCACGAACGTCGCCAGGAACGGCACGTAGAACGCCGCGAAGACGCCCGCCGTGACGTCCCTGAGGTAGTTCTCGGGCGCCTCCGTCATCCGCCATACGAGGACGGCCAGCGCGGTGAGCGCCATCGCCACCCACGCGCCCTCCGCGCCGCGCACATAGCCGGCGACCACCATCGCCGTACCGCCGAGCGCGAGCGGCACCAGGGGCACCCGGATGTCCTTGCGCTCCGACAGCCGCGAGGTCAGCTCCCACAGGCCCACGACCACCGCGATGACTATCACGCCCACGAACAGCGGCTTGTAGACGAAGAGCGAGAAGAGGATGACCGCGCCGAGGCCGACGCCGACCCCTATGGCGGCCCGGAGGTTGCGTCCCGCGCTCTTCTTCTGCGGCTTGGGGGGTTGCTGAGAGCTGTCGGGCCCCGGCAAAGAGGTGGGCATGGGCTCCTGCGGCTGTTCGTCGCGGACCGAGGGGCCGCTCAGCCGAGCGGCCCCTCGGTCGTCCCGGTGGTCCCGGTCGTCGTCCAGAGGCTTCCGGTCGTCGTCCTGGTGTCCGCCTGCGTCGGGCACGATGGGCATGGGGCGAGTCTGCGCCGCCGCGCCCCAGTCGTGCGCGGGACCCGCCGAACCGGCGGGTCCCTGGTCGGGTGGTCCCCATTGACCGGCTTGGCCGACGCCAGGCGGGGCCCCCCAGGATGACTCGTTCATCAGACCTCGAGGAGCTCGGATTCCTTGTGCTTGAGGAGCTCGTCCACCTGCGCGACGTACTTCGCGGTGGTGTCGTCGAGCTCCTTCTCCGCCCGGCGCACCTCGTCCTCGCCGGACTCCTTGTCCTTGACGAGCTTGTCGAGGGTTTCCTTGGCCTTGCGCCGGATGCTGCGGATCGAGATCTTCGAGTCCTCGGCCTTGTTCTTGGCGACCTTGATGAACTCCCGGCGGCGCTCCTCGGTGAGCTCCGGGAAGTTCACGCGAATGATGTTGCCGTCGTTGCTCGGGTTGACGCCCAGGTCGGAGTCGCGGATCGCCTGCTCGATGTTGCGCAGCGCGCTCTTGTCGAACGGGGTCACCACGGCCATCCGCGGTTCGGGCACCGAGAACGACGCCAGCTGGTTGATCGGCGTGCTGGCACCGTAGTAGTCCGCCACGATCTTGTTGAACATCGCCGGGTGCGCACGCCCGGTGCGAATCGCGGCGAAGTCCTCCTTGGCGACCACGACGGCCTTCTCCATCTTCTCCTCGGCCTCGAGGAGGATCTCTTCGATCACCACTTGCTCCTGGTCTTTTCGGTAAGAAGCAGAGCCTCGCCCCTGCCGCGCGTCTTCTCCTGCACGGTGTCCGACCGGCAGGCCGTTGTCCATCCCCGTGCCGGGGTCTTCCCCCGGCACGGGGTTGCCGCCCGTACGGTGCCCTGCCCATACGGCAATACGGCAGTTGGGGCCGTCAGGCCCGGGTGCCCTGATCGCTGACGAGCGTGCCGATCTTCTCACCCTTCACCGCGCGCGCGATGTTGCCCTCGGCGAGCAGCTCGAAGACGAGGATCGGAAGCTTGTTGTCACGGCAGAGCGTGATGGCGGTGGCGTCGGCGACCTTGAGGTCGCGGGTGATGACCTCGCCGTACTCCAGGGCGTCGAACTTCACCGCGTCCGGGAACTTCTTGGGGTCGGCGTCGTAGACACCGTCCACCCCGTTCTTGCCCATCAGCATGGCCTCGGCGCCGACCTCGAGGGCGCGCTGGGCGGCGGTGGTGTCGGTGGAGAAGTAGGGCATGCCCATGCCCGCCCCGAAGATGACCACGCGCCCCTTCTCCATGTGGCGGACGGCGCGCAGCGGAATGTACGGCTCCGCGACCTGGCCCATGGTGATGGCGGTCTGCACGCGGCAGTCGATGCCCTCCTTCTCCAGGAAGTCCTGGAGGGCCAGGCAGTTCATGACCGTTCCGAGCATGCCCATGTAGTCGGAGCGAGCGCGGTCCATGCCGCGCTGCTGCAGTTCGGCACCGCGGAAGAAGTTTCCGCCGCCGATCACGATGGCGATCTCGTATCCGTCGCGGACCACGGCGGCGATCTCGCGGGCGATCGCGTGCACGACATCGGGGTCGACGCCCAGTCCGCCGCCGCCGGCGAACGCTTCGCCCGACAGCTTCAGCAGGAAGCGTCCCTTCCCGTCACTGTCGGCCTTGTGGACTGTGTCCGCGCCGTCGGCACCCTGATTCATCACGCTCTCCTCGTGCACATACGAAGAAGGCCATTGCCGGGGGTCTGGTTCAGATCCCTGTACGGCAATGGCCTCCTCGTCACATCTGCGGCCGGCCGGTACGCGGCCGACTGCGTACGACCCTAGCGGGGTCGCAGGTCATTCGCTGGCCTTGGCGACAAGGCTCACGGCTGGGCTCAGGCGCCGACGCGGATGCGCACGAAGCGCTTCAGCGCGACACCGGCCTCGTCCAGGACCTTCTCGACGGACTTCTTGTTGTCCTTCGCGAAGGGCTGCGCCAGCAGCGTGTTCTCCTTGAAGAAGCCGTTGACGCGACCCTCGACGATCTTCGGGAGGGCGGCCTCGGGCTTGCCCTCCTCACGCGAGGTGGCCTCGGCGACGCGACGCTCGTTCTCGACGATGTCGGCCGGGACGTCCTCACGGGTGAGGTACTTCGGCGCGAACGCGGCGATGTGCTGCGCGACGTCCTTGGCGGTCTCGGCGCTCTCCTTGTCCAGCTCGACCAGGACGCCGACCTGCGGCGGGAGGTCGGGCATGGTGCGGTGCATGTAAGCGGCCACGTAGCCGCCGGAGAACTGCGCGAAACGGTCCAGGACGATCTTCTCGCCGAGCGTGGCGTTGGCCTCGTCGACGTACGCCTGGACGGTCTTGCCGGCCTCGATCTCGGAGGCGAGCAGCGCCTCGAGGTCGGCCGGGGAGGTCTTGGCGACGTGCGCGGCCAGCGCGTTGGCGACGGCCAGGAACTTGTCACCCTTGGCGACGAAGTCCGTCTCGCACTTCAGCTCGAGCAGAACGCCGGAGGTCTTGTCCTCGGAGATGAGGGAGACGACGGCGCCGTTCTCGGCCGAACGGCTCTCGCGCTTGGCGACGCCCTTCTGACCCTTGACGCGGAGGATCTCCACGGCCTTGTCGACGCTGCCCTCGGCCTCGTCCAGGGCCTTCTTGCAGTCCATCATGCCGGCGCCGGTGAGCTCACGGAGCTTCTTGACGTCCGCGGCGGTGTAGTTCGCCATGGTCTGTGAATCTCTTCTCGAAATCTCGACAGTCGAAAGATCTACGGGTGGACGGCGGGGGCGGCGCTCGCAGCGCCCTCCCCCGCCGTCGTCAACCGGTCGTGCGGCGTCAGGCCTGCTCGGCGGCCGGCTTCTCGGCCTCGGCCTCGGGGGCCTCGGCGGCGGGGGCCTCAGCGGCGGGCGCCTCGGCAGCCGGGGCCTCGGCGGGCTTGTCCTCGGCCTTGGCGGCGTCCTCGGAGTCGGCCTTCTTGTCGCCCTCGAGCAGGTCGCGCTCCCACTCGGCGAGCGGCTCGCCGGCCTTCTCGCCCGGCTTCTGGTCGCCGGTGGCGACGCCGGAGCGGGCGATGAGGCCCTCGGCGACGGCGTCGGCGATCACGCGGGTGAGCAGGGTGACGGAGCGGATCGCGTCGTCGTTGCCCGGGATCTTGTAGTCGACCTCGTCCGGGTCGCAGTTCGTGTCGAGGATCGCGACGACCGGGATGTTGAGCTTGCGCGCCTCGCCGACGGCGATGTGCTCCTTCTTGGTGTCCACGATCCAGACGGCGCTGGGCACCTTCTGCATCTCGCGGATACCGCCGAGGGTCTTCTCCAGCTTGGCCTTCTCGCGGGAGAGAACCAGCAGCTCCTTCTTGGTGAGGCCGGAGGCGGCCACATCCTCGAAGTCGATCTGCTCGAGCTCCTTCAGGCGCTGCAGGCGCTTGTAGACGGTCGAGAAGTTGGTCAGCATGCCGCCGAGCCAGCGCTGGTTCACGTAGGGCATGCCCACGCGGGTCGCCTGCTCGGCAATGGCCTCCTGGGCCTGCTTCTTGGTGCCGACGAACATCACCGAGCCGCCGTGGGCGACGGTCTCCTTGACGAACTCGTAGGCGCGGTCGATGTACGACAGCGACTGGAGCAGGTCGATGATGTAGATACCGTTGCGCTCCGTGAAGATGAAGCGCTTCATCTTCGGGTTCCAACGGCGGGTCTGGTGCCCGAAGTGGACGCCGCTCTCCAGCAGCTCCCGCATCGTGACGACGGCCATGGCCGTACTCCTCGTGTTACTCGGTTCCACTGCGGCCGGTCGGCCGCGGTGCCTGACGCCCCGGCGCGCTCTGCCGGGGAAGGAACCTTGCGGGACCTTCCGAGGACCGAGGGGCGCGGCCACCGTGCTGCCCGAAACGGGACTGTCGCGCTGGTGGCGGGGCGTGCGAAGTCGACCCGGTGACCCGGATCGCCACAAGAAGTGTACGGGACCGCCGAAGGGGCGGGCGACACACTCCTTTCGGCCAGGTGGTGGGATGGGACGGGAGGGGAGTCGGGGGGGGTGGGAGACGGCGATCCGAGGTATCGCACGGGTGACGGGGTTGTACACAACCCACCGGTAATCCACCGATCCAGCTCAAGATCCCCAAGCCACGGCCGACCAGGTCATCGTCGAGGCATGCGACAACGAACCGTTATTGAAGCCGTACGTGCCGTACTCACCCGGCCCCGGAGTCGTGGCTCGGGCGGAGGCGGGGGCCCTACCGGCGGGGCCGGGTCGGCTGACCGGGCTGGACCGGCAGGTAGGGCTGAACCGGCGGATAGGGCTGGCCGGGCAGGTCAGGCAGGTCAGACTGGCCGGGCAGGTCAGACTGGCCACCAAGCCCCCTGCACCCCCTCCGTCGCCTGCGCCGCCTCCATCACGTGCGCCCCCTGCCTCAAACGGTCGGAGCGTCCCCTGCGCCCCACGCCCCGAGCCATCCGCCTCCTCGCCCTTTGCGCAGCGGGTACCGCTTCAGCGGTCCTGTCCGCCGGAGCTGCCGCGGCAGGCGTGGGGATCACCTGGGCAGCTCCCCCTAGCGCCGCAGCGCCTACCACCTCCCCGGAGCGGCATCCGATACCCGGCCGCTCGGTCGACTCCGATCCGGCCCGCCCCTTACCTACGGTTTCCGGAGACCGGGCATGGCCGGTGACCGGGCCGACCGGCGCGCGGCCCTCAGTCGCGCGCGGCTGGGAGCCTCCGACCGCCCCCTGGGCGCCCGGCCATCGGGGTGTGGACCTCTCCGCGGCCGAAGACGCGACGGTACGAGCCGCCGCCGCCGGCCGTGTGCTCTTCGCCGGCAAGGTGGCGGGCCGAGGCGTCCTGTCGATCGAGGTCTCAGGGTCCGGCCACCCGCCGCTACGCACCACTTACGAACCGGTTCACCCGTCCGTCCGGAAGGGGGACCAGGTCACCGCAGGTCAGCCGGTAGCCGCCCTCGGCCCAGGCCCCTTCCACTGCTCCGACTCGTGCCTGCACTGGGGCCTGCTCCGCGACAAGGTCTACCTGGACCCGCTGTCACTGCTCCCCGCCTCGATGCTGCGCTCCGGCCCCTCACGGCTACTTCCGGTTATCGGCGTGCCTGAGCCGAGCGGCGAATCAGGGCGCCGCGATCCGCCGCCGTCCCGTCAGTCAGGGCGTACGGCCTCCGCCGGCGCGGACCGGCTGCAGAAGCGAGCCCCGCCACCCCACGAGAGGGAGGACCGGCCGACCGATCAGCCTCTTACGCCACCGAGAACCATGGCCACCGCGGCCTCCGTGATCTGCGTCGGGTCCTCCGCGGCCCCGAGCTCGATACGGCGTACGGCGGCGTCGACGATTCCCTGAAGCAGCATGGCGGCAAGACGCGGCTGCTCGTGACCGAGGCTGGCCAAGGCCTCCACGATCATCGCGATCAGCCCGCCGTGCGCGGCACGGATCTTCTCCCGCGCGCCTGCGTCCAGCTCGCCTGCCGAGATGGCGACGACGGCCCGGTGACGGCGGTCGCCGACCAGCGCAAGCTGTTGGCGTACGTACGCCTCGATCTTGGCCTCGGGCGTCTCGACCCGCTCCATCGCAGCCTCGACCTCGGCCGCCCATACGGGGAAGTCGACTGCGCAGAGCTCTTCGACGACTGCCGCACGGGACCGGAAGTACTCGTAGACGGAGGAGCGCGCGAGACCCGTGCGCTCGGCGAGGGCGGGGAAGGTCAACGCCTCGGTCCCGCCTTCGGACAGCAGGGTGCGGGCGGCGTCCAGAAGGGCGCCACGCTGCATCGTCCGGTGCTCGGCCACAGAGGCCGCTCGAATCCTGGGCACGTCACCACTGTACGGATGGCACGCCGGACACGGCACTCCGCGTCACGTTGTGTCCATGCCGACACCCAGGAGGACCACGTAGGACGAGGCTGGCGAGAGGGGCGCCAGCAGGACAGCAAAGAGTCGCGCCGAGAGCCGCTCGGCCCGGGAAACGGAAGGCCGTATGGACCGGGGCTTCTTACAGCAGAACCGCTGAGCGGGTCAGTTGCACAGGTCGTACATGCACAGGCGTACAGACGCCGCCGGAGCGAGTGGAGACGAGGCAAGGACCAGCGCAGCAGCCGAGACCTGAAACGCGGGCGTGCGGTCGGAGCAGTCGCAGCACTGGAGCCGGTGGTGGACCAGCCGCGGGGCGCCACACATCGAAGCCCGGCCGGGGGTGGTGATCCGCTACGGGTTCGTGAGGGCGGAGCGAGCTGGTCGGCAGCGCCCTTTGGCTCGGGGGCGACCGTGAGCGCTCGGAGGCGACCGTAAGCGGAATGCGACGGCCGGGCTTGGCGCACCGCTCATGAGCGGGCAGCCGCAGAGCCGACACAAGCGCTTCCGCGCACTCCCACGAGCGGATCGCCAGAGCGCTGTCAGGTTGCACTCAGACGCTCAGAGCTATCGCAGTGGGAGCGGAGGAGGGGGGCGAGGGGCTAGGGGGGCGGGGCAGAGGAGGAGGTGGAGGTGAGTGGGGGAGGGAGGGGAAATCGGGGGGGGGAGCCAGAGCGGAGACAAAGGCCCCAGGTAGGCAAAGCAGAGAGCGGCGGACGCAATCCTCGACCAGGGCTTCCTTAACGCAAGCCAGTCGGCAGGAAGGTGTCAGCCCCATAGGCGCCCCACGACCCCGGCCCCTATCGTTCGCAAGCACGGCCACGCCGATACGCACTCCAGCGGCCTCCCTTTCCCCGTTCAGCCTCGGCGAAGGAAGAGAGCACCCGCGTGCCCGCCGGCGGCCCCGCACCCCCACCCACTGGCGTGCAACCCCCGAGAACGAGGGCTGAACCTCCGTATCCGGCACAACCGTGCCCGGCTCACCGGCCCACGTCAGCCAATTTGGCACGAAGCTGGAGTACGGACTTGGTGTGGATCTGGCTGACCCGGCTCTCGGTGACCCCGAGGACGTTGCCGATCTCGGCGAGCGTGAGGCCCTCGTAGTAGTAGAGCGTGACGACGGTCTTCTCGCGTTCGGGAAGCGTGTTAATGGCCCGCGCGAGCAGCCGCCGCAGCTCGCGGTCCTCGGCCACCTCGACCGGATTGTCGGCAGCCGTATCCTCGAGGGTGTCCATCAGACTCAGCCGCTCGCCTCCCTCGCCGCCGACGTGCAGCAATTCCTCCAGGGCGACGACGTTGGCCAGGGACAATTGACTGAAGACCCCGTGGAGTTCTTCCAGCGCGATGCCCATTTCCGAGGCCACCTCCGCCTCGGACGGGGTGCGTCGCAGCTGGGCCTCCAGCGTGGCGTATGCCCGCTCGACGGCCCTGGCCTTCTGCCGTACCGACCGCGGGATCCAGTCCAGCGCCCGCAGTTCGTCGATCATCGCGCCACGGATACGGGTGATGGCGTATGTCTCGAACTTGATCGACCGCTCGGGGTCGAACTTCTCGATGGCGTCGATGAGCCCGAAGACCCCGGACGAGACGAAGTCCGCCTGCTCGACGTTGGGCGGCAGGCCGACACTGACCCGGCCGGCGACGTATTTCACCAGGGGCGAGTAGTGCAGGATCAGCTGCTCGCGCAGCCGTCCGTCGCCCGAGGCCTTGTAGGCGCGCCACAGCTCCTCCAGCGAGGTGGGCGCGGCGGGGCGCACGCTACCGCGCGCGGCGGGGGGCGCGGCCGCGCGGTCGGACCCGGAGGTGTGCTGGGGCATTCGTTGCCTTGAGCCGTTCTGCCGAAACACTGGGGAACACGTGCGTGAGGTTGAATTACTCGTGAGCGTAGCGTGACCGCAGTGTCGCGATGCGCGATGAAGGGTCGTTCGGGAGTGCGCAGATACGTTCCGCTGCCCGCACCCCCGGGTTACAAGGGGTGGTACCAATTCCACTCGCAGGGGGATGGAAGCATCGTTACGGGCGCCCGGCGCACGCTCCCCCGTACGCGGCTTCACTACTGGCCGCCGCGGCGGCAGCCGACGCGCCCTGCCGTCCTCCAGCCACGACAGGGCGCCACGAGTCGAAGCGCTACAAACCCGGATATTACGGTCACTCCCCTCGCCATTTCACCCATTCGCCTCAGATCAAGGACCACCTCGCCGCGCGCTGGCAGCGACCGCGGGACGTCGTGCCAACTCCCAGACAGCACCACACCTTTGAACGAATCCCAGCGACTGCAACTCGAAGAGCTTGCCCTGTGCGACTTCCTCTGCCGTGCCCGAGTCCTGCGCCAGCCGCCGCGAGTCCGCACCACCCCGTGCGGGGACCGCTTCCAGGACTCGGGTCGCCACCGGATCCAGAAGGTCGCGCGCGACGACCGGTCCGCGCCGAGCGGGAGCGAGGTCGCCGATACTGCCGACGAGTTCGATGACTTCGGCAGCATCGGTGACCACTGCGGCTTCGCCGCGCAGAAGTTGATGCACGCCGGCCGACAGTCCGCTGGTGACCGGCCCCGGCATCCCCATGGTGAACCGGCCCAGCTCCGTCGCCCGCCGGGCCGTGACCAGTGAACCGCTGCGCAGTTCGGCCTCCACCACCACAGTGCCCCGGGTGAGAGCCGCGATGACTCGGTTACGCATGATGAAACGACTGCGCGTCGGATGATCTCCCGGCGGCAACTCAGCAACAACCAGGCCCTGTTCCGCCAGCCGCTGGATCAACTCAGTGTGTCCGCGCGGATACGCGTGATCGACGCCGGAGGCCAATACGGCGACCGAGGCTCCTTCTGCCGCCAGTGCGCCCCTGTGCGCCGCGCCGTCCACTCCGTAAGCGGCTCCGGACACCACCGTCCAGCCGCGGTCCGCCAGACCCGCGCCGAGGGTGGCCGCCACGTGAGCACCGTACTCCGTACAGGCACGAGCACCGACGACCGCAACGGACCGCAGGGCCCACAGCCGCAGGTTCGCGCTGCCGCGTACCCAAAGGCCGATCGGTCTTCCGTCCCCCAAATCGTTCAATTGCTGCGGCCACTCGTCGTCTCCGGGGCAGAGAAACCGACCGCCGAGTGCGGCAACGGCAGCCAGGTCGCCAGCTGCTCTGTTGAGGTCCGCGCGGGCCGCACGCAGGCGCAGGCCCTCGAACTTCTGCTGCGACACTCCTGACGGCATGTCCCGCTCACCCGACAGGGACTGTATGAGGTTCGCGGGTGTCGTCTGACGCAGCCAGCGCCCTACCGCCTCATCACCTGGCTCTACGATGCGCGTCAACGCCGCACGCGCCTTCCTCTCCTCCTCTCCCACCTCACCCACGAGTCCGCCACCTGTCACTCGTCGAAAAACAGCCTTCAGTCCCCCGCATGTCCCTTGTCCTCTCCGTGCACGCGTGCGTGCGTGCTTGCCTGCCTGCCTGCTTGCCTGCTTGCCTGCTCGGCGATGGGCAGTGCCGAGCAGCCGAAAGTGGTAGGTGAAGCCCCTCTTTGCCGACCCGACTGCCCGACGACGACCGCCAACCGCCGTCAGCAGTCCCCGTCCACCTCTTGCCCTGCTCTCAGCCATTCGGCCTACGGCTCAGAGCAGAGCCCTCTCACCCGTCCGTGGCCCGACCAGCGCCAGGCCCGGGGCGTGGTTCGGCGCCAGGTCCACGCCCGCTCGTACTGCGCCGAACTGCTCTCGAACGTCTCTCGCTCTTTCTCCCCCCGCCCGCCCCACCCCCTCCTCCACACCGCACCTCGGCACGACCATCACCGGTGTCATCACCACACCCGGCATCGCCAGAACCAACGGCACCGCCCCAGCACCGGCATCGGCATCGGCATCGGCATCGGCATCGGCCCAGCCCGACCCCGGCTCCGCTCCGGCCCCGACCCCGGCCCCGGCCCCGGCCCCGGCCCCGGCCGCACGCCACCGCAGTGTTCACGCTGCGTGCCTGTTCTGCTGACCTCCATTTCGCCGCCGGGCTGGCCCTTCCCCGGTACCAACTGGCCCCCTTCTCAGGCAGCAGGCACCGCGTCCCCCAACGCCGCGCGGGCATGACGCGCCCTTCCGCAGAGGCGCCCCGCCGACCTGCCGCGCCCCCAAACGCGACCCCCTATCGACCGGCCCGAGCCACGGCCTACTGCCCTCTCCCCCGCGCAGCTCCGACCAGACCGTGGCCGCCCCTCGAACCACAGCCACAGACGAACTCGCACGCGCGCCCACAGCCACGCACGCCCTGGCACCGCGCCTGCCCCGCCCCGCACCCGCGCGCACGCACCCACTCAGTCATCGCCCGGCCCCAGGCCATCACCCACATCCAGGGCCTGAGCAATACCTCCTCAGATCAGCTCCAACCCTGCCCCCACTCACTCACCCCCACTCGTCTCACCCTCCGCTCATCCACCTCCCGTCTCGCCTCTCCCTCTCGCTTCCCCTCCCTCCCATCACCCTCTCCCCGCCTCACCCCCCTCCCGTCGTCAAAGGCACCCCCCGCCTGATGCCCGTGCGCAGCTCCAGGGCCCAGTTGATGTCCTCAGCCGTCGGGCGGTCGTGGCCCGCGAGGTCGGCTGAGGTCCAGGCGACGCGGAGTACGCGGTCCAGTCCGCGCGCCGTCAGTAGTCCGGTCTCCAAGTCGCGTTCTACTTGTGCCAGCGCGCCCGGATTCACTTGCCAGCGTGTACGCAGCTCATGGCCCGGTACCTCGCTGTTGGTGTTCCAAGGTGTGCCGGCGAAGCGGGCGGCGGCGCGGTCGCGGGCGGCTCGTACTCGTTCAGCCACTTCGGCGGTGGATTCAGCGTTCTGGGTGAGGGACAGCAATGCGGAACGCGCCACGGGCTCCACCGCCACTCGCAGATCGACGCGGTCCATCAACGGACCCGACAACCTGGCGCGGTAGCGCCGGATGGTGGAGGGGCGGCATTCACAGCCGCCTCCGAGCGTGCCGTGGCGCCCGCAAGGACATGGATTGGCAGCCAGTGCGAGCAGGAACTTCGCCGGCATACGCATCATTCCGGCGGCCCGCGCGACCACGACGTATCCCGATTCCAGCGGCTGTCGCAGTGCGTCCAGGACACGGGCGTTGCACTCGGCGGCTTCGTCGATGAACAAGGCTTGTAAAACGAGTGGCTACAGCCAGTGAGGTCCCGAGGTGGTTAGGCTGCCGAGTCCTTGGCCCACGGATCGGGCTTCCACAGGGGATGGATGTCGATCGACGTTTCTGCGCTTCCTGCAACGCCTTTACGCCCTTGGCTCACCCGTGTGACAACCACTCGTCGTATGAGCGAGCGCAAGATGTTGTTGATCTCGGGAGCCTCGAACGTGTCCCACTCGGCGAGCAGGCCGACCGCGAGGGACACCAGCTCGGAACGCTGCGGCTGTGCCTCGATCTGTGCGGCTGCTTCGAGGGCTTCGGTAGCGGCCTGCTTCTGCTTCAAGATCCTTTCTCGCGCGGCCTCGAATACGCCTTCGGGGTACGCCTTGGGGTTCGTGGCGCGGTCTACGGCGAGGTTCGTTAGGGCGTTAGTCCATTGGGTGTGTTCGGCCTGTAGCCGGGCCCGCTCTCTTTTCGCCTCGGCGCGTTCGTCTCGCTGCTGCGGAATGGGCGTAGGCGGTTCGGCGTCGATGTCCTCGGCGGCCTCGCGGGCAAGCCAGGTTCGAACCTCGTCCTCGACGACGGCGCGCTGTACCCATACTGGGGCGTCGCATAGGCCGTTGCGGCTCTCCCCGCACGCGTAGGCGTAGCCGTATATTACGCCGGCCGCGCGGCGGGCTGAGGTTGCGGCGGCGCCCTTTCGGCAGCCTCCGCACCGCATGAGGCCAGTGCAGGGGTAGACGGGGTTACGGGCTCGGGGGGCGATGTTGCGCCGTTCGGTGCAGTGCGCTTCGTACCGCTCCCACATCTCCGGACTGATGATCGCCTCGTGTGCCCCGTCAATGTGCAGCCATCGTGTACAGCCGCTGTTGTTGGCGGTGTAGTCACAATGGCAGTCAGGATCGTGAATGCGGAGCAGGCCCGCCGGGAATCCGGCCCGCATGAACCGACGCAAGCTGTCGTCCCGCCATGGGTTCCCGTCTGAGGTGCGGTACCCGAGATTGTTCAACCAACCGGCGAGGTTGCCGTATCCGTCGGGTACCGCTTGACCAATGCCGAGTTTCCGGTTCCACAGCGTCTCGATGTGGTCACGCGCGTTCTCGTCGACCTCGTACCACTCCTTTTGAGTGATCCATTCCGCGAGTTTCGTGGGGTGCGGAACGCGACGCGGATGCCAGATGTAGCCGAGACGCTTACCGCCTGTGGCTGGTAGGCCGTGGGCGCGCCGCCACTGGTGCGTTTCCTTCCACTGTTCGCCGGCGCGGTCGGATTCGAAAACGGCGAGGTCGAACAGGATGCGCCGGTTGAAGCGGCCGACGGCGGTACGCACGTCGACATCTTCCGTGGCGGATGCGAGTTGCCCGCCAGCGTGTTCGAGTCGCGCCAGGTTGATCGCGATGCCGAGGTCGTTGCGGCCAAAGCGGCTGAACTTCCATACGGCGATTCCGCGCGCTTCGCCCTGCTCGACACGCTGAATGCCGCCCATGATCTTGCGTTTGAAGTTTCGCCCGGTGGCGTCGAGGTCGACAATCAGCGGTTCGAGCAGCCGTCGACCGGTGCGCGCGGCCCATGCCCGTAGGGCAGTTTCCTGAAGTTCGGGACTGATCTTCTCCTCTTTCCAGGTGCTCACCCGGATGTAACCGAGCCACGGCTCGCCGTCGTTTGACGGCGAGCCGTGGAAAGTGGCGGGTAGGTCGAGTGTGGTCACTGGGCCTTCCGTTCGGGTCGGTCGGTGTGGTGCAGGCGCAGTGTGATCACGTTGCCCGCGACCTGCTCGACGTGGCGCGGTCGGCCACCTTTCGGGGGCGCGGTGGGCTGGTCGAGGAGGCCGCGCGCGACGTGTTCGAGGGCGCGGCGGTAGCCGGCGTTGTCTGCCTCCGCGAGTTGGTCGGCAGTGACGCGCTGGGAGTCGTGTACGGCGCGGGTGATGAGCAGGGGCACGGCAGTGAGGACGATGAAGACCCCGGTTTGCCACAGGTCGTCGTTGTCGCCGAGCAGTCCGACGACGCCCGCCGCGAGCCCAATTGCGAGCAGGGCGGGGGCGATTGCGGCCGGGAACCGGTTTTTCACTGGGGTGCCTCCGTGCAGTTGTGCGGCTAGTTCTCGGCGCTGCGTTCGTCGCCGTTGGTAGCTCGTTGGCGTTGCAGGGTTTCTGTCATGTTGATGAATAGCTCGCGTTTGTGGGGGTCGACGATGCCCAGCTCGTCGGCGGCGTCTTCGGGCGTCATGGGGGCGTGGCGCGGTTGAGGTGACTGGACATTTTGCAGCTCGCCGGCGCTGAGAATGCCTGCCGCAACCAGGACTTCGCCGAGTGGGAGGTTGAGGGCGTCTGCGAGTTGTTGCAGGGTGCGGGTTTCGGTGGAGGTCTGCCCGCTGAGCATTCGACTAACGGTGCCGGCGCTTAGGCCGCTGTCTTTGATGAATCGGCTCTGCCCGCCGCCCCTGGGGCGCAGGTCGTAGCCGCGGCGTTCCAGTTCTTTCCGCAACCAGGCGGCGAACTGTTCGGGAGATGTGCGCTCGCTACCGCGCACGGACCTATGTTCCATGGATGGAACATACCGTGCATGGATGGTCGAGCGCATGAGCGCTTTCGGCCAGGGGTGACCGGTGTCCGATACATCCCGGTACCCCCCTCATTGATCGAACGTGCGACCGATTCTGGGGCCAACGACAAGCGCCTGTCAACGGCAAATGAAGCGAACCGCCCGGTTTGTTTTTACCGATACCGAGCCGGGCGCGCCGTCGCACTCCTGTGCTACGTTCCATCCGTGGACGGATCATCCGCCCACGGATGGAGGAATTTCGTGTACGACCGCACCCTTTTGGTCGCCGCCGCCCGCCAGATCGGCGACCTCACCCCATCAGACACGGCAAGACGGTTGAAGGTTGCGCGAAACACGGCATGGCGCTTGTGGTACGGACGCACCGCCCCAAGTGCCGTAGTAACTGCGGCCGTTCAGGAACACTACGGCGTGAGCGCCGGTCACCTGCTCAAGCGAGTGACCGCATGACAGCCGCCGTAATCCCCCGCGAGCAGGCCATCGCCAACGCTCGCCGTGTCCTCGACGCCGCCCGCCGCCGCCGCGACATGGACCGCGCCGCCGGCCGCCTGCCCGCCGATGTCGAGCTGATCATGCGCCGGCTGGAACGCGCAGCCCGCCAGCACCCCACCAGCGCAGCGCACCACGCCGCCGCCTGAACCCCGAGCGGGCCGCCCGGTTGCCCCCGAACGGCCCGCGTCACGACCGCCCCAGAAAGGCCCGATCGTGAACGCCCACCGTACCGCCGCCCGTTTACCCCGCGCCGCCCTCGCCGTACAAGGCGCCCAGGCCGCCCGCCGCCGCCTCGCCCGACGGGACGTAATCGCCCGCCAGCTCGACGCCATCGCGCCCGGCACCGCCCGCGTCCGGACCGTCCCCGTGTGGACGGACCGCGACGGCCGGCGCCGCCTCGCAACTTGGGTCGCCCTCGACAACGACCTCGCCCAGCCGGTCACCGCCGACCACGCCGCGCACCGCGCCGCCCGTGGCCTGCTCCGCCGGGCATTCCCCAACGCCGACTGGGCCCGGCCGCACGCCTACGACGCCCGCACCGGCGACCTCACCCTCGACGAACCGGCCGCGCCCGCCGACCTCGCCCTCGACGACCAGGAGCCGCGCCGATGATCCGCCCCCAGCTCTCCGCCGACGGCCTCGCCGTCCGTCTGCCGATCGCCGCCCGCGCCGAGCAGTTGCTCGACGACCTTGCCCTCGCCTACGCCCAGGACACCGACGCCGTCGGCCGCCTGCTCACCGCGCACGCCGCCAACGTCGTGCGTCTTGATCACGCCGTCGTGAGCGAGGACATGCCCGAGTACGAGCGCGCCATCCGCGCCGCCGCGGCCGATGGCAGCCGCGAGGCCCTGCTCGCCGAGGCGCCGACCGCCGCCACCCTCGACGACCTGCTCGGCCCGGACCAGGCCGTCACCCTCGCCAGCCGGATCACCCGCCTCGCCGCCCACATCCGCCACCACCGTACGAACCGGAGCCCGCGCCCGTGACCGTCACCACCCTGCCCACCGCACTTACCGACCCGAGCACGACCCTGCTCTCGGCCCCGGCCCGGACACCCGACGTGGTGTACGTGCCCGCCCCCGCCGGCGCCCCCACGGACGCGCCCCGCGTGTTCACCGCGATCAACGCCGTGATGCGTGACGCGATGCCCGTCGGCAAGACCCAGGAGAACAAGCAGCAGAGCTACTACTTCCGCGGCATCGACGACGTTATGTCGGCCATGGCGGGCCCGCTCCGCACCCACGGCGTATTCATCCTGCCGACGATCGCCGAGCACGCGCAGACGCGTGACGGGAAGATGACCCGGACCATGATCACTATGCGGTACCGCGTGTACGGGCCCGCGGGTGACTGCCTGGTCGCCGACGTACCGGGCGAAGCGTTCGACTACGCCGACAAGAGCACCAACAAGGCCCAGTCCGCCGCCCTCAAATACCTCTTGTTCACGCTGTTCATGCTTCCGGTGGACGGACGCAGCATCGACGACGGCGACCGCCACCACCCCGAACCGCCCGCCGAGCACCGCGCCGAGCAGGCACAGCGCCAGCAGCGCAACCAGGACCGGCGCCAGCAGCGCGAGCAACCGCGCCGCAGCAACCGCGCCGAGGCCGGACCGTGGGAGCAGCCGCCCGCCCAGCAGGCCCAGCAGCGGCCGGCCGGTCCGCGCCGCGACTACCTCGCCGAGGCCGCGAAGGCGACCAACGCCGAGCAGTTCAACGCCGTACGCGCCGCCGCCGCCGGGGCCGGCGCCCCGGCCGACTACCTCGCCCGCCTCGACCAGATCGCCGCGCAGAAGCAGGCGAGCGCCCAGCAGCCGCAGGCCGCTCCGCGGCCCGGCCCGATCGCCGACGCGCCACGCCGGGCGATGGAGTGGACGCAGGGTGCCGCGCCGGCCGAGCAGCAGGTCGACCAGGAGCAGGCCGCCGCGCTGGGCGAGCTGTACGACGCCGCGCGTACCGCGGGTGTGCCCGACCGTGGCGAGGTCGTCGAGCTGTTCCGCGCCCGCCACGGATGCGCCCCGGAGGCCGCCGCCGTTGAGCAAGTGCGCGAGATGCGCGACGACCTGCTCGACGCCGCGAAGGGGGCGAGCGCATGACCGCCGAGCAGCAGACCCCCGAGCAGCCGGTCGCATCCCTGCGTGACCTCGCCCTCGAAGAGGCCGCGCTCGACCTGCTAGCCGCCCGCGTCGCCGCCGCCAAGAGGGACGTACGCGCCCGGATGCAGACCACCCTCGACGCCGCGGCCCAGCGCGACGGAGTCGAGCGGATCGCCGCCACCCTGCCCAGCGGCGAGCAGGTCGCCACGATCTCACTGCGAAAAGGCGAGACCGGGCCCGTAGTCACCGACGAGGAAGCCCTCGCCCGATGGCTCCGCCAGACGTGGCCCGATCAGGAGTGGACCGAGACCCGCATCGTGCGCACCATCAAGCCGTGGAGGCTCGCCGAGCTGGTCGCCGAAATGGAAGCCGCGGGTGCTGCGAAGATCGCCGACCGGACGACCGGTGAAGTGCACGACGTGCCGGGCGTGGTGATCAAGCCCACCCGTGCCCGTACGCACGCCCTGACGTGGCGCAAGGGCGGTAAGGAGGCGACGGCCGAGGCGTGGCGCACCGGCGCCCTCGCCCGGCAGTTCGCCGCGATCACCGCGGGGGGTGGCCAGTGAGCACCCCCACCGTCGTCAGCCTCAACGCCGCCCGCCGTCTGCTCGATTCCGCCCCCATCGAGGCCGTACCCGGACAGCTCGCCATCGAGGAGGCGCCCACCAAGGCGCCGGCGTCCGTGCCGCCAGGTCTCGCCGAGGCGTTCGCCGCGCGCACCCGCGCCACCGAGGGCGGGCACCAGGAGTGGACCGGCACGCGGACCGCGTCCGGCGCAGGAAGGTTTCGCCACAAGGGACGCGACTACACCGCCTATCAGGCCGCGTTCATCCTGCGGACCGGCCGCGCTCCCGTCGGGACCGTACGGCCCACGTGCGACGTGCCGCGATGCTGCGCCCCCGAGCACGTCGACGACCGGGCCACCCGGCAGCGCGACCGCGCGGCCCTCGCCGCCGTCAAGGGCATGACCCACAAAGCCCCGTCGTGCGAGCACGACCAGGCCGTACATGGCCGCTACCGCGCCGACGGTAAGCGGTACTGCGACGCCTGCAACCAGGCCCCGACGTGCGAACACGGCAACCCCGGATGCGGCGCCCGCCCGGCCCGGCCCTACCCGTGCGGCCCGCGGTGCGAGGAGCACCAGCCCGCCCGGACCCGCCCGTTCTACTCCGCCGCCTGAACGCTCCGGGGCGAGGCCGAGCCGCCGCGCCCCTCGCCCCGGGCGCCCCACCCGAGGAGCACCATCCCGTGACTTGGTTCAAAGTCGACGACACCGCGCACGCGCACCCCAAGCTGTTGCGCGCCGGAAACGCCGCTCTTGGCCTGTGGGTACGTGCTGGTGCCTACGCCGCCCAGCACCTCACCGAGGGCGTCGTGCCGGGCGTCGTCGCCCAGCTCTATGGCACCGCCCCGCAGGCCCGCAAGCTGATCGCCGCCGGTCTGTGGCACGCGGCCGGCCACGACTGCACCCGGTGCCCGCAGCCGCCCGCCGGCGACTACGTGATGCACGACTTCCTGATCTACAACCCCACCCGCGCCAAGGTCGAGGGCGAGCGCGCGCGATCCGCCGAACGCCAGCAGCGGGCCCGTGAGAGGGCCGCCGAGCAGCGGAACCAGGAGCGTAATCGCTCCGATCCGAGCGCGAATCGTCCGCGAATCGATGACGATCCGGCGCCGGAAATTCGCGAAACCGCCGCGAATCAGATCGCGTTTCCCGATGAAACCGCAGGTCAGGAACCGTCGTCACACCGTGACGTGCCGGAGGCGTCACGGTCCCCCCGACCCGACCCGGCCCGACCCGCTGTACCTCCTACGGAGGTACAGCAAGCTAGCTACGGCGTTCCACCGAACATCCGGCCGTTGCGTGACGCGCTCACCGCCGCGGGCGTCGTTGTCGAGTGGTCCCTCGCCGAGGCCGAGTGGTTCCGCCTCGAAGCCATCGTGAAGCGCACCGCGGTCCCGGCCCTGGTCGACCACGCCCGCGAGCAGTGGCGCCGCGCCCGTTCCCGGCCCCGCAATGTGCGCTACTTCCTGCCCGGTTGGACCGCGCTTCCCCCGGTGCCCGCCGGCGGTCCGACCTCGCCCGGTGCCGACGTGATCCCCCTCGCCGCCGCCCGCCCCGGCCGCGTTCAGCGCGCCGCCGACCTGTTCGCCGCCGCCCTCGACGACCCCCAGGAGCACGCCCAGTGAACCGCCGCGAAGTCGCCGCCCTGCTCGCCTACGCCGTCAAGCTGGACCCGCGCACCGCGCCCGCCGACGAGGCCGCCGCCGCGGAAACCCTCGACCAGTGGGCCGACCTGCTCGCCGACGTGCCTCCGGCCGCGCCGCATCCGGCCGGACGCGCGTGGGATGCCGCGCAGGTCGTACGCCACCACATCGCGACCAGCCCGTACCCGATCAAGCCGAGCGACGTATCGCGCCCGTGGCACGCCTTCCGCCGCGACGTGGTCGACCGGCACCACGACCCCGTGCCCGCGGTCGACCCGGACGACCCCACGGCGTACCGCGCCGCCCTGGTCGCCACCCGGCACGCCGTCGCCGTCGGCGCCGCCCCGGCCGCCACGTTCCGCGAGTTGACCGGCGGCACCCGCGAGGAACGCGAGCAGGCCGCCGCCGAACGCCTCACCGTCCTCGGCGACTACGTGCCCAAGACCGTGCGCGACACCCTCGCCCCGTACCGCCCGCGCCGTGCCGAGCGGGAACGCCTCGCCGCCGCCGATCTGCCCGACCCGCTCGACGTGGCGTGCCCGTACGAGCAGTGCCGCGCCCGTTCCGGAGCGCCGTGCGTCAACCGTCGCCGCCATCCGCGCCGCATCGCACACCCCTCGCGCCTCGACCTTGCCACCGCCCGCCGCTACACCCAGGAGCCGGCCGCATGAACCGCAACAAGAAGCACCCCGACCGCCCGGCACACCGCCGCCGCAGCGCCGCGCCCGACCGGACGAAGAACACCCGTGGGTTTCTCGTCACGGGATCGTGGGACCAGCGGCCGGACCATCCCGCGGTGAAGCCGACCAGCGACCGCAACGCCGCGCGCCGTATCGCCCGCGACATGGCCGACAAGGGCGCGTATGTGATCGTCGAGGAGCACCGCGGGCGCGGGCAGTGGCGCACCCTGTACGAGGTCGACGGGCCCGCCCAGCTCGCCGCCCGCCGTCGGGCCGCCGACGAGGAGCGGAAGCGGATCGAGGAGGAGCAGCGGGCCGCCGCCGCGGCCGAGGCCGCCCGGACCGCCGCCGCCGAGCAGGCCGCGCGCGACCGCGACGCCCTCGCTAGGTTGATGGTGCGCCCGCCGGTCGCCCGCGATCAGTGCGGACGCCGTGACGCCCGGCATGTCACCGGGGCGCAGCGATGATCCCCGCCGCCGCCCTCGCAGTCGTGCGCGCCGCCGTCGAGACTGCGCAGCGCGACGACGTGCGGTACTGCGGCACCGTGGCCGAGCAGGTCGTCGAGGAGCTGACGGCCCAGGGCTGGACAATCACTCTCGCCGAACCCCCACACGGCTCTTCAGCAGCCGCGTGACCCGCGCCGGGGGCGGTAATTGAAGCGGGATGCACCGCCCCCTACGCACTATGGTCCATCCATGGATGGTGCAAACCATTCACGGAAAGAACATGTAGAACGACTACATCCCGACGGAGGTACATCCATGGACCGGCCCACACCGTCCCAGCGGTTCGCCGCCAAGATCGCCGTCGGCCCCTGGTCACTCCGCCGAGACTGCCCCGGCCCCTGCCACCTGTGGGCCGGAGCCACCAACGAGAAGGGCTACGGGTCCTTTTGGACCGACGGCCACACCGTCAAGGCCCACCGCTACGCGTACGAGCAGGCCAACGGCCCCATACCTGTTGGCCTTGAGATCGACCACCGGTGCCGCCGCCGCGAGTGCGTCGCCCCCGCCCACCTCGACGCCGTCACCCACCGCACCAACATCCTCCGCTCGACGAACCACGTCGCCGCCCGCGCCGCCGTCACGCACTGCCCCGCCGGCCATCCCTACGACGAGGCGAACACGATCAAGGCTCGCAACGGAACACGGAAGTGCCGGACGTGCAAGAACGCGTCCGCCCGCGCCGCCCGCGCCGCGAAGCGCGAGCCCCCCCTCGCCATCGTCGAGCCCATCCGACCGACCGCCCCCACCCTCGAAAGGGCCGCATAACCATGAGTGGCGACACCACGATCACGATGGTTGGCAACGTCGTTGCCGACCCCGAGTTGCGATTCACCCCCGGCGGCGCCGCCGTCTGCAACTTCCGCATGGCCAACACCCCGCGGCGGTACGACCGCGACCGCAACGAATGGGTCGACGGCGAGCCGCTGTTCCTCTCCGTGGCCGTGTGGCGCCAGCAGGCCGAGCACGTCGCAGAATCGATCCAGCGCGGCGCCCGCGTGATCGTCGTCGGCCGTCTCACCCAGCGCCAGTACGAGGACCGCGAGGGCAAGACCCGTTCCTCGTACGAGATCCAGGCCGACGAGGTCGCCCCGTCCCTGCTCCGCGCAACCGCCGCCGTGACCAAGGCCGGCGGCAACACCCAGAGCGCACAGCAGTCGTACGGCCAGCAGTCCCAGAGCTACGCCCAGCAGCCCGCGGCCGACCAGTGGTCGACGGGCGGATACAGGGACGAAACCCCGTTCTGATCAGGCCCCCGCGACCGGCCGCACGTCCGGTCGCGGGCCGCCCCGCGCGCGCGAGCCGCACCTCGCCCCTCGACTTCTGAACAGGAGCACCACCCGTGACCCACACCCCCGACGCCCTCCGCCCACTGCCCGAGGCCCTGGTCGCCGCCGGTGTCATGGCTGCCGAGGGGTTCGCCCGCGGCATAGCGAGCGTGCAGCGTCCGGCCGGCCTCGCCGCCGCCCTGCTCGCCGCGGTCGCCGACCAGACGCCCGACGCGGAGCAGCAGGCCCCGACGGATTGGGTCGCCGAGGTACGCGAAGCCCTCGCGTTCAACGAGCAGGAGCAGGACCCGGCACCGGCATTGGCCACGTTGCGCGACATCCTGCTCGACGACGCCCCGCGCACCCCTCAGCAGGCCCTCGACGCCGCCCGTGTCCTGCTCGCCGCCCACACCCGCGAACTCGCCGCCCACACACGCCAGCACATCGACGACTACCGCGACGCGCACGGCGTGGACCGCAGCACCCGCGGCCTGCTCACCGGAATGCAGACCATCCGCCGCCGCCTCGACCAGCACGCCGTCACCCTCGACGAGCAGGCCACCCGATGAGCCGCCGCCCCCGCGCCGACCGCAAGCAGCGCGCCGCCGAGCGCACCACCCGCCGCGACAGCCTGCTCGTCCTGCTCTCCCACGCCCAACGTCGCGGCACCCTCACCCCCGACGAGGCCGCCCTACTGCGTGCCCACGTCGAGGCCGAGATCGTCGAGAGCGACCGCTACCGCGCCGAGGCCGGCGGACAGCAGGCCGCCGTACGACGCGAGCAGCAGCGTCTCGATGCCGCCGAGGCCGCCATCGTCGAGGCCGAGACCGAAGCGGCACGCCATGCGGCCGATCACGCCGCCGCGTGCCAGCAGATCGCCGCCATGCACGCCGCCGCCGTCGGCGAGGCACGAGGCCCGAGCCGCGGCGTCGTCGAGGACGTAGTCGACATCCGCCAACGCGCGCTGGACGCCGAGGAACAGCTCAAGGCGTACCGGGCCGTGTACGGGCACGGCACCCGCGAACACCAGCACTGACCACCGGAGCAACCACCGTGACACCCAGCCTCGCCCCCTCGCCCGTCGCCGGCCGAGCCCGAGACGATCTGATGGCGATCCGCGCTCAGTGGGGCGATCTGCTCGCCGCCATCGAGCGCCGCCCATCCACCGAGTGGCCGCCGCGTGAGGCCCGCGGGTTCCTCGACCAGCTCGCCGCTGACAACGGCGGAGCGGCCGGCGACGACATAGCGATCGAGCCCCACGTCGAGCGACTGGCACTGGCCGCGCGCGCCCACCCTGCGCCGCTGAACATCACCGCCCTCGATGCTGTGATCGAGGTCCGCGAGTCGCTGTTCACCCTCGCCGACCGCGTCGCCGACCAGGTCCAGCGCCCCATACGCCGCGTACCGCACCCGGCCGACCCCACACGCAGCGTCGAGGACTGGCGAGACCGCACCGCCCCGGCTCGGTGGCAACTGCCCACGCACAGCGCAGCGGTCACCGGCCGCGCCGCATCCCCCGGCAGCCGCGGGTACGGCCTCCACTGGGCCGCCGTGTGGATCGAGGGGCGCGCCCTCGACCAGGACCTCGACACGGGCCTGTTCACGCCGACGCCGCCGCGCCTGCTCGACGAGATCGCCGCCACCGCGCGCCGCGCCCGCCTCACCATCGAGCGGGCCCTCGACCTCGACCGCCGTACGACGCCCCTGCCCGATCCGTGTCCGTGGTGCGGCGGACAGCTCACCGGCTACACCCAGCCCGGCGGCGAGTCGGTTGTCGCCTGCTCGACCGGCCCGGAGTGCGAGGCGCCCGTCGACCTCGACGGCCGGCGCCGCCGGGCGTGGCGGGACGCGGACTTGGCCGCTCTGTGGCCTGCCCTCGAAGCGCGGCGACAGGCTGCGTAGGGCAGTTGCCCGACAACTCCCCACGGGGGCGCCGACGTTGAGCGGCGCCCCTGTTTGTGCACTCGCTTGTGAAACCCCTTGTGTAGCCGCAACACAAGCCGCTACAGTGAGGCTCGCCGGACCTCACCCGGCGACTGCCGGACCTCACCCGGCACACCACAACCAAGGGAGCAAGCCCCATGGACATCTACCGCCCCGCCAACCCCCGCAGCCGCGGCGCTGGCCACTACCGCCGCCCCGGCACGTCCGCGAGCTACTGCGGGCGCACCCTCGAAGCCAAGCCCACCGAAGACCGGTACGTGAACGGCGTGTGCCAGCCGTGCACCAAGGCCGAGAAGCGCGACCGCGTCGCCGCCGAGCAGACCGCCACCAACCACAGCACGGCCGCGCCGGCACTTCGCGAGCGCGCCAACGTTCGGTATGCCCTGGTCGGCAAGGGGCGCCGCGTCCACTACTCGCCGAACAACAACGAGACCCTGTGCGGGCGCTCCGTGTCCGAGTACCGCGAGCCGCAGGACGTTGACCTTTCCGGGCGCCTTGACGGCCTGTGCGCCCCCTGCGTTCGGGCCGCCGAGGAGCGCGCCTACGCCCGCGCCCTCGCCGCCACCTCGCCCCTCGCCGCCGCCGCGGTCGACCTCGCCGAGACCGTCGAGCAGGCCGACGCCCACCAGGCCTCGGAGAAGCGCGCCGAGCGTCGCCAGCAGCTCGCCGACTCCCGCGGGGCGAATGCCTACCCGCTCGCCGTCGCCGCCGTCCGTCAGGTCGTCCGCGAGTTGCCCCGGGCCGACGCCCTTCGCGTCCGCGTCACCGAGGGCCCCGAGGCGACCCTCACCCGCGACGACCTGCACGCCCTCGCCTACAGCGGACACACCACCGCCGACGCCGTCGCCCGCGTCCGCGACGCCGTCGCCGCCCACATCCGCCACGGCGAACGCGATGTGCACCTGATGTTCCCCGCCCTGGGGATGCGCCCCGCCCTGTACCTCGCCGATGTCATGGCCCTACTGAACCGGTGCGAGCACACTCAGGCCGCCGCCCTGGTCACCGAGGCCGAAGCGAGCGACGGCACGTGGCGGGGTGAGTGGATAGGCGAGCAGCCGGCCGACGATGCCCTGTTCGCCATTGAGCCGGCCGCCGAACAGGGAGCGCTGTTCGTCCCCGGTTCCCGCGTCGTGTGCGCCGACGGTCGCGAGCGCACCGTCGAGGACACGGTCGAGCGCACCGGTGAACCGGCCCGCGTCGTGGTCGAGGGAGGCACCGAGTGGATCGCCGACAACTGCCAGCCCGTCCGCAAGCAGCGGCGCGCCGCCCTCGCCCGGATGAAGGCCAAGGCCGACGCCGACCGCGCCGCCTACCGGGCCGCCACCGATGATCAGATCGCCGCCGAGTGCGCCGCGCACGGTGTGCCGGCTCCGCACACCGTCACCGCCCGGATCGCCGCCCGCACCGAGCAGGCGCCTGTCCGCTGCGTAATCGAGGGCGTTGTCGTGACACACGCCGGCATCGCCGAGGGCAGCGCTCCGGAGGACGCCGACCACCCGAATGTGATCGCCGCCCGCGCCGCCCTCGACGGCCTCGCCGTCGCGACCATGACCGACCGCCACGACGTGACCGACCCGACCGAGGACGAACAGCACGTGCGCGGGTACCTGATCGGCCCCCGTGAGGGCGACCGCGTCGCCGTTTACTGGCTCGAAGGCGGGCGCGTGATCCGCCGCGACCAGATGCCGCACGGGCCCGCCCTCGACTGCCTCGCCGACCGCCTGCGCCGCCGCGGTTGGAAGATCGAACCCATGTGCGTGTTCGCCCACCGGCCCGCCGAGTAGCCCCCGACCGGCCCGCCCCGGTCGGGGCGGGCCCCGTCTCACCCACAGGAGCAGCAGAAGTGAGCGACAACCAGGCCCCCGAGCAGGGCGACGAGCCCACCGCCACACCCTCAAGCACGGGCGCGGACTCTTGGAGTTCGGCCGACATCAGCCGACGCGTGCGACACCGCCGCCAACTGGAGGTCGACCCGCCAGCCGCAGAGATGCTGCGCGATCAGGTGCTCACGCTGCTCTACAAGCACGAGCGGGAAACGATCGCCGCGCGCGCGCTCTTGGGCGACCCCAACCCGACCGACGCCGACCCCCTCGAATACGCGAAGGAAATCGCCGATCGCTACGCCCAGCGCGACCAGCGATCCGCCTACCTCGACCAGCTCGCCGACGAACTCAGCCTCGATGACGTACGCACGCTTCGCCTCGCCGGCGAAGCCGCAATGGCCGTCACCCCCAGCGTGATCATGATTGAGGCCGATAGGGGCAAGCATCCGCGGCAGATCGCCGCCGAAATTGGCCTCACCGAGTCCCGCGTGTACAGCATTCTTCGCGTGGAACGGAAGAAGCGCGTAACCATGCTGGTCGAGGCTGCCGTCAAGGCCGACGTGAATGCCGGAAACGACCCACGCGATGCCCTCGCCCGCTACTCCGCCGCCCTCGCCGACGTGCCCGATGACCACCGCGAGACTGTCGAGCAGTACCTCGAAACACTGCGCCTCGCCGTCGCCAAGCAGGAGACGCAGCAGCGCGACGACCAGTAGGCCCAGACAGCAGCGCGGGCCCGATCCGGCGACCTCACCGCCGTACGGGCCCGACTAACCACGATGGGAGCAAGCCCCACCATGGCCAGCACGAACCCTACCCAGGCGGCCGCCCAAGGCCCGAATCTGCCGCCCGCCGTCGGCCGGACCCTGTCCGTGCGCATCCTCGACGCCGGCATGTACGACGACCTCGCCGTCATCATGCGCACCGGGTGCGACGCATCCGCAGCCGTCCGACAGGCCGTACTCATCCTCGCGAACGCGTACTACGAGGCATGGGCCCGCGGGCACTACCCGGCCGGTGTCGCCCCACAGATCACCGACATGATCCTCGCGCCGTACCGGCCCGTACGACGCGCTGATCAGGCCGTATGACGGACCGCGCCCCGCTGTATGACACGGCGGGGCGTAACCGTACGACCGGACGCGCGGCGCCTCGCGCGCGTCCGACGTGCCAATGTGTCCGTCCGGCGCTCGCCTGCGTACAACCGTCGTGTGCGTTGGGCCGTCCCACCTCTGAACTCATGTGGGAGGAACCCATGGCACAGATGCAACGCCAGGTCGTGAAGACGCGCCGCGGGGCGAATCACGGGCTGCACATCTTCTTATCGATCATCACGCTTGGCGTGTGGGCGATCACGGGGTGGCCGATCGCCGCCATGATGGGGCGGAAGACGAAGACGACCACGTACGTGCCGGTCGATCCGGCGCCGCCAGCCGCGCCGCCGCAGCAGTACGCGCCTCAGCCGCCCGCATACGGGCAGGCGTACCCGGCACAGGCCGCACCGCAGCCGTACGCACCGCAGCAGGCCACGCCGCAGCCGTACCCGCCGCAGCAGCCACCCGCCCCGTACGGCCAACCTCAGCAGCACATCACGTGGGGGCAGTGACCCAGTTGCACGCCGTTATCAATCCGTGATCTAATTCGGGGCGTCCCCAGCGTGCCCGGAAACGGGAACCCCTCAGCAACGCCCCGCCACATCCCCCCCCGTGGCGGGGCGTTTCGCTTGCCCACGGGAGGTGACCGCCCGTGGGACGCCCCATCGACGACCACGACCGCGCACAGGTGCGCAAGCTGCACGCCGTCGGCAAGTCCCGAAACGACATCGCGAGAGCGATCAACCGGTCGCCCTCGACCGTGTCGAAGATCGCCGCAGCATTCGACCCCCCGCTCACGTTCGACCGCGCCGCCGAGGTCGAGACCGCCACCCGCGTACGCCGCGCCGACCTCGCCGCCCGACGCGCCGACCTCGCGATCACCCTTCACGACATCGCGGAACGCGAACTCACGAAGATGAGTGAGCGCACCCTCTACTTCGAGTGGGGCGGGAAGGACCACACGTACGCGCAGACGTGGCAGGACGAACCGACCCCCGCGGACCGCCGCACGATGATGACCACCGCCGGCGCCGCCCTCGACCGCTCCCTCAAGCTCGCGCCCCCGCGCGACGAGGCCGGCGAGAAGTCTCGTTCCGTGATCGGGCGACTCATGGAAGGGCTCGCCCGCAACTACGCCGACCGCCACGCCAGCGAACCGGGCGTCGACGATGAACAGTGATCTTGGCCTGTCCCCCAAGCAGGTCGATTCGATCGTCGAGGCCGTCGCGTTCCTCAACCTGTGGGAAGGCAGCGTTCGCAGTGGAAAGACGATCGCCAGCCTGATTCGCTGGTTGGGGTACGTCGCCGACCCGCCAACCGGCGGCGAGCTGGTCATGGTCGGCCGCACCCGCGACAGCCTCGCCCGGAACATATTCGGGCCGCTCATGAACCCGGCCGTGTTCGGCGAGGTCGCGCAAGACATCCACTACACCAACGGCGCCCCGACCGCGTCCGTCATGGGCCGCACCGTCCATGCCCTTGGCGCCAACGACGCTCAGGCCGAACCGAAGGTGCGAGGTCTGACGTGCGCCGGCGCGTACGTGGACGAGGCGACGACACTCCCCAAATCGTTCTTCGACCAGCTCACGGCCCGGTGCAGCGTCCCAGGGTCGAAGATCTTCGGCACCACCAACCCGGACAACCCGAAGCACTGGCTACGCCGCGACTACCTGCTCAGGCCCGACGAGGCCCGACTCAGGTCGTGGCACTTCCAGTTGGACGACAACCCCGGGCTGGATGCTGAGTACATAGCCCGCATCAAGTCGACGCACACCGGGCTGTTCTACAAGCGCAACGTGTTGGGTCTGTGGGTCCAGGCCGAGGGCGCGATCTATGACATGTTCGACGAGTCCGAGCACGTCGTCGACACCCTGCCCACGATGCGCCGGTACTGGATCGGCATCGACTACGGCACCGTGAACGCCACCTCCGCCGTTCTGCTCGGTGAAGGAGTCGACGGCCGGTTGTACGCGTGCGCCGAGTGGCGCCACGACTCCCGGACCGCGCATCGGCAGATGACCGACGCCCAGTACAGCGCGGCACTGCGCAGGTGGGTTGCCGAGCGGGGCGTCGCCCCCGAGTGGACGTTCATCGACCCGAGCGCGGCCAGCTTCATTACGCAGCTGTGGGCCGACTCGTACCCAGGCGTCGCCCGCGCCTCGAACGAAGTCGTGGACGGCATCCGATCCGTGGCGAGCCTGTTCGGCGCTGGCCTGCTCCGCGTGCACCGGTCGTGCGAGGGACTGCTCGACGAGCTGCCGGCGTACGTGTGGGACGAGACAGCCGCCGACCGGGGCGAGGACAAGCCCCTCAAGCAGAACGATCACAGTGTCGACGCACTGCGGTACGTCATCCACTCGACCGCGCACGCGTGGCGCCACCTGCTCACCGCACCAGCGAAGGAGGTCGCCGCCGCGTGATCACCCTGCACATGCCCGTGGCGCTCACCGTCGGCGACCACACCGGCCACCTCGGAACCCTCAGCATCACCACCGGCGACGACATAGGCCCCCGCGTAGCCGACATGCTGCGAGCCGCCGCAGACGTATTCGACCACGCCAGTGAGGGGAGCAGCGACGATGGCACTGCCTGAGAACGGCGCCGCGTGGCCGCCGCCCGCATGGGCCCCGATCTATGAGGCGATGCGCGTCGACGACGCGTGGTACAGCGGTGACCGCCGCCGCCTCGCCCGCCTCTACAGCAACCACCCGCGCCCCTCCGAGCGGCGCCGCCTGTGGGGCCGCCGGTCGTTCGAGCACCGCGTCGACCGCCGAGACAACCGCCTGCACGTCCCTCTTGCCGGCGACATTGCGAGCACGTCGGCCGACCTCTTGTTCGCCGACATGCCGACGATCACCGTCGAGGACCCGGCGACACAGGAACGCCTCGACCAGCTGCTCGACGAGGGCCGCGCCCAACAGGTGTTCCTCAGTGCCGCCGAGCAGGCCGCCGCCCTCAGTGGCGCCTTTCTCCGCGTCACGTGGGACCGCGACCTTGCCGCCCGGCCGTTGCTGACCGCTGTGCAGCCCGACGCTGCCATACCCGAGCATCGGTTCGGCGTGTTGCGCGCCGTGTCGTTCTGGCGCGAGCTGGACGGCTCAACGGAGTCGACCGTATGGCGACACTTCGAACGCCACGAGCCCGGACGCATCGTGCACGCTCTGTACGAGGGAACTGGCGAGAACGTCGGCCGCCGGATACCGCTTACCGAGCACTCTGACACTGCCAACCTGATCGACAGCCTCGACACCGAAGGCGACAGCATCACGACCGGCATTCAGCAGCTCACCGCTACCTACGTTCCGAACATGCTGCCCAACCGGTTGCACCGCGGCTCCCCGATCGGACGCAGCGACTACGCCGCCCCGATCTATGACCAGTTCGACGCCCTCGACGAAACATGGTCATCTTGGATGCGCGACATTCGCCTCGCCCGCGCGCGCCTGATCGTCCCGGACGGGTACATGCGTAACGAGGGAGCAGGCAAGGGCGCCAGTTTCGACGACGACCGCGAGGTCTGGCACAGCCTGAAAATGCCGCCAAACGAGGGCGCCGGTATCACCTTGAACCAGTTCGACATCCGGGTCGAGGAGCACCGCGCCACGGCCGAGGCGATCACGCGGCAGGCTGCCCAGGCTGCCGGCTACTCGCCCCAGTCGTTCGGCCTCGACGGCGAAGGCCAGCCCGTCACCGCGACCGAGGTCGACAGCCGCGACGCCCGGAGCATGGTCACGCGCCGCAAGAAGGCCGGCTACTGGCGTCACGCCCTCGCGGACATGAGCCACGTCATGTTGCAGCTCGACGCAGCGCTGTTCGGGAGCCGGATCGCTCCCGACCGGCCGCGCGTGGACTTCGGCGACGGCGTCGCCGAGTCGGCCGAGCAGACCGCGACCACCCTTGACCTACTCGCCCGCGCCGGAGCCGTGTCGACCGCAACCAAGGTCAAAATCTTGAACCCCAGTTGGGACGACACGGCGGTGCAAGCTGAGGTCGACGCGATCCTCGCCGAGACCGGAGCAGCCGCACCCGACCCCGTCGGCGACTTCCCGCTCGCCGCGTGACCGCTACCGGGCGCCGCCCAGCAAGACCCGCAACAGCCGCTCGGCGGAAGCCCGCAGCGAGGGATCAGGGTGCGCGAGGGCGACCAGGACAAGGGCCGTGAAGGTGGCGCCGATGGCGTCGAGAGCATTCGTCATGGTCTGGGAAGCTACACGGGCGCCACTCGAACACCGATCCCTTCCAGCCAAAAAAGGCGACCAAAACTATCAATTAAACACCACTGTTTACTCAAAGGCAAGTCTTAAGAGTCGGTGCGCTTGGCCCAAGCCTGCCATGACCAGGGCTTTCCTACGCCGTTGCATTGCACACGTGCAATAGACGAAGCGGGAGGCTGAGCGAAGCGGATGCCGATTCATCCCGGTATGGTCGAGCCTCTGGCCGAGCGCACGCGCGATCTGTATGCCCAGGCCGAGGAACGACTGTTGACCCTCATTGCGCGGCAGCTCGCCGCGGGTCTCGACGCTCCGGGGTGGGCCGAGCGCAAGCTCGCAGCAGTGCAGCAGCTGCGCCGCGCCTCACAGGCAGTCGTCGACGAGTTGGGCAAGGCCGTACGGCTGGATGTGTTCGACGTGGTCGCCGAGTCGTACAACCGGGGGCACCGCGCCGCCGTTGCCGAGCTGGGCGCCCTGTCCGGCGCCGGCCGCCGTCTGGTCGACGACGTGACGCCGGGCACACAGGCCGTCGACCGCCTCGCCCAAGAGACCGTCGACCGCGTCACCTCGACGCACCGCTCAATACTGCGGGCGGTCGTCGACCGCTTCCGGGCGATCGTCGCCGAGGTCACCGCTACGCCTCTACTCGGCACCGGCCCCCGTCGGCAGGCCACGCAGGACGCTATGCGGCGGTTCGCCGACGAGGGCATACGGTCGTTCGTCGATCGCTCCGGCCGTCGCTGGCAGCTCACCAGCTATGCCGAGATGGCCGTACGAACGTCCGTGGCCCGTGCCGCGACCGAGGCGCACACGCGCACCTTGTCCGAGGCGGGTATCGAGCTGGTCGTCGTCAGTGACTCGCCGCGCGAGTGCCCCCTCTGCCGCCCGTGGGAGGGGCGGGTACTGACGATCGGCGGGCCGGACGGCGAGCGCACGGTCGAGGTCGAGCACGCGGTCGAGGATGGCCGAATAGTGCCCGTACGGGTCGCCGGGTCGCTCGACGAAGCGCGCCGAGCAGGGCTCCAGCACCCGAACTGTCGGCACTCCGTGTCGGCGTACACACCGGGCCTCACCCGCGTTGAGCAGGCCAAGAGCGACCCCGCCGGGTACAAGGCAGGCCAGCGACAGCGCGAGATCGAGCGGCACATCCGCAAGCACAAGCGGCACCAGGCCGCCGCCGTCACCCCCGAGGCGAAGAAAACCGCGGGGGCGAAAGTCCGGCAGTGGCAAAAGGCGATGCGCGACCACCTCGCCGCACACCCCGACCTACGCCGCAACCCCAAGCGCGAACAACTGGGCGCCTCAAACCTCCCGCCCGAGCCCAAGATCACGCCCGCGCGCGAGGATATCGAGGCTGCCCGCGTCCGGTCCGGCGACGGACAGACGCCCGCCGAGATGAGCGACGACCAACTCGCCGCGGCAGCAGCGTCCCCCGCGGCAGAACGCCGCGACCTCGCCCGCATCGAGGCCGAGGCCGACCGTCGCGACCGCGCCGAGCACGCCGAGCGCATCCGTCCGAACGGCACGCTGGCCGCGGACCTCGCCCCGTTCACCGACGACCAGCTCGCCGACGCGATGCGCGACGGGAGCGACGACGACCTCGCCCGGATCGCCGCGGAGTTCGACCGCCGGTACCCGCCCGCTCCGGCCCCGGTCGCCGCGGCGACCGGTGATGCTGTGGCCGACCTGCTCGCCGACCGCGCCGCCGTCGACGGCCTGCTCGCCCCGGCCCCCGATCCGGAGGGGTGGGCGGCCCTCGCCGATGACGACGCATGGGCCGAAGTCGTCGGCACCGCCGCCGTAGGTGAGGCTGCGCAGTCACCGGCCGCCGGAACCGCGGCCGGAGCAGCAGGCGACGACGGCGAGGAACGGCGAATCACCCGTCGCGAGGCACGGCAGATGTATGAGGAGTACACCTACCGGCAGTACCTCGCCGCCGAGGAGGACTGTCGCGGCTACCTGCTCAACAAGCAGGCCGCCGCCGACGGCATCGACCCGGTTAGCCTGTTCCGCGGTCCAGCCCGCATCGCGCACGCCCGCGCGTCCGACGAACTGCGGGCATGGTGGGCCCAGCACGGTCGGCTGACGCAGGCCGAGTTCATCGAGTCCGTCACCGGCCAGCGGCAGCGATGGGCCGACGGCGCCCGCAAGAACGAAGCCGACCACCAGAACAAGAGGTGACCAGCATGGGGACACGCGAGACGATCACCCAGGCACTCACGGCCGGGGCCGCGGCCAGGCGCCGCGGCGACCGTCCGACCGCCTGCCCGTATCCGCGTGACTCCCTACTGCGTTCCGCGTGGATTCGCGGTTTCGCCCGCGCGACGCCGCCCGCTCCTGCCCGCAAGGGCAGCACGTAGCACGACCCACTGACAGCACCCCGGGGCCCGCCAGGAGCGGGCCCTTTTGCTTGCCCCGACGCCCGCCAGGAGCGGGCCCGACGCACCAGGAGTGCACATGCGCACGCGCACCCCCGCCCGCCGCCTCGACCTCGACGGCGCCGGCTGGACGCATCCGTACCCGCTGAATCCTTTCTCCCCGACGCTGTACGCCGACGGCGGGCAGGGCACGGGCACCAGCACCGGCGGGCAGGGCGACGCCGGAACCGGCCAGCAGGGCGGCGACGGCGACCAGGGCGGCACCGGCGAGCAGGCCGCGGCCGGACAGCAGCACGCCCCGGACGCGCAGCAGCAGACGCCCGCCGAGGGCGACATCAAGGCCCTGCCTGAGTGGGCACAGAAGGAGATCAGCGACGCCCGCAAGGAGGCCGGCAAGTCGCGCACCGTCGCCAAGCAGAACGCCGCCCAGGAGGCACGCCAGCAGCTCGCACAGGACATCGGGCGTGCCCTTGGACTGGTCGCCGACGACAAGCCGGCCGACCCCGCCCAGCTGACGCAGCAGGTCGCCGACCTGTCCGGACAGCTGCGGACCGCGCGCAGCGAACTGGCCGCGTACCGCACTGCGGGGGCCGAGGGCGCCAACGCCGACCGGCTGCTCAACAGCCGGGCGTTTGCCGACAAGCTCGCCGCCCTTGACCCGTCCGCCGACAACTTCGCCGAGCAGTTGAAGCAGGCGATCACGGACGAGGTCGCCACCGACCCGGGCCTGTACCGCGCCGCGCCCACCGGCCCGCCCCGCGGCGGCTCCGAGTTCAGCGGGCCCCCGGCCGGCGACCGCCGCCCGGCCACCCTCACCGACGCAATCGCCGCCAAGCTGGGCGGCTGACCCCCAGGAGTCCACCTATGGCGATCACCCTCGCCGACGCCAAGCTCAACACCACCGATGACGTTGACCTCCAGGTCATCGACGAGTTCCGCAAGTCGTCGTGGCTGCTCGACAACATCACGTTCGACAACGTCGTTTCCCCGGCCGGCGGGGGCGCCACCCTGACCTACGGATACACGCGACTGGTCGCCGAGCGCCCCGCCGCGTTCCGCCCGTACAACACCGAGTACGAGCCCGCACAGGCCAAGCGCCAGCGCTACGACGTGGACCTCTCCCCACTCGGTGGCGCGTTCACCATCGACCGCGTGCTGTCGAACCTGGGCCCCACGACCTCGAACGAGGTCGCGTTCCAAATGAACCAGCAGATCAAGAGCGCCCGCGCTTTCTTCTCCGACCAGGTCATCAACGGCGTCCGCGACAAGGCGCCGGGCAACGAGAAGGGGTTCGACGGCCTCGACGTGGCGCTCACCGGCAGCTCCACGGAGATGAACGCCACCGCGTCCGTCGACTGGACCGGCGCCATGCTGGGCACCGACCAGGCCAAGGCCCATGACGCGCTCGACCTGCTCGACGAATTCCTCGCCCTGCTCGACGGCACCCCGTCCGCACTGATCGGCAACAAGAAGACGCTCGCCCGCGTGCGCAGCCTCGCCCGCCGCGCTGGCTACTACAGCCGCACCGAGGACGCGTTCGGTCAGAAGGTCGAGGCGTACAACGGCATACCTCTGATCGATCTTGGCGAGCGTGCGGGCAGCACCGCCCCCGTCATCCCGGTCGAGACCCGCGACGTGGATGGCGCCGGCACCGGCGGGAACATCACCGGACTCTCCGACCTGTACGCCGTGCGTCTGGGACTGGACGGATTCCACGGCGTTTCGACGACCGGCAACGCCATCGTGCGTCAGTGGCTTCCCGACTTCACCACCGCCGGAGCCGTCAAGAAGGGCGAGGTTGAACTCGGGCCCGTTGCGGTCGTCCTCAAGGCGACCAAGGCCGCCGCGGTGCTGCGCAACATCAAGGTGCAGTGATGCCGGCGTACGAGATCACCGCGCCCGATCCGGAGCGCGGCGGGCCCCTGCTCGGTGCCGAGTTCGCCGACGGCCGCGCCGCCGTCGAGGACCCGGAGCCGGGCGTACTGCTGTGGTTCCGCCGCCATGGGTTCACCGTCGACCAGGTCGACGCCAACCCACCGTCAGGCGCCGCGCCCAAGTCGGCGGGGCGTTCGCGTTCCCGCAGCAAGACCACGAAGGAGGGGTAACCGGGTGGGCCGTGTCTACGCCACCCCCGAGCAGCTGACGGCATGGACAGGCCAGCCCGCCCCGCCGGACGCCGACCGGATGCTCGCCCGCGCGTCCGAAGACATCGACGACGCCCTACTGACGGCCGTGTACCGCACGGACAGCACCGGAGCGCCGAGCGATCCGGCCGTCGAGCAGGCCCTCGCCGACGCCGTGTGCGCACAGGTCGAGTACCAGCTCGCCACCGGCGACGACGGCACGGGAGCGGCGGGCCGGTGGGACAGCGTCAGCATCGGTCCGGTGTCCCTATCCGGCCGCAAGGACGGGCCAGCCGCCGCCGGCGAGGTCGACCTCGGCCCCCGCGCGCACCGCGCCCTGACCCGGGCCGGTCTGCTACCGGGGGTGATCTGGTGACCGCCGTTCCCCGGTGGCTGCTGCGGCACCGGATCACGATCGAGCCGTACCGCGGCGACAGCGCGTACAGCCAGCAGTACGGCCCGCCTCGCGCGAACGTACCGGCCCTGGTCGCCGAGACCATCCGCACCGTGCGCGACCGCGAGGGACGCGAGGTCACCAGCACCGCGCAGGTCATCGCCGAGCCGGGCCTCGACTGCCCGGCCGAGTCGCGCATCACCCTCCCCGACGGCCGCACCACGCGTGCAATCAGCGTCGCCCACCACACCGCGCCGGGCCTGCCGGTGCCCCAGTGCACGGAGGTGAGCGCCGAGTGACCCAACGGAACCGCCTGAACTGGAACGGCGCCGGCGCCCTGCGCGCCACCCGCGCCGGGACCGTGCGCGGCTTGCGGATCGCCGCCGAACACGTCCTCGCCGAGTCCCGACGCGTCGTGCCGATCGAAGAGGCCACCCTCGAACGCTCCGGCGTCGCCACCGTCGACGAGGACCAGCTCAAGGCCGCCGTGTCGTACGACACCGTGTACGCGGTCCGGCAGCACGAGGAGCTGACCTACCGGCATGACGCGGGCCGGACGGCGAAGTACCTCGAACGCCCCCTCACCGAGGAGGCCGACACGGTCAAGGCGATCATTGCCGCGCAGGTGCGGAGGTCACTGCGTGGCTGATCTCGACCCGCTCGACGGCATCGCGCGCCTGCTCGCCGCCCGCGGCCTGGCCACCTACGCCCCGACCGGCACGGGCGGCGACCTATTCGTCGAGACGATGCCGCCCGCCCCGGATGCCGCGGTCGCGCTGTGGCTGTACGACGGCGCCACGCCCGACCCCCTCAACGCCTACGACCGCCCGCGCCTACAGGTGCGCGTGCGCGGCGGGCCCGATCCCCGCATCTCGCGCCGCCGCTGCTGGGCGATCTACAGCACGCTTCACGGCCTCGCTAGCGTCGCCCTGCCCGACGGGACGTGGCTCGTGCTCGCCGCCGCGCGCGGCACCCCGGCCCCCATGGGGCCCGACTCTTCCGGCCGACACGAGCACGTCGTGAATTTCGACCTCGACATTTCGGCCCCCACCCACCACAGAACCGAATAGGAGCCCGTACGTGGGACGCCCCATCGACGCACGCGGCTGGGAATTCGAGGTCGACACCGGCGCAGCGAAGTTCGTTCGCATCGGCCACCTCACCAGCTGGACGGAGAACCCCGGCGAGAACGAAGAGACCGCCGACACCACGACGTTCGACAGCGCCGGCTATTACGAGCAGGACATCATGCAGCGCGGATCGACGATCGAACTCGCCGGGCAGTACGCCGCCACGGCCGGTGTCCGCGACGCCGGACAGGAGTACATCGACAAGACGTGGGCGCACCGCTTCGGCGAGGAGTCCCGCGGCAAGATGCGCTACCGGCACGTGTCGCAGAACACGTGGACCGTGTGGGAATGCACCGTGACCCCGGGCGAGCGCGGCGGCGAAACCAATGCCAAAACCAGCTGGGCCGCGACGTTCACCCGGTGCGGACCGCCGACCACAGCGACGGTCGTCGCCCCCAACCCCCCGGCGGTGACCACATCGTGAGCGAGGAAACGATTCAGCTCGACGAGCGCGAAGTCGCCGACTTCGACGCGTATTTCGCCGAGCAGGGCGAGCCGCAGAAGCAGGGCGTACCGCTCAAGCTGTACGGCCGCACCTACACCCTGCCCGCCACCCTGCCCACGCTGTTCACGCTCCAGCTGCACCGCGTCCAGCACTCCGCCCGGCCGGAGGACGTGCGGCGCCTGTTGACGACCCTGTTCGGGCCCGAGGCGGTCGACGACTGGGCGGATCACGGGATGGACGACGACCGACTCGGCATCGTCCTGCTGTGGGCAACCGCCAACGTCGCTGAACCGCACAGCATGAGCATCGAGCGCGCCGCCGAGCAGTACGCGAAGCGCGAGCGCGCCAAGACCGCGGGAAAAGCGACTCCGCGGCCCGCCAAGGCGAAGGCCAAGCCGCGGAACTCTGGCAAGCGATCCTAAGAAATTGGAACGCGGTCGAGGCCGACCTCGCCCGCGAATACCGCATTGGAGCCGCGGAGTTGGCCGGTATGTCGACGCGTCGGTTTCTGGCCCTGCTCGCCGGACTTCCCGCCGAATCGCGATTCGCGCGCGCGTGGCGGAGCACACCGCGGCTGGTGACTGACCCGAACGAGATTGCACGACTGACCGGCCAGTAACGGCGGGCGCATAACTGAACACATAACTGCATAGGGGGTGCGTCCCGTGGCCCTCACCATCGGCGAGCTGGTCGGGTACATCGACCTCGACGATTCCGGCGCACAGCGCGGAATCGCGCGCACCGGCAGCGCCCTGGAGGGGCTGCGGCAGGACTCCGACGGCCGTTTCCGCGATATGCGGGGCCGCTTCGTCGCCATGACGGAGGAAATGGCGGCGGCCCTCGAAGAGGAGATGGCGCAGGCCGCCGAGGAGATCGACGACGCGCTCAACGCCGCCGCGCTGGCCGCCGACGAACTCGCGGAGGAGATGGCGCGGGCGGAGGAGGAGGCCGAGGACGCCGCCGAAGCCCTCGACGATCTGCAAGAGGAGGCGAACGACGCCGCCCGTGCGCTGGATGAGGTGGGCGACGAAGCCGACGAGGCCGCCGCGTCCATGGGGCGCCTGCGAGCAGCTGCTCACGGGGCCGGCAACGGGCTGAAAGGGGCGGTCGGGCCGTCGCTCGGTGTGGCGAAGACCGCGACCATGGCGCTTTCAGGGGCCGCGGTCGTCGCCGCGGGCGCGCTCGCCGCCGTCCCACTGGCCGTTCTCGGGCTGGGCGCGAAGACACTCGCGGAAAACGAGCAGGTCAAGGGCGCTTTCTCGGACCTGTCCGAGCACGTCAAGAGCAAGATGCAGGAGCTTGCGAAACCGCTCGTCAAGCCCTTCACGCAGGCAGCCGGACAGCTCCGCAAGACGTTCGACAGCCTCGCCCCGCAGATCGGGCAGCTGTTCAAGGCCGCCGCTCCGATGGTTCGGCCGCTGGTCGACGGGATCGGCGCTCTGGCCAAGGGCGCCATGCCCGGACTGGTCACCGCGGTGCAGTCCGCGCGCCCCGTCATCGACGCCCTGGGCAAGGGGCTGGGAGAGTTCGGCAAGGGGCTGGGCGGATTCTTCGAGGGCGTCTCGGCCGGGGCTGGCGGCGCGGCAACCGCGTTCGGTGGCCTCTTCTCCGCCATTGGCACGATCCTGCCCGCTCTGGGGCAGCTGATCGGCGCACTCGCCGCGGCCGGCGGGCCCGTGCTCGCCGCCCTCGCCAAAGCCCTTGCGCCGGTCATCGCGCAGTTTGCGAAGGCCCTTGGTCCGGCGCTGGCGTCCCTGGGTCCGCCGCTTGCGCGGCTGGTGTCCGCCCTGGGCGCTGGCCTTGCGCCGATCGTGTCGGCGCTTGGTCCCGTGCTGGCCGCGGCGGCGAAAGCGTTCGGCGTTCTGTTCTCCGCTGTCGCGCCGATCCTGCCGGTGGTCGGGCAGCTGGTCGCCGCCGTACTGCCTGCCCTCACGCCGATCTTGACGGCGGTGGGCACGGTCATCGCAGCGGCGGCGCCGGTCGTCATGCAGCTGGTCAACGCGCTGGCCGACGGGCTGCAACCGGTACTCGCCGTCCTGCCATCCGTGATCGAACCGATCGCGACCACGCTCGGAGAGCTGGCGAAAGCGATCTTCCCCGTGCTGGGGAAGCTGGTCGCGGCCCTCGCGCCGTCGCTGGCGACCATCGGGGGCGCGTTCGCGCAGATCCTCGTAGCGCTGTCCCCGCTGCTGCCCGCCATCGGCGAACTGCTGATCGGCGCCCTGAACGCGCTCATGCCGATCATCGAACCGCTTATCGGGCTGATCGGTCGCCTCGCGGGCATCTTCGCGGGTGGTCTGGCGACCGTGATCGAGCAGGTCGTCGTACCCCTGATACAGGCCGTTGTGGCACTGCTGCAAGGGGACTTCTCCGGCGCCTGGGAGCTGGCTAAGGGCGCGGTCGAGGCCGCGGGCCGGCTGATTGGCGAGGCCGCGAAGAAGATCGGCGAATGGATCGGGCAGGGCATCGACAAGGCCGTCGAGTGGTTGACCGGTCTACCGGGTCGCGCGGCGTCCGCCTTGGGCCCGCTTGCCGGCCGCCTGCGGGACCGGGCCACTCAAGCACTCGGTGACTTCCGCAACGCCATCGTCACGAAGGCGGGCGAGGCCGTCGCGTGGCTGGCCGGCCTGCCGGGGCGCCTGGCGTCCGCGCTGGGCGATCTGGGCGATCTGCTGGTCGATAAGGGCCGCGACATCGTGCGCGGCCTGTGGAACGGCATCAAATCCATGGGGTCGTGGCTGGCCTCGACGCTCGCCGGGTGGGCCCGTGACCTGATCCCGGGCCCCATTGCGCGGGCGCTGGGCATCGCCTCGCCGTCCAAGGTGATGGCGCGCGATGTGGGTCGGTGGATTCCCGCCGGTCTGGTCAAGGGCATCGAGGGTGGCGCCGGCGCGGTGCAGCGCACCATGCAGAATCTCGTCACTGCGCCCGCACTGCCCGCGTTCGCTCTGGCCTACGCGGGCCCGGGAGCAGGTGGCTACGGTTCTCCGTTCGCCGCGGCCGGCGCGTCCGGCGCGACGGTGCACGTCGAGCACTGGCACGCCGCGGAGAACGGCACCCCCGACGACAACGCCCGCGCGCTCGCGTGGCTGGCGAAAGCGAGGGGGTGACCGTGGCTGCTGGCGACCTGCTGACCGCCCCCGGTCAGATCCAGTACGGGGGGCTGCTGCTGGGGCACGGTACGCCGTACCGGTGGCGCAAGCTCACCGGGTGGGGCGATCTGCCCGGGATGGATTCGGGCACTGTGGCGCGGCCCGCCGCGCACGGTGCCTACCCCGGCTCCCTGTGGGCGCAGACGCGCACGATCGGTGTCGAGGGCCTGGTGGTGCGCGCTCCACGGCATACGGTCGGCGCGGTCGTCGATGAGCTGGAAGCCTCAACGCTCCCCGTCGAGGACGAGTTGCCTCTCGCCGTGTGGCTCGACGAACGGGGGCCGCGGATGGTGTGGGCGCGGTGCGTGCGCCGTGCCCTGCCCGTCGATGCCGGATACCGCCTCGGCACGATTATGGGCGGCGCGATCGAGTTCGAGGCGTCCGATCCGCTGCGTTATGAGATCACGGAGCGCTCCGCGTCGGCGTCGCTGCCCGCGCCCGAGCCTGGCCTCGCCTGGCCCCTGGCCTGGCCGCTGGAGTTCGGCACCCCCGGCAGTACCGGGACATTGACCGTCCTCAACTCCGGACGCGCCCCCACCCATCCGATCATCGAGTTCCGCGGCCCCGTCGCCCGGCCGTCGCTGACCAACGTCAGCAACGGCGACGTACTCGAATACGACCTACCCCTCGCCGCCGGCGACGTGCTCATCGTTGATACCCGCGCGGGCACCGTCACCCTCAACGGCACCGCCTCACGTCTGGGCACCGCAACGGCCCGCAGCGTGCCCGAGGAAACGTTCACCCTCGCCTGTGGTGCGTCGAGCCTGATGTTTCGCGCGTCCCCCGGCAGCACCGATCCCGCGGCCCGCGTGACGGTGCGCTACCGCTCCGCTTACTGGTAAGGAGACACCGTTGTCCGTGCGCTCTGCATGGCTGCTGACCGGCGGCGCCGACCCCGGGCAAACCCGCGAGGACACCCGCCTCACCCCCGTGGGAACGATGCTGCCCGACGGGGAACTCACCACCCGTACGGGCGTGATCCCCGGCGGGCGTCCGTTCGCGGCGACCGGGGCCGGCGCGATGGCGCTACAGATCGGCGCCGGACGCGGCGCGGTACAGGGCACCGCTGCGCAAGGCGCCTACCCGGTGGCGCTGGACGCCCCGGAGACGGTGACGTTCGCCGACGGTAACGCCCTGTTCGCCCGCGTCGATTCGGTCGTCCTGCGCGTCTACGACCAGCTGTTCGACACGAACAACCGCAACGCCGTCGCCCTGGAAATCGTCGGTGGTGAAGCCTCCGAGACACCGGTACCGCCGCAGCTGCCGCCGGCGTGCCTGCCGCTGTGGGACGTGACCGTACCTGCGGGCGCTTCCTCCGGCATGGGCGGCATCCCGTGGAATACCGCTCTGACCGACCGGCGCCGGTTCACGGTGGCCGTCGGCGGAATCGCCCCCCGCGGGCCCGCTGCGGACGCCGGCGCCTACGACGGGCAGTACCGCGACAACGGCACCGGTCTGGAACGCTGGTCGGCTGCCGCCGCGGCCTGGCAACCGCTCGCTCCGGTCACCCCCTGGACGGCGGTCACCCCAGCGGCCGGCTACACCAACAGCGGCAACGGACAAGGCGCCTTGCGGTACCGCCGCATCGACCTGTTCGGCGTGCCGCACGCCCAGTGGCGCGGCGGCGTCAGCTGGTCGACGACCGGAAACCCGCCCAATGGCGGTTTCGTCGTGTCCGCGACGCTGCCCGCCTCCATCCGGCCCGAAAACCTCGCCAGTCTCAGCGTCGCCGCCGGCGGCGTCCCCATCAAAGTCGACTTCCAGACCGGCGGACAGGTGCGGCTCATCCCCTCGCCCGGCCTGACGACCTGGGCCTCGTTCACGGGCGTGCTCTACCCCCTCGACAAGTAACAGACGGGGGGTGACGCCGTGCCGTCCCCCTACCGGCTGCTGTTCTGCGACCTGCGCACCGACACCCTGCTCGACGCCCTGCCCGTACAGGATGTGTCCCTCGACGACTACATCGGCAAGACCGGCCGGCTGACCGGCACCGTGCCGATTCCGAACGCCGCCATGGCCGACCGGGCACGCCGTGCGCTGCTGCCCGGCCGTACGGCTGTATGGGTCGAGCGCGGACGCGACATCTGGTGGGGCGGCATCCTATGGACGCTCAGCCTCGCCGCCGACGCCCGCGGCTTCCTCGGTGCACAGATACAGGTCGGCGGCTGGGAAAGCTACCTGTACCGCCGGCTGCTGTACGACTCGCAGATCGCGACCCGCGTCGATCAGCTCGACATTGCCCGGCAACTGCTCGACTACGTGCAGAGCACGCCCGGCGGTGACATCGGCGTCACGTACGAGATGCACCTCTCCGGGGTACTGCGGGACCGGACGTATCTGCGCTACGACCTGCCGAGCGTCGGCGACCTGCTCGACGACCTCGCCGCCGTCGAAAACGGTTTCGAGTGGCGCATCGCGAGTTTCCGCGACGGCGATGGCCGCCGTACCAAGCTGATGCAGCTGGGCTACCCCGTGATCCGTACGGGCGCGGCCGAGATCGTTCTCGATTACCCGGGGCCCGTGATGTCCTACTCGTGGCCGACGGATGCCACGGTGAAGGCGAACGCATGGCAGTCCCGCGGCGCGGCGACGAACCGCAATCAGGCGCAGGACTCGTTCCCGCTGATGTCGAGCCTGCTGGTCGCCGAGGATGACCTCGCCGTCGGATATCCCCGCCTTGACGGCAGCAGCGACTACACCATCGTCAGCCAGCCGGCGACGCTCGACGCGCACGCCCGCGCAGACTGGAGCGCCGCCCGGCGCCCCGCGACCATTCCGGAAATCACGGTGCGGGGGGACGTGGTCACGCCCGCGATGATCGGCGCCACGGTGCGCGTACGCATCCGCGACCTCTGGCACCCCACCACCCTCGACGCCCGGTACCGCGTCGTCGGCATGTCCATCACACCGCCCGCCCGCGGCCGGCCGGAGACCGCCCGCCTGTACCTGGAGGTTCCTTAGTGCCCTACGTACCGCAGGATGTACTCGACCGCCTCGCCGCCCTCGAACGCGAGGTGCGGCAGTTGCGGGGGCGGGCGCAGATGCGGCCCGCCCTCAACCAGGTGCTCAACGGCGACGTGGTGATCGGCGAGGGCGGGCAGCTGATCGCCAAATCGCCCGCTGGCATACGCACGTTCAAGGTCGGGCAGACCGGTCAAGGCGACTGGGGTATCGGGCTGGGCCGCGAAGCCGGAAGCGCCGCTTTGACCGTCGGCGACGACGGACTCGGCACGGCACAGATGATCCGCATGTGGAATCGGGACACCACCGCATCCGAGCGCGTCATCGTCATGGACGACGCGTATTCGGGCCGGTTTCTGGGCCGGCCGTCAATCCCGATTCCCATGCAGCCCACCGCCGGACAGTCGACCGACAGTACGACGACCACGACCGCGTGGCTTGGTGCCACACGGCTGATGAACGCCGTTTTGTGGGCGTCGTTCGAGACCTGGACCCCGGCCGGTACCACCGCCGACGTGCAGTTCGAAGATGACGACGGCGTGATCGAGTCATGGGTCGCCAACAAGGCGAACGGCTGGACGTACCGCGCGATCACCACGCCCGTGCGCGGCAACTTCATGGACCACCGCAACTACCGGTTGCGGCACTCCGTACGGTCCGGCACCGGCACTATCAGCACGAATTGCTACGGCGTGTACACCCGCAACAGCTTCTCCGCCGCGGAGGCCCCGAAGTGACCGCCCCCACCCCCACCCCCGCGCCGGACCCGGGAAGCGGTGGATTCTTCCCCCGCCCCGGCAACGACCCCAACCGTCCCAAGCCACCCATGGAGGCCGCCACCGATGCCGCTCCCCGACGGGATACCGACCGTACGACTAACGGGCCGGTTCCTCACGCCTGACGGCCAGCCCCTCGCCGGGCAGGTCGTCGTACGCGCTCCGGCCCTGGTCACGTTCGGCGCGTACGACGTGATCCTCGGTGGGCCCGTCACCGAAACGCTCGACGCCACAGGCGCATTCGAAGTCGAGCTACCGGCCACCGACGCCCCCGGCATGAGCCCGAGCAACTGGTCGTACACGGTCGCCGAACAGCTCGCCGGCGTCGCGACCAACCGCGTCTATCAGGTCCTGTTGCCCGCGGAGACGCCCGCGGTCGATCTTGCCGACATCGCACCCACCGACCCGACCACCCCCTCGTACGTCGCCGTCCGCGGTGACTCCGCGTACGAGGTCGCCGTCAAGGCAGGCTTTCGGGGCACGGTCGAACAGTGGCTCGCATCCCTGATCGGAGCCACGGGCCCGCGCGGCGAGACCGGCGCCGCGGGCCCGGCCGGCGACGACGCGTACACGGTCGCCCGCGCCGCTGGATTCCCCGGCACCCGCGACCAGTGGCTCGCATCCCTGATCGGCCCCCAAGGCACCAAGGGCGACACCGGCGCCGCGGGCCCCGCCGGCGCACCGGGCGCCGTCCAGTCCGTCAACGGCTACTCCGCAGCCGAGATCACCCTCACCGCCACCGACGTACACGCCGTCCCCGCTACCGCGCCGGGCACCCCGGGAGGCGTTGCGCAGCTCGACACGTCCGGGAAAGTCCCAGCGGACCAGTTGCCGGCCGTCGCCGCTGGAGGCGTGCAGTCGGTCAACGGCGTCACGCCGGACGGGACTGGCAACGTGGCACTGATCGCCGCACAGGTGGGCGCCCTCGCCACCACCGCGCGGGCCGCAGCGAACGGCGTCGCATCCCTCGACGGCTCAAGCCGCGTCCCGATCGCGCAGTTGCCCAGCGCCACCGGCCGCAACATGTGGACCCCGCAGGCTCTCGGCTTTCAGGCGTGGTCATGCGACCCGTACGGCGTGGCCAACCCCAGCGCGAAGTACCTCGCCCCACAGCGCGTCTACCTCACCGGCATGAACATCACGGAGCCGACCCCCGTCGCCAAGGTCATCATGTTCGCCCGCGGGTACGGCGGAGTGACGACCGCCCGCTTCATGGCCGGCATCTACCGCGAAGACGGCACGCGCGTGGTCGCCTCGAACGCCGTCGCCCTCACCATGGCCGGCCAGGAGACCGGGGCGCTCCCCGCCATGGCGTCCAGCCACATCGGCGCCGTGCCCCTTCCGGTGCCCTCGACGACGCTCGCCCCCGGCCGGTACTGGGTGGCCTGGCTGATGACCGTGGGCGGAACGGCCGACTTCGCGTTCTATCACGTGCAGAACGAGTCACTGGTCGCCGCGGCCAACTTCTTCATGCCCGCCACCCCCTTCCCGCGCGCCTGGTACGTCGGCGGGCAATCCACCCTGCCCGCCACGGTCAGCCCGACGGCCTCGACCGCGCTCGCCGACCACGACATCCCCATCGTGGCCCTCGCAGCCTGACCACACCCCACCCGTACGCCCCGGCGCTCACCGTGCCGGGGCGTTTGCGTGCCCGCAGAAAGGTTTCCTTTGTCCTACGCACGTCGCGTCATCGCCACCGCCCGCGCCGAAGTCGGCACCCACGAAGGCCGCTCCGGGGGCCGGTGGAACAACGTTCAGAAGTACAGCCCCTCCGTGCCGGGGCTGGAATGGTCCCAGGGCCAGCCCTGGTGCTCGACTTTCGTCTCGTGGACGTTCCGGCAGGCAGGCTGCGCCCACCTCGCCCCGGTCACCGCATCCTGTGCGGCCGGCGTCGCGTGGTTCCGCGCGCGAGGCCGGTTCACCGAGTACCCCGTGATCGGCGGCCCCGTGTACTTCGGCTCGGGCGGCGGTAGCCACGTCGGCATCTGTATCGCGTACACCGATTCGACGATCACCACCGTGGAAGCCAACACGAACGTCAACGGGTCAGCCGAGGGCGACGGGGTGTATGTCAAGTCCCGACCGCGCAAGTCCAGTTACGTGTACGGGTACGGCATCCCGGATTTCCCCGAGGGTGTCGTCGTGGCCGATCCGTCATGGAAGGGCCGCCGCGGCGTGACCTACTTCGGTCACCAGGCGTCCGCCGACGACCTGCCCGCCGGCAACGGTCGCCCCCCGGCCACCGGAACCGAGCCGTTCCCGGGCGTCGACTGGTTCAAGCGGTCGCCGCGGTCGCCGATCGTGACCGCGATGGGCCGCCGCCTGGTCGAGGAGGGCTGTTCGGCGTACACGGACGGGCCCGGCCCGCAGTGGACGGATTCCGACCGCGCCAGCTTCCGCCGCTTCCAGCGCAAGTTGGGCGACGACGCCCGGTACTGCGACGGATGGCCCGGCCCCCAGCAGTGGGCCGCCCTCAAGGTCCCCAAGGTCTGACCCCACCCGTACGGGCCCGCGCCGCCGCGCGGGCCCACTCCCTTCCCAGAGAGGAACCCATGTCCCCCGAGAACAAGCGCACCGTCCGTACCATCCTCCAGACCGTCGTTGCGTTCGCCCTCGCCCTGCCCGCGGTCGTCAGCGCATCCGGCATCCCCGACGCGCTTCCGTGGGTAGCCGGCGCCCTCGCCGCCGCCGGTGGCCTCACGCGCGTCATGGCCCTGCCCGCCGTCGAGCAGCTGCTCGACCGCGCCGGTCTCGGTCTGGTCGACGACACGGCCCCGCCCCAGGGTGGCGACCGCGGGTGACCGACTCCGCCAGCACCGAGGTAGCTCTCGAACTGGAACGGCTCCGCGGGACCGGGGGGGGGGGGGTTTCCCCCCCCCCCCCCCCCCCCCCCCCGCTCGTCCCACGATCCGCCCAAACCGACCAAAAGAGAGGCAAAAACGAAAAACGCGTCGCATCTTTCTCGCGCGGCCGGT
>NZ_JBVIQN010000032.1:0-116705 GCF_055577005.1 Streptomyces sp. NPDC033221 | reverse complement strand
TTGGGGGGGGGGGGGGGGGGGGGGGGGAGGAGGGGGGGGGGGGGGGGGGGGGGGGGGGGTGGTTTTTTCCCCCCCCCCCCCCGCTGCCGTATGGGAGGGGCTCAGCCGGTGGCGCCGAGCAGCACCGCCCACTTCTCCAGGGCGGGCTCCTCCGACAGGTCGGCGACGGCGACCTCGATGCCGTGGTCGCGGTTCCAGCGGCCGGCCAGGGCCATCAGGCGGACCGAGTCGAGGCCGTAATCGACGAGGTTCTCGTCGTCGGGGATGTCGGCGGGGTCCTCGCCGAGGACGTCGGCGACGTCGTCACGCAGCTGCTGGAGCGTCAGTGCCATGGTGGTCACTTCCCTTCGAAGACGGTGGCGGTGGTGGTGACCACGGCACACTTGCCGGCCGCCCAGCGCAACGCCATCGCGTGGTCGTCCGCGGAGAAGTCGGCCACCGCGTCGGCGACGAGGAACGCCTGGAGGTCGCGCATCCACGCGTCGCAGGCGGTCATCAGGACGCCGATGTGGGCGTAGACGCCGGTGATGACGAGCTGGTCGCGGCCGAGGTCGCGCAGCCGCTCTTCGAGGTCGGTGCGGACGAAGCCGCTGTACTTCCACTTGGTCAGCACGGTGTCGTCCGGGCCGGGGGCGACCGCGTCGGCGATGGCCGCCGCGTGCTCGTCGGCGGGCAGGCCCGGGCCCCAGAAGTCCTGCTGGAGGCCGCGTTCGGCGGGGGTCTGGCCGCCGGGCTGCGCGGTGTAGAGGACCGGGATGCCGAGGCGGGCGGCTTCCTTCTTCAGCGCGGCCACGTTGCGCAGCAGGTCGGTGGCGGGGGACGCCTGGGTGTCGAAGGCCGACAGGAAGTAGTTCTGCAGGTCGTGGACGAGCAGGACGGCGCGCGACGGGTCGGCCTTCCAGTCCACGCGGTTCGCGGGCAGGTCGCCGGCGGACGGCATGGGGTAGGGGGCGATGGCGGGCAGGGCCATGGTGCGGTGCGGTCCCTTCAGGACGGAGCGAGGTGGCGGGGCGGGGCGGTGGTCAGGACGGGTCGGTGCCGCCGGTGGCGGCGGTCCGGAGGTCCTTCTTGGAGATCTTGCCGACGCCGGTCTGCGGGAAGGCGTCCACGAACACGACGCGGTCGGGCACCTTGTAGGCGGCGAGGCCGCGGGCGCGGACGAACTTCTTGACGGCGACGGGAGTCGGCCGTTCGGCGCCGGAGCGCAGGATGACATAGGCGAGGGTGCGTTCGCCCAGGTACGGGTCGGGTTCGGCGACCACGTTCGCGTCGTGCACCGCGGGGTGGGCGAGCAGGTGGTTCTCGACCTCCTCGGCGGCGATCTTCTCGCCGCCGCGGTTGATCTGGTCCTTGGCGCGGCCCTCGACCACGAGGTGGCCGGTGGGGGTGAGCCGGACGACGTCGCCGGTGCGGTAGAAGCCGTCTTCGGTGAAGGAGCGGGCGTTGTGCTCGGGCGCCTTCCAGTAGCCGCGGATGGTGTACGGGCCGCGGGTGAGCAGGTGGCCGGTCTCCCCCACGGGCAGGTCGTTGTCCTGGTCGTCGACGACGCGGATCTCGTCGTCCGGGGAGATGGGCCGGCCCTGGGTGGTGACGATGATTTCCTCGGGGTCGTCCAGCCGGGTGTAGTTCACCAGGCCCTCGGCCATGCCGAACACCTGCTGGAGGGTGCAGCCGAGGGCGGGGCGCACCCGCCGGGCGGCCTCCTCGCTGAACTTGGCGCCGCCGACCAGCAGGACGTCCAGGCTGCTCAGATCGTACGACGTGGCGGGCGCGGCCTCCGTCCAGACGAGTGCGAGCGGCGGGACGAGGCCGGTGAGGGTGACGCGTTCGCGCTCGATGAGCGGGAACGCCACGTCGGGGTTGGGCTGCGGGCACAGCACGACGCGGGCGCCCGCGTACAGGGCGCCGAGCGAGCCGGGCGAGGAGAGCGGGAAGTTGTGGGCGGCGGGCAGCGCGCACAGGTAGACGCTGTGCTCGTCGACGCCGCACAGCTCGTTGGAGCCCCACAGGGAGTAGATGTAGTCATCGTGGGTGCGCGGGATGAGCTTGGGTACGCCGGTGCTGCCGCCGGAGAGCTGGAGGAAGGCGAGGTCGTCCGGTGCGGGCTCGTCCCAGGCCGCGGTGTCCGCGGGCGGGTCGGCCGGTACGTCCGCGAGGGCCTCGAAGGGGCCCGGGGCGCCGCCGGTGACGAAGACGTGGCGCAGGCCGGGGACGTCGTCCCGTACCGTCGCGGCCAGCGCGCGGTAGTCGTAGCCGCCGTGTTCGGCGGCGATGACGTAGGCGGCGGCGCCGGTGAACTCGCAGAAGTAGCGGATCTCGGTCTCGCGGTGCGCAGGCAGCGCGAAGACCGGGAGGGCGCCGAGGCGGAAGAGCGCGAAGATCACCTCGAAGAACTCGGCGACGTTCGGCAGCTGGACGACGACCCGGTCGCCGCGGACGATGCCGCGGGCGTGGAATCCGGCGGCGAGCCGGGTGGCGCGGCGGTCCAGCTCCGCGTACGTCCAGCGGCGGCCCTCGCCGGCCGGGTCGACGACGGCGACCCGGTCCGGGTGGGCGGCGGCCCGGTCGCGCAGCATCCGTCCGAAGGTCTCGCCGCGCCACCAGCCCGCTTCGCGGTAGCGCTCGGCGAACTCCGCGGGCCAGGCGGGCGCGTGGGAGTGGGCGTAGGCGTACTGATCGGTCACAGCTCGGCTCCGACGGCGCTCAGGAAGGTACGGAACTTGGCGCCGGTCTCGGCGGTCTCGGCGGCGGGCTCGGAGGCGGCGACGATGCCCGCTCCGGCGTACAGGCGCAGGGCGCGCTCCTCGGCCTCGGCGCAGCGGATGGTCACCACCCACTCGCCGTCGCCGGACGCGTCGCCCCAGCCGATCATGCCGGTGAAGAAGCCGCGGTCGAACGGTTCGGTGTCGGCTATCACCTGGCGGGCGGTGTCGGTGGGGGTACCGCAGACCGCCGGGGTGGGGTGCAGGGCGCAGGCCAGCTCCAGGGCGGAGGTGTCCGGTGCGGCGAGGGTGGCGGTGACGGTGGTGGACAGGTGCCACATGGTGGCGGTGCGCAGCAGGGTGGGCCGGTCGGGGACGTCGAGGTCGGTGCAGTACGGGGCGAGTGCCCGGTGGACGGCGTCCACGACGACGGCGTGCTCGTGCAGGTCCTTGGCGGACTCCAGGAGCGCGGCGGCCCGGCGGACGTCCTCGGCCAGGTCGTCGCTGCGGGGGATCGAGCCGGCCAGCGGGTTGGCGACGACGCGTTGGCCGCGCCGCGAGACCAGCAGTTCGGGGCTGGCGCCGAGGAGGGTGCGGCCGGGCGCGGTGGGCAGCGCGAAGGTGTAGCCGGAGGGGTCGCGGCGGGCCAGGCGCTGGAGCATGGCGGGGATGTCGAGCGCGTCCGGGGTGGTCAGTTCGAGGGTGCGGGCGAGGACGACCTTGCTGAACTCGCCGCGCCACATGCGCTCGACCGCGGCGGCCACGCCGGCGCCGTAGACCTCGGGGGCCGGTACGGGTCTGATGTCCCAGTGGGCCACGGCGGGCGGGTCGGCGGGCAGTGCGATGAGCGGGTCGGCGGTGAGCGGCGGCGCGGTCCGCACGGTGGCGGGCACGGTGAGCGCGGCGGGCGCCGTCTGGTCGAAGGGCACGGCGCCGACGACCAGGGGCGCGCCGTGTCCGGCGGCCTGGGCGGCGCCGAGGGTGGCGGCGACGCGCTGCGGCAGGGGGCGTTCGTCGTGCGGGACTTCGCTGTGGGTGCCCTGTGCGAGGAGGGTGCGCGTGGGCGTGCCGAGGAAGCGGGCGCCGGGGGTGTAGGCGCCCAGGAGTGAGGTCGCTGCTCCTACGGCGGGGTGGGCCGTCTCGGCGAGGGGGACGTGCGTGGCGACTTCGGGTGCCGTCGGCACGGGAGCTCCAATTCTCGGAAGGCTGCGAGGTTCCGGGGGATGACTGATACGGGTGGTGGTGCGGAGGGGGCGTTCGGTGAGCGGGTGTGCGGTGGTGCGCGCGGGTCCGGCGGCCGGTGGGCGGCGGGGCGCGGCGCGGGTCACCGCAGGGTGGCGCCGCCGTCGACGTACAGCTCCTGCATGGTGATGTGCCGGGCGCGGTCGGAGGCGAGGAAGACGACCGCGTCGGCGATGTCGGACGGGTCGGCGATCCGGCCGAGGGGGATGCCGGTGCGGTACGTCTGCGGGTCGCCGGCGATCACGCGGCGGGGTGCGTCGTCGTCGGTCCACAGCGCGCGTTGCATGGCGGTGTCGGTGGAGCCGGGCGCGACGATGTTGCAGCGCACACCGCTGCGGGCGAGTTCGAGCCCGAGGCATTTGGTGTACATGGCCGCCGCGGCCTTGGAGGCGGCGTACGCGGCCATTCCGGTACGGGGGATGCCGGCGGCGTTGGAGCCGACGGTGACGATGCTTCCGGAGCCCCGTTTGACCATGTGCGGTGCGACGGCGCGGGACGTGTGGAAGACGCCGGTGGTGTTCACGGCGAAGGTGTCGGCCCAGTCCGCGTCGGACAGCTCGGCGGCGGCTCCGGGGCGCAGGACGCCGGCCACGTTCACCAGGATGGAGATCGGCCCGAGTTCGCGTTCGACGCGTTCGACGGTGGCGTCGACGGCGGTGCGGTCGGTGACGTCCATGGCCGCGGTGGTGACCGTTCCCGCGACGCCGTCCTCGGCGGGCGGGTTGGCGGGTGCGGTGCGGTCGGTGGCCACGACGTGGGCGCCCTGTCGCGCCAGGGCGGCGGCGACCGCGGCGCCGATGCCCTGCCCGGCGCCGGTCACCAGCGCGATGCGGCCGGTGAATTCGGCGCGGCCCGGTATGTGCTCAGGCATGAGCAACCTCCCCATTTGTTAGGCAAGCCTAACCTAATATAGGACAGGTGCCCAGCCACTCCGCCATTCCGCCCGTACGCTGCAGTAATGGTTAGGCTAGCCTCACCTTATGCAAAAGCAGCGTACGGGTATAGCCGCCCCGCCCTCCGAACACGGCACCGAAGGCGTCGCGTTGCCGGGCGCGGTGGCGGAAAAGGATGCCCGACCCCCTGCGGATGACCCGCGCTTTGCCTCTGGGCAGCCCGCGCCGGACCCCGGCGGCGAGCGCCCCGCGGGCACCACGAGGCGCACCGTCGCGCTCGCCGTGGCGGGCTTCGCCGCCGCCGTCCTCGTGCTGGCCGCCGTATCCCTGTGCGTGGGCGCCGGCGAGGTCGGCGCGAGCGGCGTCCTGGACTATCTGCTCGACCGCGGCGGCGCGCGCAGCGACCCGCGCCTCGCCCTCGTCGTCGGCGACCTGCGGCTGCCCCGTACGCTCACCGCCCTGCTCGTCGGCGGCGCGCTCGGCGTCGCCGGGTGCCTGCTCCAGGCCGTCACCCGCAACCCGCTCGCCGAGACCGGCCTGCTCGGCGTCAACGCCGGGGCCTCGCTCGGTGTCGTCGCGGGTATCGCGCTGCTGGGCCTGGACAGCGGCTACGCCTACCTCGTGTGCGCGTTCGCGGGCGCGGTCGTGGCCAGTGGCCTGGTGCTGCTCATCGCGGGGCGCAGGGGCGGCGGTTCGCCGATGCGGCTGGTGCTGGCCGGGTCCGCGCTGGGCGCCACCTTCGGCGGGCTGACCAGCGTGATCGTGGTGAACTCCGCCGAGACCTACGACCGGTTCCGGTTCTGGGTGCTCGGCTCGCTGGCCGGGGTCGAAGGCTTCGGCGAACTCGGCCGCCTCGCGCCCGTCCTCGTCGTCGGCTTCCTGGTGGCGCTGCTGGTCGCCCGGCCGCTGTCCGCGCTGGCGCTCGGCGACGACCTGGCCCGCAGCCTCGGCCACCGGCCGCCGGTGATCCGTACCGTGGTCGCGGTCGGGGTGACGCTGCTGACCGCTGCGGCGGTGGCGCTGGCCGGTCCCATCTCGTTCCTCGGGCTGCTGGCGGGCTTCCTGGCCCGGGCGGTCGCCGGGACCCGGCTCGCCGCCCGGCTGCTGCTGGCCGGGCTGATCGGCGCCGCCGTCCTGGTCCTCGCGGATGTGGCGGCCCGGGTGGTCTCCCGCCCGTTCGAGGCGCCCGTCTCCGTCATCGTGGCGCTGATCGGCGCGCCCGTGCTCATCGGCATCGTCCGGTCCCGGCAGCTCAGCGCGATGGGCATGACCGAACCGGCCACCGAGGAGCGCGCTTCGGGCAAGGCGGCGCGCGGTGTGCTGCGCGCGCTGCGGGAGCGCCTGACGCGCCGTACCCCGGAGCGCCGTGCGCCGAAGCCCGGCCGGGTGCGCCCCGCCGACACGTTCGTGCTGCGCCGCGGCCCGCTCTCCTTCCTCGTCGCCCGGCGTGCCACGTTCGCGGCGCTGCTGCTGGCCGCGCTGCTCCTGCTGGCCGTGGTGCTCTCCGCGTACGCCGGGCAGAGCGACATGGGCGTGACCCGCACCTTCCAGGCCATCTTCGGTCAGGGCGACCGGTTCGACGTCCTGCTGGTGCAGAAGTTCCGCCTCGGCCGGATCGTGGCGGGGCTGGCGGCGGGCGCCGCGCTGGGTCTGGCCGGCTGCCTCACCCAGACGCTGGCCCGCAACCGGCTCGCCACCCCCGAACTGCTCGGCGTCAACGACGGCGCCACCGCCGCCGTCCTGCTGTCCGTCACGCTCAGCGCGACCGGCACGTTCGGCGCCTGGTGGGCGGGTCCGCTGGGCGCGCTGGTCGCGGCGGTCGTGGTGACGGTCGTCTCCGGCGGCCTCGGCCAGCGGGGCTACCGCGTGCTGGTCGTGGGCCTGGCGATGTCCGCGCTGGCCTCCGCCGCCACCCAGGTCGCGCTCTCCCGGCGCTCGCTCAACTCGGCGAGTTCGCTGTACGTGTGGACCTCGGGCAGCCTCAACGGGCGCAGCTACGCCGTCGCCGTACCCGTCCTCATCGGCCTGGCCGTGCTGGTGCCGCTGAGCCTCGCGGTCGCCCGCCACCTGGGCGTGCTGCGCTTCGACGATGCCACCGCCTCCTCACTGGGCTCCGCTCCGGGCCGGACCCGCGCGGTGTGCCTGCTGCTGGCGGTGGCGCTGGCGGGCCTTGCCGTCGGGATCTGCGGGCCGGTCGGGTTCGTGGCGCTGGCGTCGCCGGTCATCGCGTCGCGGCTGGCGGGGCCGCTGCGGGTGCCGCTGGTCGGCACGATGCTGACGGGTGCGCTCCTGGTGGTGGCGGCCGACACGATCGGGCGGATCGTTTTCGCGGGCACGGAGGTGCCGGTGGGCGTCGTGACGACCGTGCTGGGCGGGCCCTTCCTGCTGTGGGTGCTGCTGGGCCGCTCGGCGGCAACCCGTGTCTGACGAACGCGACGAACGCGCCGTGCTGACGACGCTCCCGGAAGGAGTACGCAAGTGACCGCTGTCCGAAGTCCCCTGCTGTGCGGGCTGGCCGCCGAGGTGCGGGCCGGGCGGCCCAGCGCCGAGGAGGAGTTCTGGCGCCACGCCGCGGCGGCCGGTACGCCCCTCGTGGAACCGGACCCGGACGGCGTCCCCGGCCACGTCCTGGTCACCTTCGTGTGGCGGGACGACCCGGCGTCCCCGGCCACGGGCGTGCTGGCGCTCCTGCACACCGTCACCGACCGGGACCGGCACGCGGGCGACCTGACGCCGCACCTGATGACCCGTATCGAGGGCACCGCGGTCTGGGCCCTCAGCCACCGGCTGCGGGCCGACCACCGCGCCTCCTACCAGTTCCTCCCCGGCACCGGGCCGCGTGAGGAGCTGCTGCGTACGGACCGGGCGGCGTGGCTGAAGGTCCTGGACAGCGCCGTACCCGACCCGTTGAGCACCGCACCCGTCCTGCCGTCCCGGGACGGCCGCCACCCCGCCTCCGTCATGGAGCTGCCCGGCGCGCCGGCGCAGCCGTGCACCGGACGCAGGCCCGGCGTGGCACGCGGCACGTCCGTGAGCACCGAGGTGGACGGCAGGAACGTCACGGTGCACCTGCCGCCCGGCCACCGCGCCGACGGCGGCCCGTACGCCGTGGCCGTGCTGCTGGACGGCGAGATGTGGGGCCCGGTCCTCGGCGCCGGCGACCTGTTCGACAATCTGCACGCCGACGCCTCCGTACCGCCCACCGTCGCGCTGCTCGTGGACACGATGGGGCGGCGGATGGAGGACCTCAGCTGCAACGGGGAGTTCGTCGACTGGCTGGCGGACACGCTGCTGCCGTGGGCGGACGCCGCGTACGGGACCGATCCGCACCCGGAGCGCACGGTCGTGGCGGGGCAGAGCGCGGGCGGGCTGACCGCGGCGTACGCCGCCTTCCGCCGGCCGGACCGGTTCGGGCTGGCGCTCTCGCAGTCCGGCTCCTTCTGGTGGCCGGACGACGAGCGCGGCACCGAGTGGCTGACCCGCCAGTACGCCACCGCCGAACGCCGCCCGGTCCGGCTGCGGCTGGAGGTCGGCCTCCAGGAGTGGATGCTGCTCGCGGAGAACCGCCGCCTGCGCAACGTCCTGCGGGCGCGCGGCTACGACGTGGCGTACGAGGAGTTCAACGGCGGCCACGATTACGCCTGCTGGCGCGGTGGCCTGGCGACCGGGCTGGGGGCGCTGCTGTCCGGCAGCTGACTCCTCGCCGACGCACTGCGCCCCGGACCCGAGTGCGGGCCCGGGGCGCGGCCGTTTCCGGCGGGGCGGCTGATCAGCCCGCCGCCGGGGCTTCGGCCCCCTCCCCCGCCTTCTCGTCCCCGTCGAAGTCGTCGTCGAACGGCGGCGGCTGCGGCGGGTCCTTCGGCAGCCGTACGGCGATGAGTGCGCCCACGGCGACCAGTGCTGCCGTCACCCACACCGCGACCCGGTACGGGCCCGGGCCGGTGCTGCCGGTGCCGTGCACGCCGATCACGCCCGCGCAGACGGCGATGCCGAGGGCGCCGCCCAGGGTGCGCACGATCTGGAAGAGGCCCATCGCGCGGCCCATGTCGGGCGGCGCCACGTTCTCGAAGCCGGCGAGCTGGACGGTGAGCACGGCCGTGCCGAGCACCAGGCCGATGGCGAACATCAGGCCGCGTACCAGCCAGGCGTTGTCCGCCGCGCCCGGCACGGCGAGGGCGGCGAAGACCACCGCGGCGAGCAGCAGCGCGGGCACCACGAGCCGTCGCGGGCCGATGCGCGGCAGCAGCCGGTCGACGACCTGGGAGGCGAGCATCAGGCCGATCGCCTCGGGGAAGACGCTCAGGCCCGCGTCCAGGGCGGAGGCGCCCAGTGCCGCCTGGTAGAGCAGCGGGAAGACGAACAGGACGCCCATCAGTCCGGCGGCGGTGAGCACGGCGAGCGCGGTGCTCGTGCCGTACGCGCGGTCCGCCAGCAGCCGCAGCTTCAGCAGCGGCTCCGGAGCACGGAGCTGGTGGACCACGGCGGCCACCGCCAGCACCACGCCGAGTACGGCGGCGGCCGCGACGGCGGGCTGCGTCCAGCCGTGTGACGGGCCGAATCCGAGCGCGTACGTGAGCAGTCCGAGGCCCGGGGTGGCGAGCCAGAACCCGGCCCGGTCGAACGGCCCCGGTACGCCCTCGACGTGCTCGCGCAGCCCGAGGACGCCGAGCAGGACGGCGGCGATGCCGATCGGCACGTTCACGAAGAACAGCCAGTGCCAGGACAGGTGCTGGGTGAGGAAGCCGCCCAGCGGCGGTCCCAGCGCGGGCATCAGGGCCGTGGGCACGATCAGGACCTTGCCCAGCTTGGCCCGTTCGTGCGGCGGGAACGCGCGGAACAGCAGGGTCATGCCGACCGGGGTCAGCAGGCCGCCCGCCAGCCCCTGCACCGCCCGCGCCACGACCAGCGCGGACAGGCCGGGGGCCAGGCCGCAGGCGGCCGAGGCGGCGGTGAAGACGGCGAGCGCGCCGAGGAAGACGCGCTTGGTGCCGTAGCGGTCGCCGAGCCAGCCGGCGACCGGCAGGGCCAGCGCGAGGGCGACGAGGAAGGCCGTCTCCACGGTGTTGGCGGCGGAGACGGGCTGCCCGAAGTCGCCCGCGATGGTGAACAGGGCCGGGTTGACGATGGTCGAGTCGAGGCCGTTCATGCACATGGCGGCCGTGTAGACGAGGACCACGACGGTCCTCGGATTCATCCGGGGCCGGGTTCTCGGTTCGGTGGTGGTCACCGGGTCACCCCTCCAGTTCGGTGAGGCGGTCGGCCACCACACGCGCGATGTGCGCGATGGGCTCGGGCAGGGTCATGTCCTTGTGGGAGCACGCGACGTCGGTGTTGTCGATGCGGCCGGTGACGTAGGGCGTCCAGGTGTCGGGGGTGAGGGTGTCGTCGATGGTGTCCACGACGGCCCGGAAGAAGAGCACATCGCCCCGGAAGACGCGGTGGTCGTAGGCGCGTACGAGGTCGTTGGTGTTGAGGTAGATGGCGCCGAGCGCCTTGATGGTGTCCGTGGACAGGGTGGACAGCGGGCTGCCTTCCCGCTGGAGGACCGCCACCACGTTGACGGTGGTCAGCGGCTTGCCCGCCAGGCTGTCCGGCCCGTAGCCGCCCATGGTGAGCAGCGATTCGAGGGCTTCGGCCTCGTCGGGTACGGGCAGGCCGCGGAAGCCCTCGGCCGGGTAGGCGTCGAGGATGGCGAGGAGTTCGACCTCGTGGCCCTCGTCCTGGAGGTGGGTGGCCATGGCGTGCGCGATGATGCCGCCGGTGGACCAGCCGAGCAGCCGGTACGGGCCTTCGGGCTGCACCTCGCGGACGCGGGCGGCGTAGTGGGCGGCCAGCTCTTCCAGGGTGGCGGGCAGCGGCTGGTCGGCGGTGGCGGCGCCGACGCCCTGTGCCTGGAGTCCGTAGATCGGTACGTCGGCGGGCAGGTGGCGGATGAGTCCGGCGTAGCACCAGCTCAGGCCGCCTGCCGGGTGGACGCAGTGGACGGGGGCGCGGCCGCTGCCGGTGCCCTCGGCGGCGGGGCGCAGCGGCAGCAGGACGTCGAGCGGGTCGTCGTGGCGTACGGCGTCCAGGGCGGCGTCGAGCGCCGCGACGGTCGGCGACTGGAAGACCGTACCGATGGACACCTCGGTGCCGAGTACGGCCTTGACGCGGCCGGCCAGCCGGACCGCGAGCAGCGAGTGCCCGCCGAGGTCGAAGAAGTTGTCCTCGACGCCGACCCGGTCCAGGCCCAGCACCTCGGCGAAGACCGAGCAGAGCAGTTCCTCGCGGGGAGTCCGGGGCGCGCGTCCGGTGGCGGCCGGGCGGTCCGGTGCGGGCAGTGCTGTGCGGTCCAGCTTGCCGTTGTTCGTCAGCGGCAGCCGGTCGAGCAGGACGACGGCGGACGGGACCATGTGGACGGGCAGTCCGGCGGCGGCGTGGTCGCGCAGGGCGGCGGGGTCGGGAGCCTGCCCGGCGGCGGGGACGGCGTAGCCGACGAGCCGCTTGTCTCCGGGGGTGTCCTCGCGGACGACGACGGCCGTGTCCGCGACGGCGGGGTGCGCGGCGAGCACCGCCTCGATCTCGCCCAGCTCGATGCGGAAGCCGCGCAGCTTGACCTGCTGGTCGGCGCGGCCGAAGTACTCCAGGGCGCCGTCGGTACGGCGCCGGGCGAGGTCACCGGAGCGGTACATGCGGCTGCCCTGCTCACCGAACAGGTGGGCGTACGGGTCGGCGACGAAGCGGGTGGCGGTCAGGTCCTCGCGTCCCAGATAGCCGCGGGCCAGGCCCTCGCCCGCGACGTACATCTCGCCGGTGACGCCCGGCGGTACGGGCTGGAGGCGGTCGTCGAGGACGTAGACGCGCAGGTCGGGGATGTTGACGCCGATGGTGCTGGAGGTGGCGCCGGCGGCGGTGGCGCGGTCGAGGGGGAAGTACGAGACGTGCACGGTGGTCTCGGTGATGCCGTACATGTTGACCAGGACCGGCGCGTCGTCGACGTGCCGCTCGTACCAGTCGTCGAGCCGCCCCAGCTCCAGCGCCTCGCCGCCGAACACCACGTACCGCAGCGCCAGTCCGGAGCCGTCGCTCTCCCGGTCGGCGGCGGCGAGCTGGTAGAACGCGGACGGCGTCTGGTTCAGGACGGTGACCCGTTCGGCAGCCAGCAGCTGCCGGAAGGCGTGCGGGTCGCGGCTGGTCAGATGCGGTACGACGACGACCTTGCCGCCGTACAGCAGCGCGCCCCACAGCTCCCAGACGGAGAAGTCGAAGGCGTAGGAGTGGAACAGCGTCCACACGTCGTCGGGGCCGAAGCCGAACCAGTGGTCGGTGGCGGTGAACAGGCGGGTCACGTTGTGGTGGGTGACGACGACGCCCTTGGGGCGGCCGGTGGAGCCCGAGGTGTAGATGACGTACGCGGCGTCGTCGAGGCGCAGCGGCCGGGTGCGGTCGGCCTGGGTGAGCGGCGCCGCGTCGTACGCGTCGGCCGCGCCGCCGTCCACGGTGATCAGCGGCAGGGTGTGGGCCGGGAGCCGGGGCGCGGTCACGCTGTCGGTGATCAGTGCGGCCGGGGCGGCGTCGCCGAGCATGTAGGCGAGGCGGTCCGCCGGGTAGTCCGGGTCGAGCGGCAGGTAGGCGGCTCCGGCGAGGGAGACCGCGAGCAGGCCGGTGACCAGGTCGACGGAGCGCGGCAGGGCGAGCGCGACGATGGAGCCGGGGCCGATGCCGCGGGCGGCGAGCAGCCGGGCCAGGCGGTGGGCGCGGCCGGACAGTTCGGCGTAGGTGAGGGACTGCCCGTCGCAGCTGACGGCGGTACGGCCGGGGTGGCTGCGGGCGGCGGCCTCGTAGACCTCGGGAAGCGTGGCCGCGGGCCGTACGGCGAGAGGCTCGGCGGGCGTGTTCCACTCGACGAGGGCGCGGTGGCGTTCCTCGTCGCCGAGCAGCGGCAGCAGGCCGAGCGGGGTGTCCGGGGCGTCGGCTGCCGCGATGAGCAGCCGGGTCAGCCGGTCGGCGAGGCCCTGTACGGTCGCGCGGTCGAAGAGGTCCGTACGGAACTCGAAGAAGCCGCCGATACCGCCGCCGGGCAGTTCGCCCGCGTTGAGGGTGAGGTCGAACTTGGCCGTACCGGACGGCACCGCGGTCAGCCGGGCGGTGGCCTGCGGGCCCAGCGCGAACGCGGCGTCCGGCACGGACTGCCAGGCCAGCATCGCCTGGAACAGGGGGTGCCGGGCGAGCGAACGCCGCGGGTTCAGCTCCTCGACGAGGTGGTCGAAGGGCAGCGTGTCGTGCTCGTACGCGGCGAGGGTGGTCGCCCGTACCCGCTCCAGCAGCGTACGGAACGCGGGGTCGCCGGACGTGTCGGTGCGCAGCACGATCGTGTTGGTGAAGAAGCCGACGAGGGCGGCGGTGACGTCGTCGGCACGGCCGGCGACGGGGGTGCCGAGGGGGATGTCGGTGCCGCAGCCATGCCGGGTCAGGAGGACGGCCAGACCCGCCTGCACGGTCATGAAGACGCTGGTGCCGGTGGCCCGGGCGAGGTGCTGGAGGGCGGCGTGGGCCGCGGCGTCGAGGGCGAACGGGACGGTGTCGCCCGCGTGCGAGGCGACGGCCGGGCGGGGCCGGTCGGTGGGCAGTTCGAGCTGGTCGGGCAGCCCGGCGAGCGCCTGCTTCCAGTGCGCGAGCTGCGCGGCGGCGAGCGGGGTGGGCTCGGCGGGCGTGCCGAGGAGCTGCTGCTGCCGCGCGGCGTGGTCGGCGTACTGGAGGGGCAGCGGGGCGAACTCCGGTTTTCGGCCCGCGTGTCTGGCGGTGTAGGCGGTGGCGAGGTCGCGGGCGAGGGGCGTGGTGGAGGCGCCGTCACCGGCTATGTGGTGCAGCAGCAGGAGCAGGGTGTGGCGGTCCGGGCCGTCGCTGAACAGCGTGGCGCGGAGCGGGGGTTCGGCGGCCAGGTCGAAGCAGTGGCGTACGGCCTCGGTGAGGTCGTCGCCACCGGGCTCGGCGAGGTGCACCTCCGGCCGGGCCAGCGGGTGGCCGGCGGGCAGAATCCGCTGGCAGGGCTGCTCCTCACCGCCGTTGTCAGTGGTCGGATATACCGTTCTGAGTGTCTCGTGGCGGGCGGTCAGGTCGCACAGGGCGAGCTGGAGCGCGCCACGGTCGACCGGTCCGTCGATGCGCAGCACGAGCGGGATGTTGTAGGTGGGGCTGGGGCCTTCGAGCCGGTGGAGGAACCAGAGCCGCTGCTGGGCGGGCGAGAGGGGGAGGTGTCCGGTGCGAGGTACGGGGGACGCGGGCAGGGCCGCGGACGGATCGGCGGTGTCGTCCGCCGCAGCCGCGGCGTGGACGAGTGCGGCGAGCGCGGCCGGGGTGGGGTTGCGGAAGACGTCCGCGGTGCTGACGGGCGCCTGGAAGATCTCCCGCATACGCGCGGCCAGCCGGGCCGCCAGCAGCGAGTGACCACCCAGGTCGAAGAACCCGGCGTCCGCCGGGGGGCTCGTGTCCAGTGAGAGGAGATCGGCCAGGAGACCGCGGATGATGTCGGTGTGCGGGCTGTCGGAGACGGTGGTGTCCGTACCGCCCAGGCTGATGCTGAAGCCGGTACCGGAGCCGGTACCGAGGCCGATGCCGGTATCGGGGCCGCTGCCGGTATCGGGGCCGCTGCCGGTGTGCGGACCGGTGCCGTTGGCGCCGCCGTAGCCGCCGTGGCCGGGGACGCCCGGCTCGGGGTCCGGCAGGGCGCGGTGGTCCAGCTTGTCGTTGGCGGTGCGCGGCAGTTCGGCAAGCAGCGTCACCGTGGCCGGGACCATGTGCGCGGGCAGCGCCGCGGCGAGGTGTGCGCGCAGGACGGCGGGGGTGGGAGCGGGGGCGGGTGGGGCGGGGGCGGGGGCCCCGGGGGAAGAGGCGGAGACCGTGCCCCCGGCCTCCTCGCCACCGCGCCCGGCACCCGCGCCGGTCCCGGCAGCGCCATCGGCTCCGGCCGTGCCATCGGTCCCGGCAGCGCCATCAGCCCAGGCAGCCTCCTCGGCCTTCACACCATGGCCACCCGCCCGCAGCACCGCGTACGCCTGCAGTCGCTTGCCGTGCGGGGTGTCGCGGGCGATGACCGCGGCCTGGGTGACGTCGGGGTGTTCGGCCAGCTTGGCCTGGATCTCGCCGAGTTCGATGCGGAAGCCGCGGATCTTGACCTGGTCGTCGCTGCGGCCCAGGAATTCGACCGTGCCGTCCGCCCGGCGCCGTACGAGGTCCCCGGTGCGGTACATCCGGCTGCCGGGTGCGCCGTGCAGCGCTCCGTACGGGTCGGCGACGAAGCGTTCGGCGCTCAGGTCGGGGCGCCCGAGGTAGCCGCGGGCCAGGCAGGCGCCCGCCACGTACAGTTCGCCGGTCACGCCGTCCGGCGCGGGCCGCAGGCAGGAGTCGAGGACGTAGGCCCGGGAGCCGCGCACCGGCCGCCCCTCGGGGGCCGCGGTGCCGGTGTCCCTGCCGCCCGCCGCCGGAGCGGTCCAGTAGTACGCGTCGACGGTCGTCTCCGTCGGCCCGTAGAGGTTGACCGCGTGCAGCCCCTCGGTGCTGGTCAGCCGCTCCCACAGCGGTACGGGTACGGCCTCACCGCCGACGACGATCACGGCCGGGCGGTGCCGTCCGTCGTCCAGCAGCCCCTCGGCGAGCAGGGCTTCGGCGTAGGACGGGGTGACGTCGAGGTAGTCGATGCGGTGCTCGTCCACGTACCGGGCGAGGGCGGCGGGGTCGCGGTACGACGCGTCGTCGAGGAGGTGCAGTTCGTGCCCGTGGACCATCCACAGCACCGGGTCCCAGGACGCGTCGAAGGCGAACGACGCGCTGTGGGCGACCCGCAGCCGTTCCCGGCCGGTGCGGGCGACGGCGGGTGCGACGTGGTCGCTGCCGTGCCCGGCGTACAGGTTCGCGAGCGAGGCGTGGGGAACGACGACGCCTTTGGGGCGTCCGGTGGAGCCGGAGGTGTGGATGACGTAGGCGGCCTGGCCGGGCGCGGGCGGCGCGGCGGGCGCCCCCGTGGGCTGCGCGGCGAGCGCTTCGGCGGTGGCGGTGTCGTCCAGCGCGACGGTGGGCAGGCCGTGCGGAGGGAGTCCGGTCAGTGTCGCGGTGGTGCCGATGACGCAGGCCGGGCGGGCGTCTTCGAGGACGGCCAGCGTCCTGGCCGCCGGGTGGCCGAGGTCGAGGGGCTGGCAGACGCCGCCCGCTTTGAGGACGGCGAGCAGCGACACCATCATGTCGGTGCCGCGCGGCAGAGCGAGGGCGACGGCGCGTTCGGGGCCCGCGCCCAGGCCGGTCAGGTGGTGGGCCAGCCGGTCGGCGGCGGCGTCCAGTTCGGCGAAGGTCAGCGCGGTGTCGCCGGTGCGGACGGCCACGGCGTGCGGGGTGCGGCCGGCCTGTTCGGCGAAGTAGGCGGGCAGGGTGCGGCCGGTGTGCGGCTCGTCCCGCCCGGTGGTGGCCCGGCGTATCGCGTCGGCATCCAGCAGGTCGATGGTGCCGATGGGGCGGTGCGGGTCGGTCAGCAGCAGTTCGGCGAGCCCGTCGAGGTAGCGCAGGAACGATTCGCGATGCCGGGCGATCTCGTCTCCGGCGTACCGTGCGGCGTGTGCGTCGAGGCTGATGCGCAGCCCGCCGTCCGCGTCGGGCGAGGCGGTGACGGCGAGGTCCTCGACGGGGCCCGCGGCGAGGTTGTGGACCGTGCCGGGCAGGTCCGCGAAGCCGAGGTCGCCGTCGAACGGCTTGATGTTGACCATGGGTCCGGTCAGTGGCACGGCGGCCGAGGAGAGCGCGAGATCGCGGCGGATGTCGGCCTGCGGGTAGCGCTGGTGGCGGCGTACCGCGCGCATTTCGAGGACGATGCGGCGCAGCAGTCCGGCGCCGGTGTCCTGAGGGCGTACGGCGATGCGCAGGGGCAGGACGTTGACGGTCATGGCCGGGGTGCGCAGGGCGGCGGGGCCGCGGCGATTGGTCACCGGTAGGCCGAGTACGACGTCCTCGGTGCCGGTGACACGGTGCAGGTGGCCGGCGGTCGCGGCGATGACCAGTTCCGCCCAGGTCGCCTTGACCGCTTCGGCGGCCCGGGTCAGCCGGTCCAGCGCCGCGGCGGGCAGGTCGGTACGGGTGCGGAGGACGTCGCCGGAGGCGATGGCGTCGGCGAGCGAGGCGGCAGAGGCGGGGGCCCCGGTGCTTTCCATACGAGCCCCGGTGTCCCCCATGCAGGCCCCGGGAACACCGGTGTCCGTGGCACGGTCTTCCAGGCCGGTCGCCGTCCCACTCGCCATCCCACTCACCGACCCACTCGCCAGGGTCACCGGCTCCGGCCGTCCCGCCATCCGGCCGGCCCAGAACTCCCGGTCGGCCGTGTACTGCTCGCTCTGCAGGTACCGCGTCTCGTCCTCGACCAGGTCGCGCAGCGGCGCGAAGCGGGCGGGCGCGGGCTCCTGTCCGGTGGCGAGGGCGGTGTACAGCTCGGCGACGCGGCTGCCGACGAGTTGGAGGGCGTACGCGTCGACCGCGATGTGGTGCACCCGCTGGTACCACCAGTACCGGTCGTCGGCGACGCGGAAGAGTGCCTGGGTGGTGACCTGTCCGGCTTCGCCGAGGTCGGCGGCCCGGGTGAGGTCGGTGCGCATCCAGTCGCGTGCCGCCTCTTCGGCGGGCCGGCCGGTGCCGCGCAGGTCGATGCGGTGCAGCAGCCGTTCCGCGTCCGGTGGTGTCACGTGCTGCCGCGGAACGCCGTCCGTCTCGCTCACACAGACGCCGAGCGTCTCGGCCTCGGTGACCGTACGCAGCAGGGCGCGCTCGAACAGCGCCTCGTCCAGGGCGCCCTGGATCTCGACGACGTCGGCCGTGTTGAGTGCCGGGCTCTTGGGATCCAGTTGACTCGCGTAAAGGATACCGGCCTGTGCGGTGAGCAGGGGGAACGCAGCGGGCTCCGTGGGCCGCGGCGAAGGAGTGCCGGGGCGTGACAGTGCCGCGGGGACAGCCTGGTCGACCGGACGCTGATGCATGTGTGTGACAACTCCCAGGGAGGAATCCGACCTTCGCGGACCGGCCGGCAGCCCGCGCACAAACTTAGGGAAGCCTAAGTTATTTTTACTCTTCTGCGGTGCCGCCGACCGCCATCGGCACCGGCCACCGACCCCGAAGAGGAGACGATGACGTCCGCCCCCAGCCCCGCCCCCGGTCCCGCCGCCCCGCTCGCCGCCCTCAAGGACGCCGTGCGGCTGCACATCACGGGTAAAGAAGCGGCTCTGACCGGCCTCAGCCGCCGCATCCACGGCCATCCGGAGACGGCCTTTACCGAGCGGAAAGCCGCCGCCTGGTGCGCCGGACTGCTGCGCGAGCACGGCTTCGAGGTGACCGCGCCCGCGTACGGGCTGGACACCGCGTTCGTCGCGACCGCCGGGTCGGGCCCGGTCACGGTGGCCATCGCCTGCGAGTACGACGCCCTGCCGGACCTCGGCCACGCCTGCGGCCACAACCTGATCGCCGCGGCCGGGGTGGGCGCGGCGCTGGGCCTGGCCCCGTACGCGGCGGAACTGGGCCTGACGGTCCGGGTCGTGGGCACACCGGCCGAGGAGCGCGGTGCCGGCAAGGCGCTGCTGCTGGAGGCCGGTGCGTTCGACGGGGTGGACGCGGCGATGATGGTGCACCCGTGCCCGTTCGAGATGTCCGACTTCCGGTCGTTCGCGCTCGGCACCCTGTCCGTCGCGTACACCGGCCGTACCGCCCATCCCAGCCTCAATCCGCACGAGGGCCGCAACGCGGCCGACGCGCTGACCGTGGCCCAGGTCGCCCTGGGCCTGCTGCGTCAGCAACTGCCGCCGCAGTGGCGGGTGCACGGCGTCACGACCTCTGCGGGTTCCGCGCCGAACGCGATACCGGATCGTGCGACGGCCGAGTACGAGATCCGCGCCGAGGCCGCCGAGGATCTGCGCGAGCTGCGGGAGCGTGTCGAGGCGTGTTTCCGGGCCGGTGCGCTGGCGACCGGCTGCGAGGTGACCCTGGAGCGCCCGGAGCCCGACTATCTGGACTTCCGCGGCGACCCGGGACTGATCGGCCTGTGGGAGGCCAACGCGCGCGCCCTGGGCCGTCCCGAGCCGGTCGAGCGCGGGCCCTTCGCCTGTACGGACATGGGCAACGTGTCCCATGTGGTACCCGCCATCCACCCGGTGCTGGACATCAGCGGGGGTGTCTGCGGGCCGCACGAGCCGGAGTTCGCGGAGGCGGCGGTGTCACCGCGGGCCATGCGAGCCCTGCTCGACGGCGCGGTGGGCCTGGCCTGGACGGCCGCGGACTTCGCGTACGCCAAGAGCGGCGGCGCGGCCGGGGCATGACACGGTGCCGGTGGCGCCCCGAGGGGGTGCCACCGGCACCGCAGCGGCCGTGCGGGCCGCGCCGGCTCAGGACTTGCTCAGCGCCTTGCTGATGTCGTTCATGACGACATCGCTGGCCAGCGGGCCGCCGCGGGTGGACCAGACGGATCCGTTGACCGTCACGACGTGGTCCTTCTTCACCGCGCCCAGCTCCTTGTAGGCGGGCTTGGTCTGCACGTCCTTGAGGGCCTTCTCGCCGTCGGAGGTCAGGGTGGACAGGAAGAGCCAGTCGCCGTCGATCTCGTTGATCTTTTCCAGGCTGAGCGACGGGGCGTGCGCGTTGCCGTCCTTGTTCTGGTTGTCGGGCCGCTTGAGGCCCATTTCCAGGGCGACGCCGCTGGCGAACTGCTTCTTCTCCATCCAGCTCGGCCCGTCCGGGTTCCAGCGCACGATGGAGACGGCGGCGCCCTTGTTGTCGCCCAGCTGCTCGCCGGCCTTCTTGGCGGCGGCCTCGTGGCCGGCGATGACCTTGTTGGCGTCGTTCAGCTTGTTGACGGCGTTGCCGATGCCGCGGAAGGAGATCTTCCAGTCGTCGGTGGGCGCCATGGTCACCAGGGTGGCGGGGGTGATCTCGCGCAGCTGCTTGAGCACCTGCTCGTCCTGCATGTCCCCGGCGAGGATCAGGTCGGGCTTGGCCGCGACGACCTTGTCCATGACGGGCTTGAGCAGTCCGCCGACGATGTCGATGCCCTTGACCTTGTCCTTGAGGTAGGCCGGCGGCTCGTCCAGTCCCTGCCCGTTGGTGATGCCCACCGGCTTGATGTCCAGGGCGAGGACCGCGTCCAGGTCTTCCTGGGTCAGCGTGACGATGCGCTGGGGGTGCGCGGGCACCTCGACGACCTTGCCGGTGGCGTCCTTGACCGTACGGGTGCCGGAGGCCGCGGTGTCCTTGCCGTCCTTGTCCTTGGCGTCCGCGCCGGCGTCCGAGCCGCAGCCGGTCAGCAGGAGCGCCGCGGCACCGAGGGCGGCGACGGCCGATGCGGTACGGCGTCGGGCGGTGAGAAGGGGGCGGCGGGACACGGTCATCGAGAACTCCGGGTTCAATGGGACATGACGTGACGAGGCGTGCGTACGGCTGCCGGGGCAGCCACACTTCCGCCGATTAGCGTTAAGGTTAGCCTTACCTTATGACAAATGGGCAAGAGGTGTGACCTCTGGCCCCGGGGAAAGGCCGGCCTCAGTGGAACTCCGCGTCGAGCAGCTCACCGCCGGATACGCCGGGCACCCGGTCGTCGACCAGGTCGATCTGACGGTGGAGTCGGGTCAGGTGGTGGCGGTGGTCGGGCCCAACGGCTGCGGCAAGTCCACCCTGCTGCGCTGCATGGCCCGCCTGCACGAGCCCGCTTCGGGCCGGGTGTTCGCGGGCGACGCCGACGTGTGGCGGCTCAAGCAGCGGGAGGCGGCCCACCGCATCGCCCTGCTCCCCCAGTCCCCGCAGGCCCCCGAAGCGGTCACCGTGGCCGGCCTCGTACGGTACGGACGCCACCCGCACCAGGGCCTGTTCCGCCAGTGGTCCCGCGAGGACGAACGGGCCGTGACCCGCGCCCTGGAGGCGACCGGCACCACCGGCCTGGCCGGCCGCCGCCTCGACCAGCTCTCCGGCGGCCAGCGCCAGCGCTGCTGGCTGGCCATGGCCCTCGCCCAGGAAACCCCCGTCGTCCTGCTCGACGAGCCGACCAGCGCCCTCGACATCGGCCACGCCGTGGAGGTGCTGGACCTGGTCCGCGAGGTCGCGGCGGCCGGGCGGACCATCGTCATGGTGGTGCACGACCTCGCGGCGGCAGCCCGTTACGCGGACACCGTCATCGCCATGCGGGCGGGCCGCGTGGTCGCCGCGGGGCCGCCGCGCGAGATCATCGACGCGGCGCTGGTGAAGGAGCTGTACGGCGTCGACGCGGAGATCCTCTCCGCACCCTCCGACGGCGCTCCGGTGGTCGTGCCGACGGCCCGCGCGACGGCGGGCTCCGTACGGTCCTGACGCGGTGGGCCCGCGAGCCCCGTGTCCCCGTACGGCCGGAACACCACCGGGCACACAGCCGAAAGCGCGGCGCGCCCGCCCGATGACGGACCCGCCGCGCTCCCGGCCTGTGCCGCCGTCTCAGGCGATGAGCTTCTCCAGGTCGTCCACGACCTGGCCGACGTCCGGCAGGGCGAGGCTCGCGAGCTGGGCCCGCCGGATCCGGGCGGCGATGCCCCGGTCGTCCAGGATCTCTTGGCACACGGCGGCCACGGCCTCCGGCGCGGTGTCGGTCACGTACCGGCCGAGGCCCAGCTCCTGCACACGCTCGGCGTTGGGCAGCTGGTCACCGAAGTTCGGCAGCACCGCCATGGGCGTGCCGGTGCGTACCGCTTCCCGGATGCTGTTGTAACCACCGTGGGTCAGGAACAGGTCGGCGCACTCCAGCAGCAGCGGCTGCGCGAGCCGGTCGGTCAGGTGGACGTGCGGAGCGGGCTCCGCGCCGGCCGGTTCGATGCCGCCGGTCGCCACCACGGCCGTGCAGTCCAGCCGGGACAGGCCCTCGATGATGATGCCCAGCTGCTCCGCCGGGTCGGTCATCCCCACCGGCAGCGGAGCACCCTCCGGCAGCACCTCGCGGAACATCGGCAGCGCGGTGCCCACCGCGGCGAACACCAGCGGCCGGTCGGTGGGAAGTTCGGCGACCCAGCCGGGCAGCCCCGCGGTGCGGTCCACGACGGTGGTCTGGCGGTAGGCCAGGACCGTCGCCGGGAACTGGGCGAAGGACAACTCGGCGGGCAGGTAGTCGAAGCGGCCGTGCGGGTAGAGCGACCCGGGCGACTCCTGTACGGGCAGGCCCAGTTGCTCACGCAGCCGGTTCATCTCGGGGAGCAGGGTCGCGGGATCGAGGGTGTTGACCGTGCCCGCGGGGATGGGCAGCTGGGGCACGCCGAGCTGCTCGGCGAGCAGGCACGCGCCGAAGTCCATACCGTCCCGGATGATGACGTCCGGGCGTACGGTACGGGCCAGTTCGGCCAGCACGCCGTGGGTCTCGATGGCCAGGTCCCCGCCGAGCCGCTCGATCATGACCCGCAGCAGCGCGTCCTTGCCGGGAGCAGCCTCCGCGTCACCCGGCGCGCCGTCACCGGCGTCCTGCCAGCCCGCCGACCCGAAGTCGATCCGCGGCAGGCAGGTCTCCACCATGACCGGGTCGGCGGCGAAGACGGGCGCCACCTCGGGCGTCGTGACCACGGTGACCTCGTGTCCGGCCCCGGCCAGCGCGCGGGCCAGGGGCAGCAGGGCTCTGCCGTGCGACGGTGAGCCGGTCGCGGTGCACAGGACGCGCATGGTTCCTCATTTCTGGGCGGGGGGCGGTGCGATCACCGTAGGAAGCGCCGAAAAGGCATGTCAAAGCAAGGTGACGACATACGGCGACATTGAGTCATCCCGCATGAAAGAGCGTTCGGAAGGGCAGTGCCCGGCCCGTGCCCCGCGACGGCGCCGCGTACCGCGTACCGGGTGCGCGCAAGATGCGATCAGCGGCGGGCCGCCACACGATGGGACCACGCAGGCGCTGCGGCGCACGCCCGGCAGGAAGGCGGACAACCGACGTGGAGCACATCGACGACCGCTCGGCGCCCTCCGGCACCGGCGGCGCGGCCGGGGCCGGCTCCCCGGTCGAGGCCGCCCGCTCGTGCCTGACCCGCTCCGCCGTCTGTCTGATGTCCCCGGCCTCGGTCCTGGGGCAACTGGGCGCCGACGACGACGCGTGGGCGCGCTTCGCCGCGCACTGGGACGAGCTGGGCGAGGACCGGTACGCGGCCGAACAGGGCACCCGCAGACTGCGCCGATACGGCCGGTTCTCCCTCACCCCGGCCACCGGCGAAATCGTCCAGCTGCCCCACACACCGTTCGTCCAGCCGAAGGACACCAACCCGCTGTACGAGACGGTGGACCGGCACTTCGACCCGCTGACCGAGGCGTTCGTCTCCGACCCGCTGCTGCACCCGCTGTTCGGCCTGCTGGGGCAGGCGGCGGCCGCCCTGGACGACGCCGGACGGTGGATCGTCAAGGTGCACCCCTTCCGGGTCGTAGCGACGGCCGACGACGCGGGCGACCCGACCCCGGAGGGCCGCCACAAGGACGGCGTCACGCTGGTGTCCTCGCTGCTCGTCTGCCGCGAGAACGCCACCGGCGGCCAGAGCAGCGTCTACACCCACGACGGGCGGGAACTGCTGTCCACCACCCTGTACCGGCCGGGCAGCCTGCTGCTGTCCGACGACCGGGACTCGCTGCACTGCGTCTCCCCGATCCGGCCGATGGACGTCTCGCAGCCCGCGTACCGCGACGTACTGGTGACCACCCTCACCGCCGCGTGACACGCACCCGCCGACGTCGAGGACGGCGTGGGCGGCTCGTGCGCCGTTGTCACCGCCGTCCCCGTTGTCCGAGGCTGTACAGCAGGCCGGGCACCGCGCTGAACAGCTGATGTCGTCCGTCGTGAAAAGAACGATGTTTCCGGGGTACTCGTGCCGCGTGTTCTTCATCAAACCCCCTGGCGTGTACGCGCCCCAGGAAGACACCGGGATGCTCGCCGCGGCCCTCCGGCGCGAGCAGCTGCGGCCCGGTGCCGAGGTGCTGGACGTGGGCGCGGGCAGCGGTGCCCTGGCGGTCGCCGCGGCGCGGCACGGGGCCGGGCGGGTCACCGCGACGGACGCCGCGTTCGCCGCGGTCCTCACCACCCGGCTGAACGCCTGGTTCGCCGGGCACGGGGACCGGGTGCGCGCGCACCGCGGCGATCTGCTGCGGCCCGTGGCCGGACGCCGCTTCGACCTGGTCATGGCGAATCCGCCGTACGTGCCCTGCCCGGCGTCCGTGCCGCCGCGCGGTGGCCGGGCGCGGGCGTGGGACGCCGGGCCGGACGGCCGGGCCGTGCTGGACCGGCTGTGCGCGCAGGTGCCCGCGCTGCTCGCCCCGGACGGTGTGCTGCTGCTCGTGCATTCGCAGCTCTGCGCCCCGGACCGGACCGTGGAGCTGCTGACGGGCGCCGGGCTGGAAACCTCGGTCACCGACCGGAGGTTCATCCCTTTCGGGCCGGTGATGCGGCAGCGCGCCCCGTGGCTGGAGGCCCAGGGGCTGATCGCCCCGGGCCAGGACAAGGAAGAGCTGGTGGTGGTCCGTGCGCAGCGACCCGCGTGAGCAGGAGCCCGTAGATCGACAGCGGCCCGTACCCGGGCGCGAGGAGACCGTACGCAGGGAGGCGCGCCGGGTCGTCCAGGACCCCGGAGGGCCGGTGCTCATCGAAGGTCCGGTCGAGGTGGAGCTGGACGACGGGACGACGGCCCGTTCGGACCGGCCGTTCGTGGCGCTGTGCATGTGCCGCCGCAGCCGGACCTTCCCGTGGTGCGACACCAGTCACCGCGGCCGCCGGCGGCCCCCGGCCGCGCGTACGGCCAACGATGCCGCGCCGCGGGACGGCGGAGCGTCACAGCGGGGCGAACAGTGAGGACTCGCCCGCCTGCCAGGCACTGAGCAGGTGCTCGCCCAGCCGGTCCTCCAGCAGTTCGGTGGCCGCGATGCCGAACGCGACGTCCGGGGCGAGCGCGGGCTCCTCCCGCAGCAGTCCCCGCACGAGCTGGTGGCGCACCACCTGTTCGTGCACGGCGTCCGCCTCGACGTGCTCGGCGTAGAAGTGCACGGCCGCCGGTCCGGCCTCCAGCCGCTCCAGCGCCTGCGCGAGGCGGCGTGAGCCGGGGGACGAGGTGACCTCGACCCAGGCGAAGTGCCCGACCAGGGCGCCGCGATGCACGCGGTGCAGCCCGAAGAGCGACATCAGGTTGTTGACGGCGAGCATCTGCCGCGGACAGACGCCCAGGTAGCGGCCGTACCCGGTGTCCAGGCCGAGGTCGGCCATCAGGTCGGCGAAGAGCTGTGCGTGTACCCGTTCGGCGCGGCCCGCGCCGAATTCGTCGTACTCCACCGCCATCATCGCGGCCTTGGCCTGGCCCCACAGGCGCGGCACGACCCACAGGTGGGGGTCGGCCTCCTTGAGGTGGTAGAGGGACCGCTGGGCCGCGTACTCGCGCAGCTGCCAGAGTTCGCCCTTGTCGCGCAGGAAGTGCGAGACGCCGTCGCCGTCCGCGGGCTCCACCTGGAGGCCGTCGAGGAGCGTGTCCACGTCGTCCGGTCCGGGGACGTCGGCGCGCAGCGCGCCGAGGAAGGCGTGCTCCAGGGCGGCGCGGAAGCGCAGCAGTTCCGGGTCCCACTCCCAGGTGTCGGGGACGGCGTCGAAGCCGCGGTAGTGCAGTTCGTAGCAGAGGGCGAGGGCGAGGTGCAGATCGTCGCCGTACGGGTCCGACGCCGCCGCCGTACGGCTGTCCGGCAGCCGGACGGTGCCGGGTGGCTGCTCCAGCGCGGAGACGACCGCCGCCGACAGGTCTCCGCGGGCCGGGGGGCGTTTCACGTCGCGGACCTTCCCTTCACCCGTTCGGGGCACGGTGTGCCAGGTGGCTCACGAGTGCCCCCGGGGTCCTCGGGGAAACGCACCGCGGTGGCCTGCCCGTACGCTGCCAGCATCCGGCCCGGATGCTGCCCGTACGCGGATGACGCGGGCGGGGTCAGCCGGCGTCCGACGGCCGGGCGGGGGCATCGACTGGGGCGCCGGTGGCACGCTCCCGGCCCCACGGCTTTCCCGGCCTGCCCTGCCGCGCCGGCCTGTCCCGCTTGTCCTGCTTCCCCGTGTGCTCCGGCGCGTCCGGCTCCGCGAAGTGGGTCAGCTCGTGCAGCAACTGCTTCATCTCGACGAGCAGCTCACCGCTCGCCGCGGCCGCCGGCGGGTCGCGCTGCTCCCGGAAGTCGTCCGCGAGCCCGTCGTACAGCTGCTGCGCGCGCTCGCGGGCCTTTCGGTAGCGTTCCCCCGCTTCCGCCCGCTCGCCGTCCGCGATCAGGTCCGCCTCGGCCTGGCACAGTGTCGCCGCCTCGTCCGCGAGGTCGGCGTACCGCCGCAGGAAGGCGGCGCCGGGCGCGGTCAGGCGGGCCTTGTCCCCGGTGGTGCCGGCCAGCGTGCGGGTGATGGCCGCGAGGTGGGCGGCGGCCCGCTCCCACACGGCGTCGGCCTTCTCGGGCGGTGGCGGAGGCGGCCCGGTACGGCGCAGCCGGAAGCCGGGGTTGAAGCGTGAACTCTCGGCGTTCCATTCGCGGGCGCTGGCCAGTGCCCGCAGCACCTGGCCCAGGCGGCGCGCCCGGTCGTGCCAGGCGGCGGCGTCGGTGGCGCTCCACTCCTCGCCGCGCAGTCCCTCGGCCATGATCTGCAGCAGTTCGGCGCTCTCCCGGGGCAGCCGCCGGAGCTGGTCGTGCACATTGCGCAAGTGCACCGGCGGGAGGACCAGCGCGTTGACGGCGATGCCGATGACCGCCCCGATCATCGTCTCCATGAGCCGGTGCCCGACCTCGGTCAGCGAGTAGGCGCCGTAGGTGATGACGAACAGGGCGGTGGTCGCGCCGTAGATGCCCTGGGCGCCCAGTCTGCGGTGGGTGCCGATCAGGGTCATCACCGGCAGCACGATCAGCATGGCGCCCAGTGTGCTGCCGTCGGTCGCGGCCATCGCCGCGGAGGCCAGCAGGGCGCCGAGCACGATCACCACGAGCTGCTGGAGGCCGGAGCGCAGCGAGCGGTAGACGGTGGCGTCGACCAGCGCCAGCGCGGTCCAGGGCGCCATCAGGGCCAGCGGCGCGTTCAGCCACCAGCCCGTCAGCGCCCAGGCCAGGACCGCGGCGCCGGCCGCTTTGAGCGACTGGACGACGGTGTCCCGCTCGGGCCCGGAGTGCCGCACCGCGTCGCGCACCGTCCGGCCGACCGCGGCCACTTCCCACCACAGCCACCGCCAGCCGACCGCGCCCCTCGCCTCCGCCAACTCCGCCTCCCGGGCTCACTCCTGTACGGGCCGTCCCGGCTGCGATCTTCGGTGGCCCGGCGCGCTGGGTACCCATGATCGACCGGGCTAGTCGCGGCGGCCTCGAACACGTCTGCCGGACCATCGGCCGACCGGGTGATCCCGGGCACCCGTTGGAGTGGTCACGCGCATCACGGCGCTTCGTCGGCACGCCTGCCTGCCTTGACTGGGTGCGGTCCCCGCCCTGCCCCGCCCCTTTCGATGCCCTATTTCCGATCTTCGATCTCCGATTCCCGTGGAAGTTCTGAACCTGATGCGTATCCGTTCCGCAGTCGTCACAGCGCTCGCCGCGGCCGGCGCGGTCTCCCTGGTCCCGCAGCCCGCCGCCGCCGACTCGGCATCGAGTCCGGCGATCGCCGCCCTCACCGAGTCCAAGGCCGTCAAAGTGCTGCGCATCCCGCTGAGCGAGTCCAACGTCAAGGCGGTCCTGAACATCGCCGAGCTGGCCGCGCGGCCGCTCAACATGGAGCAGGGCGCCTCGCTCACCGGAAAGTGACGGCCACGAGGGCGGCGCCCGCAGGGCGCACGCACGTACGAGCCATCACGCGCGTGTGCGCCCCCGTCTGCGCCTGCCCGCCCCCTCGCCGCGGCGGCACCGTGGAGTACCGGACCGGTACCCCGGGCCTTCGACGAGGAGAGCGAAGTGATCCACATCAGCGAGACGCTCATGCTGCAGACGGTCGAGGAATTCCTCACCTCCGAGGAGATCTCCCGGCTGGTCAAGATCATGGACAGCGAGGCGGCCGGCTGGCGGCCCCGCCACCAGGCCGAGGTGCTCCCGGTCCCGGCGACCGCCCAGGACGTGCTGTCCGACGCCACACGGCGGGCGCTGCCCGCGATCCGGCGCAGCATGCCGTCCATCGCCGGGTCCGGTCACTGGGGCTACACCGAACTCGCCGTGGGCCAGGGCGTGCCCACCCACCTCGACGGAATCAGCAGCCCCCGGACGCCGCCCCGGCGCATCGGCCGGATCGGGGTGACGATCGCGGACGCGGCGGAAGGCGGCCGGTTCTACATCGAGACGACGTCGGACTCCGCTCCCTGGACCGACACGATGCTGGGCGCGGCCGACGGGTACGAGCCGGGCACACCGCTGAGCCGCAGCCTGCCGCACGGCCCCGCCGCCCACGAGGAATCCCCGCAGTGGCTGAGCGCGCCGCGCAAGAGCCGGTGGCTGACCGACGCGGGGCCGGGGGTGGCCGTCGCGTACGGAGCGCAGGTCATCCACGGTGTCACGCCGGTGCTCCGCGGGCGGGTCCGCAAGTTCGTCACCGACCTCGTGGACACGGCGGCGGCCTGAGACCGCCGGTTCAGCGCCGTACGACCTGTATCCGCGACACCCCGAGCAGGCCGGCCAGTGGCACCTCCGCCGACGTCTGCTCCGGGCTCACCGCGAGGCCCTGCTCGCGTACCAGGTCCAGGAGGCGTTCGGCCAGCGGCATGACCATGTGCCGTCCCCAGCACCGCTCGTTGGCGTGCCCGAAGGGGAGGTAGCCGGGCTGGTCGTCGGGGTCCAGCGCCTCCCAGCGCTCTGGGCGGAACTCGTCGGGCGCGTCCCACAGGGCCGGGTCGCGGTGGCTGAGCAGCGGGAGCAGCAGGATGTCGTCGGCCGGGCCGATCCGGTCGTCGAGAGCCGCGAACTCCGGGGACGCCCCCCGCAGCAGATTCCACGACGGCGGGCCCATGGCGTACCGCCGGTCACCGTAGCCCGCCGCGGCGGCGGTGAGCCCCGCCAGCCGGGAGACCGGCGCACCGGCTCCGGGGCACCCCGGCAGTGCGGCTCCCGCCGCGATGACCGTCCAGGTCAGTTTGGGGGTCCATTCCAGTTTGCGGTCCACCAGCACCTGGAGCCGGAAAGGGTCGGACCCGAAAACCCGGTCACGCAAATACGGATGTCCCGCCCGCGGCCATTCCCCGGAAAGGTCGGCCGTGTTTCCGGCGGGGTTTTCCGGCTTTTCCAGCGCCGCGCGGACGTCCAGCGAGACGGCCCGCATGACGGCGGATGACTCGGGGCGGCTGATGTCCCTGCCCTGCAAGGGTTTGAAGGTCGGCCGCTCGGCCGCGTTGGCCGGCCTGCGGCGCAGCACGGCGTCGATCAGGGCGGGTCCGGCGACGCCGACGGTGTCGGGTTCCAGCCGGAAGTCGCGCGGAGGGCCCGCGGGGCGGAAGCCGGCCGCGCGTACCGCCGTGCGAAATCGACAATGCAGGAGGCCGGGCCGGTCTGTCGACCATGGTGGAGGGGATGGCGATGAAATCGCCGCACATTGTCGGGGGGCGTCCCGGTACCGGGACGCCCCCCGACGGGTGGAATGCGGCCCGGGACGCGGGCCGTCATCCGCCGGAACGGTGGCGGTGCTGGCCCCGGTTGCTCTGCGCGTGCCGGGCGACGGACTGCGGCGCGGTGGCCAGGTCGAGTTGGCGTACGAACTGGTGGAAGCAGAGCAGGACGGTCAGCGGCGGCAGCCCCGCCACGGCGATGCCCGCCGGGGAGGGGTGCACACGGGCGATGCACAGCAGCGTGGCCACCGCGGCGAAGAAGATCACGACGGCCCAGGAGTGCAGGGTGCGGCGCCGGTAGGCACGGGCGCGCAGGATGGACAGGGTGGCCACGACCCAGGGCCCGTAGATCAGCAGCGGCCACAGTTCCGCGATGTCCGCCGGGGCGACGCCGTCCGCGATCGCACGCAGGGACGGGTAGGAGGCCACCGCGCCCAGCGCCGCGACGGCGACCGCGATCACCCCCGTCATCAGGACGGACGTCACGCTCAGCAGACGCTTCCAGGACCAGCTGTCCGGCTCGGCACCGGCGTCCGCGCAGACGTCGTCGGCGGCTCGCGGAACGCGGTCGTCGGCGGCGGCACCGACGGGGCAAAAAGCGGTCTCGTCCGGAGGGAAGACGCTTCCGGAGAGGTGGAAAGAGGCTTCCCCGGGGTGATAGACGACCTCGTCGGGGTGGTAGACGGCCTCGTCGGGCTGAAAGACGGCCTCATCGGGGTGCCGGACTGTCTCGCCGAGGTGCCGGACGGCCTCCCCGGTGTGAAAGGCGGCCTCTCCGGGGTGGAACACGTAGGCGCCGCCCGGGAACGCGGCTTCCGGGCCGCCGGGCAGGGGGTACTGCTCGGCCGTGTCCCACAGCTCCGCCAGTTCGGGGCCGAGTTCCTGCATGACGGCGGCGTCCCACCCGTCGTCGGCCAGCTCCTGGCCCATGGGCCCGTCGTACGGGTACGGGACGCCGACGCCGGGAAAGGCGAAGGGCTCCTCCGTACTCTGGCGTGGCAGCCGGTGCCGGCCGGTACCGGGTGGCACGGGGGCCCGCGGGTTGTCGTTCACAACAGCTCTCACAGGAATCGGTGGTGGCCGGTGGGGAAGGGGCCGGCCGACGCGCCGCCCCGCGGGGCGGCGGGCGCCGGTGGGGCCGTTACCGGTCGTCCGTGCTGCCGTCGAGGGTGGCCAGCAGCTGTTCCAGCAGGTCACCGGTGTATTCCAGCCGGACGCGCTGGCCGGGGCGCAGCAGGTGGACGTCGGGCCGGACGTCGGGCGCGCTGCGGGGCACGGTCGAGCTCAGCTGCCAGGCGCCGAGCCGGCGCGTGGGGGAAACGATCGTCTCAGTCATACGTCGTCAACGAATGCGCCTCACAGCGGGTGACTGCGGCATACGGGCGAATGAGAATTAAGATAACTAATTCCTCATAACGGTCCTTCACCGGCGGAACCGGAAGCAGCCGCACCGGCACGAGTCGAGCAGACCGGGCGCCGTACGGACCCCTCTTCGTTCCGTCACAGCATGACGCGTCGCTGACCAGCGACAACACCATAAAGGGAGAGTCGTGGACAAAGAGTTAGAATTCCCGGCGAATCCGGCAAATTCTTCTCGCTCCTCGGTCTCCCCCGTCCACTCCCCCAGCGGCTGCACCCTGCGGGCCGGCAACGACCCGCCGGTTACGCGGCGTTCACCCGGCCTCCGCACTCGGCGCGCTCACGCAGGACGCGCGCGGTGTGCTGATCCATCGGGAAGAACAGCTCGATCGCCAGCTCCGAGAGGGTGACGTCGGCCGGTGCGCCGAAGGTGGCGATGGTGCTGAACATCGCCAGTTCGCCGTGCGGGGTGCGGAACCGCATCGGCACCACCGCTTCGCGCGGGCCGCGGTCCTGCGGCGGCGACGGCTCCTCGTGCGCGGGCACCTCGTAGGCACTGACCTCGTCGTACAGCGCCCGCAGCGCGGGGGCGCCGGTGCTGTGCGCCTGCTGCGACAGCCCGCCGAGCAGGTACGCGCGCACCGGCCCGTAGTCGACCGCGTGCGCCGGGAAGCCCGTGGGGTGCAGGGCCAGCCGCATCACGTTCGGGGTGGGCTCCCGCAGCTCCGCCGGTGCCACGTCGAGCATGACGTTCATCGCCCGGTTCGCGCGCACCACGTTCCACAGCCGGTCGACGACGACCGCCGGGTACGGCTCATGGCCTTCCAGCAGCATGTCCACCGCCGAGCGCACCGCGGCCATGTCCTCGCCCTCAAGGGGCCGCTCCCGGTACACGGGCGCATAGCCGGCGGCCATCAGCAGGCTGTTGCGCTCGCGCAGCGGTACGTCCAGGTGGTGGGCCAGGCGCAGCACCATCTTCTGGCTGGGCCGGGCGCGCCCGGTCTCCACGCAGGACAGGTGCCGCGACGAGGTGTCGGCGCGCAGGGCCAGCTCCAGCTGGCTGAGCTTGCGCCGCAGCCGCCATTCGCGCAACAGCGCACCGGCCCCCGGCAGTTGTTCGGCTTCCATGCGGCCGACCCTAACCGGCCCGCCGAAGCCCGGCCATGAGGGGTTCACACGGTCATGCGACACCCGCCCGGGCCCCCGCCAGCGTCTTGACGAAAGCGTCGTAGACCTTCTTCATGCCGTGGTGGCTGAGGCTCGGCTCGGGGTACCACGGGCCGAGCTGTCCGGCGCGGACGGCGGGGAGGCTGCGCCACAGGCCGTTGTTGCGGAGGCCCGCCGGCTGGAGGCTGCTGGCGCGTACGTCGAAGAGGATGAGGTCGGCCGGGTAACGGTCGACCAGTTCCCAGGAGAGCTTCTCGACGTAGAGGTTGCCGCCGGTGGGTTTGACGATGTCCAGGCCGAGGCTTTCGAAGTCGCCGATGGAGGACCACCCATTCTTGCTGACCCGGATGCCGTCCTGGTCGGCGGAGGCGAACATCACCCGCAGTCCGGGCTTGCCGCTGATGGTCCGGCGCACCTCGTCACGGGCGGCGGAGTAAGCGGCCTTCCGGTGCCGTAACTCCGGTGCGGTGAAGTCCGCTCCGAGGGCGGCGGCCAAGTCGGCGTAGCGCTGTACGGCGGTGTCGACCTTGGCTCCGTACACCTCTATGGACACCATGGGGGCCAGCCGCTGGACGAGTTCGAGACCCGCCGGGATCATCTGCTGCGATCCGTACTGGAGCGGGTCGACGACGAGGTCCGGGTGCAGCTTGCCCATCCGCTCGATGCTCACATGGCCCCAGGTGCTGCCGACCACGGTCAGCCGGTCGAGGTCCACCTCGCCGAGCACGGTGAAGTCCTTGCCGCCGCCCTGCTTCTGCAGCGAGCCGTACACACCGACCGGGCGGATTCCGTAGTCCCACAGGGCCGCGGCGGCGGTGGAGTGCGCCACGATGCGGCGCGGGCGGCGGTCCAGCCGGACCGTGCGCCGGGCGTCGTCGGTGAAGCTCCAGGCGGCCCGGCCGCGCGCGGTCTGCCGGCGGTCGGCCTCCGGGAGTGAGCAGCCCGCCGCGCCGAGCGCGAAGAGTCCGAGGGCACCGGTGGTCAGGACCTGTCGGCGGCCGGGCAGGGGTGGCATGTGTCTCCTCGGTGTCACAGGGGTGTTCGGGATGCGAATATCGACACGAGCGATAAGTAAGGTTAGCCTTACAGAAGTTGAAGCCACCATGCACGTCGCACTGCGCCGTCAGCGGGAACGGGGAAGTCAGAGTGAGAAGCAGCCGCGGGAAGCTGCTGTCCGGCTTAGGTGCCACGGCGTGCGCCCTTGTCGTGGTGGCGGCCGTCAGCATGGGCCTCGGCGCGCGGACCGTCCCGCTCGGCACGGTCGCCGACTCGCTGTTCCACTTCGACCCGGACGACGTGGACCACTTGGCCATCTGGGAGTTACGGCTCCCCCGCACCGCCCTGGGGATACTGGCGGGCGCGGCACTGGGCATGGCCGGCGCGGTGATGCAGGGAGTGACCCGCAACCCGCTGGCCGACCCCGGCATCCTGGGGGTGAACGCCGGCGCCGCGCTCTTCATCGTCGTCGGCATCGACGTCTTCGGCATCACCGCGCTGACCGGCTATGTGTGGTTCGGCCTGGTCGGTGCCGCACTGGCGGCCTGCCTGGTCTACGCGGTGAGTTCGCTGGGCCGCGGCGGCGCCACCCCCGTCAAACTCGCGCTCTCCGGAGCCGCGGTGAGCGCCGCGCTGACCTCGCTGACCACCGCGGTCCTGCTGCTCGACGCGAACGCCTTCGACCAGTTCCGGTTCTGGCAGGTGGGCTCGCTGGCCGGCCGGGACGGTACGGTCGTCGGCCAGGCGCTGCCCTTCCTGGCCGTCGGCGCCGTACTGGCCCTGTTCTCCGGACGGATGCTCAACGCGCTCGCGCTCGGCGAGGACACCGCGCGTTCCCTGGGCCGGCGCACCGGCCGGGACCGGGTGGCGGCGGCACTGTCGGTGGTCCTGCTGTGCGGTGCCGCCACCGCGATGTGCGGTCCGATCGCCTTCGTCGGCCTGGCCGTACCGCACCTGGCCCGTCTGCTCACCGGCCCGGACTACCGCTGGATACTGCCCTATTCGATGCTGCTCGCCCCCGTGCTGGTGCTCGTGGCGGACATCGTGGGCCGGCTGGCGATCCGGCCCACCGAGCTGCAGGTCGGGCTGATGACCCCGCTCATGGGCGCCCCGGTGTTCATCCTGCTGGTACGCCGCCGCAAGCTCGCGGAGCTGTGATGGGCGGCCGGAGCATGAGCGAACGGACGGTTGCGGCCGAGACGGCGGCCGTGGACACCGCGCGGCAGATCGTGGCCGCGGCACGCCGCCGCGGCAGGAGGCGCACGTACGCGGTGACCGGCGCGCTGGCGCTCGTCGTCCTCGTGGCGTTCACCGCCGCCCTGACGCTGGGCGACTACGACCTGTCGCTGCCGGACGTGATCCGGTCGCTCACCGGCTCGCTCTTCGGCGACGCCTCCTGGGAGAGCGACTTCTTCGTCCTCGACGTACGGCTGCCGCGGGTGCTGACGGCCATGCTGGCCGGCGCCGCGTTCGCGCTGTCCGGCGCGCTCTTCCAGAGCCTGATCCGCAACCCGCTGGCCAGCCCGGACGTCATCGGCATCACCTCCGGCGCGAGCGCGGCGGCCGTCGTGTGCGTCCTGGTCCTCGGACTGGGCGGGCTGGCGGTCTCCTTCGGGGCGCTGGTGGGCGCGCTGGTCACGGCCACCCTCATCTACCTGCTCGCCTGGCGCAACGGCGTCAGCGGATACCGCCTCGTCCTCGTCGGCATCGGGATCGCGGCGGTACTGTCCAGCCTGATCTCCTACCTGATGACCACCGCACGCGTCGTCGACGCGCAGCGGGCACTGGAGTGGCTGACGGGAAGCCTGGACAGCCGCACCTGGCTGCACGCCGGCACGCTCGCGCTGTGTCTGGTCCCGCTGCTGCCCGCCGCGGCGGTGCTGGCGCGTTCGCTGAGGGCGCTGCAGTTCGGCGACGACACCGCGACCGGGCTCGGAGTACGGGTGGCGCCCCGCCGGCTGGCGCTGCTGGCGGTGGCGGTGGGGCTGGCCGCGGTGGCGACCGCGGCGGCCGGCCCGGTCCCGTTCGTGGCCCTGGTCGGCGCGCCGATCGCGCGCGGGCTGCTGCGCGGGCGCGGGCCCGCGCTGACGGCGGCGGCACTGGTCGGCGCGGTCCTGATGCCCGTGTCCGACTTCATCGGGCAGCATCTCTTCGCCGCCACGGAGTTGCCGGTGGGCGTGGTGACCGGTGTCGTGGGGGCCCCGTACCTGCTGTTCCTGCTGGCAAGCACCAACCGCTCGGGGCGTGTCGGATGACCAACACCGGAGCGGGAGACGGAGGACCGGGACGGATGACCGCATCGCACGTGCTGCGTGCCGAGGAGGTCCGGCTGGGGTACGACGGGCGGCAGGTCATCGACGGCCTGTCGTTCGAGGTCCCTCCGGGCGAGGTCACGATGGTGGTGGGCCCGAACGGCTGCGGCAAATCCACCCTGCTGCGCGCGCTGGCGCGGCTGCTGCGCCCCGCTTCGGGCACGGTGTGCCTGGACGGGCAGGACATCCGCACGATGTCGACCCGGCAGGTCGCCGCCGTCCTCGGCATCCTGCCGCAGTCCCCCGTCGCGCCGGACGGCATCCGCGTCGGCGAGCTGGTGGGGCAGGGCCGCCACCCGCACCAGAAGCTGCTGCGGCGGTGGGGTGCCGAGGACGACGAGGCGGTCGCGCAGGCCCTGCTCGCCACCGACACCCTGGGGCTGGCCGAGCGCCCGGTGGACGAGCTGTCCGGCGGGCAGCGGCAGCGGGTGTGGATCGCGATGGCGCTCGCGCAGCGCACCGGGCTGCTCCTGCTGGACGAGCCGACGACCTTCCTCGACGTACCGCATCAGGTCGAGGTGCTGGACCTGCTGACCGACCTCAACCGCAAGGACGGCACCACCGTCGTCGCGGTGCTGCACGACCTCAACCTCGCCTGCCGCTATGCCGATCACATCGTGGTGATGCAGGACGGCGCGATCGCCGCCGCGGGCCCGCCGTCGCGGATCGTGACCGAGGAGGTGATGCGGACGGTCTTCGGCATGGACTGCCGGGTCATCCCCGACCCGGTCTCGGGCACCCCGCTGATCGTGCCCATCGGGCGGCACTACTGCACGGCGGCGGGCACCGGGCCGGCGGCCGGCGCGGTCAGTCCCCGATGAAGTCGATCTCCGGCGTGAGGAGGACACCGGTGCGGTCGTGCACCTGTCGCAGCACGATGCCGACCGCCTCGCGGAAGCCGGCCGCGCTGGCTCCGTCGTCGGCGACGAGGGTGTGGTGCACGGAGGAGATCCGTACGCCGCGGGTGAGGGGGTGGTTGAGATCGAAGCCCGCCTGACGGATCAGCCAGCTGGCGCTCACCCGCGTGGAGCCGTCCGGGAAGCGGGCCACCGGCGCGCCGAGTCCCCGCAGTTCCGCGGCCGTCGCACCGCCGACCTCCGGGCTGAAGAAGACGCTGCCGATGGAACGCCGGTCCTTCGCGCAGGAGTCCAGCACCATGCCCTTTCTGCGGCGCACCGCCAGGACCGCCTCGGCGACCTGGGCGGGGGGCACGCTGCTGCCCAGCGGTACGTCCAGCTCGTCGGCCACGCTGCGGTAGGTCACCGGAGCGCTCAGCCCGGCGCGTCTGAGCGTGAAGCGGAGGGACAGGACGGTCCAGCGACGCGATCCCTTGAAGATGCTGGTGCGGTGGCCCAGTGCGCACTGGGACGCGTCCAGGGTGACCCGGCGGCCCAGCTCCCAGTCCCACGCCTCCACGCTGTGCAGGGTGTCGGACACTTCCTGCCCGTACGCCCCGACGTTCTGCACCGGCGTCGCGCCGGTGGTGCCGGGGATGCCGGCCAGCATCTCCATGCCGACCAGGCCTTCGGCGATCAGCGTCGCGACCAGTTCCCGCAGCGGGTGCCCGGCCTGCACCTCGACCCGTACGTGCCGGCCGTCCACTTCTCGCACCCGATATCCTCGGGTGGCGATCCGTAGGACCGGAAAGGTGCAGCCCCGGTCGTCGACGAGGACGTTGCTGCCTTCTCCCAGACATATCGGCGGGGCGGGCCGGTGGCGCATCTCCTGGACGAAGTCGGGGAAATCGGAGAGTGCCTGCAATTCGACCAGGGACGTGGCCTGTCCGCCGATACCGAGGGTCGTCAACGGGGCGAGTGGCACCCCGAAACTGACGCGCATGGTGGGCTCCTCATAAGCAGTCCGGGACATCACGAAATGCAGTCGATCTTATACAGGGAGCCCGATTCCCTCGACCGGTCGGGAGTTTCCCGGCGGCGCGCGTCAGTATCGCTCGCCGTGGGGGTGTTCGGCCACGCGTGAATGGCTCGGCGACGCGTGAATGTTCAGCGTCGCGTCATTGGCCGGCCACCGGCCCGGGGCAGTATTCTCCTCCGACCGGGCGGGACCTCATCCCCGGCGCTACCTCATCGGCGGGTACGGCCCAGTACGTCGTCGGTCCGCTGGACGATCCGGCGGGCGTCGGCGGCGTCATGGCGCTGGAGCTGCCGGCGCAGCCCGGACAGGCGGGCACGGCCGCGCGCCGAGGCCGACCGGCCCGCGAGGTCCAGTGCCGCCTCGGCGGCCTCCGCTGCACCGTCGATCTCCCCCAGTGCCAGCCGCGCCTCGGCCAATGATGCGTGGTGCAGCAGGCGGTTGCGGGGCTGGCTGCCGTCGAACAGCTCCAGGCCGCGCGCGAGGTCGCGGGCGGCCTGTCCGGGCCGGCCGCCCTCCAGCCGGGCCCGGCCGGCGTCGCCCACCAGCACGGCGGGGGTGACCCAGTAGGCCCAGGGCTCCTGGCCGCGGAACTCGGTCACCCGCTGGGCGCCCCCGACGGCCTCACGGATGGCCTGCGCCTCCTCCAGCGCGCGCTCGCAGCCGGCCAGGTCCCCGAGGCTGGCGTGTGCCCTGGCCTGACGGCTGGCCAGCAGTGCCTGGCCAGGGCTCGGGGCCAGGCCGACGGTGCCCTTGCGGGCGATCTGGATGAGCCGCAGTGCCTCCTCGCCCCGGCCGTGCCAGACGGCCTGGTAGCTCAGGCAGGAGATGATGTGCGCGGCCAGTCCGCGGTCGCCCGCCAGGCGTGCGGAGCGCAGGGCATGCAGCAGATAGTGCCTGCTGTGGGCTTCGTCGCCGAGGTCGCCGGCCATCCAGCCGACGATCTGGCCGAGTTCGGCGACGAGCCGGTGCAGCCGGATGCCGGTGTCCTGGTCGTAGGAGCAGGAGTCGACGAGCATGACGGCCCACCGCAGGTCCTGGGCGGCCCAGTCGAGGAGCAGCCGGCCGCCGCGGTCGTCGTCGAGCAGGCGGAACTGGTTGACGCGCTCGCCGATCAGACTCAGTGCCGCGGCGTCGATCTCCTCGCCGCGCCGCTGGGCGGGCGGCGGGGTGTCGGTGTTGAGCAGCCAGTCCACGGCCGCGGTGATCAGGTCCGGTTCGCTGACCGCGGTGGCCGGCGGGGCCGGGCGGCGCTGTACCGGCGGGACCGCCCACCCGGGGTCGTGGTGCGCCGACGGCCCCGGCAGGGGCTCCTGGCCGGGTGCCGGCGCCGGGGGCGGGAACCGGTCGGGCCACAGCGAGTGGACCGGCACCGGCTCGCCGAGCCGGGCGCCCAGGATTTCGGAGACCACACGGGGCAGGTCGCGGCGCGGACACGAGCCGTTCAGCCAGTTGTACGGCGCCTTGGCGCTTATGGTGCCCGCGCCGCACACCCTGTTGATCTCCCGGGCCAGCCGGTCCGGGGACCAGGACAGCCGGCGCAGGCAGGCGGCTAATACTGAGCTGTTGTTCATCCGCTTACGACGCCCCGTCTCGATGTGAACAGCCTTCGCCACTGGAGTACTCCGGCCCGTGGTGCTACCGAGAAGGCCGATACCCAATCGCCGTGCACATGGACCGCATTACCCAGGTGACTCCAGACACATAGAGGGACGACGGGTAATGACCATGGAATGTCCGAGAACTGCCGTAGATTTTACTTGAACGCCTTACTTGTTTCCGCCGGGGCGGCCGCGGATGTACGGTTCGTCCGCAGTACCGGCCAGTAGAACAAACCGCCGACAAACAGCACCAGGACGGCACACAGGAAGGGCGCGCCGAACGACCCGGTGACGTCGGCCAGCCGGCCGGTCAGCAGCACCCCGCCGGTGGTGGCCGCCGTATTGGCGAAATTCATCAGGCCGCCGACCGCGCCCACCGAGCCCGGCGGGGCCAGCAGCCCGGGCAGGCTCCACGCCACGGGCGCGGCCACCGCGAGGCCGCCGAGGGACAGGGACATCCAGAAGACCGCGCCGAGGGGCGTTTCGGCCCACCCCACACAGCCGATGGTGGCGCCCAGCGCGAGTCCGCACAGCAGCACCGGCCTGCGGCCGCCCACGGCGTCCCCGCCACCACGCACCCTGCGGTCGACCAGCCAGCCCCCGAAGACGACCTCGGCCACGGTCGCCACCAGCCACGGCACCATGGCGTACAGGCCGGCCGAGCCCAGCGCCACGCCGAACTGCCGCTGGAAGAACACCGGCATCCAGGTGAGCACCACATTGATGGTGTAGCCGTAACAGGCGAACCCCAGGGACATGGCCCAGATCCGGCGGGAGCGCAGTACGTCGCGCAGGGCGCCGGCCGTGCCGCCGCGCACGCGGTCATCCTCCGCCCCGGTAGGCCCGGAGTGCTCGGCCGGGTCGCGGTATCCCCACCACCACACCACGGCGAACAGCAGGCTGAGTACGGCGGTGAACAGGAATCCCGACCGCCAGCCCCAGGTGCTGATCACCCAGGCCAGCAGCGGGAAGGCCAGTACGTTGGCGAACTTCGTGGCGCCGTCGAACAGCGCGGTGGCCCGGCCCCGTTCGACGGTGGGGAACCACGCCGCGGTCGCCTTCGCGGCGCCGACCATCGACGGTCCTTCGGACACCCCCAGCAGCACCCGGGCCAGGACGACCGGCCCCAGGCCGGAGGCCACCGCCGTCAGCAGGCTCGCCAGCGCCCACAACGGGACCGCGATCCGGTTCAGCCACTTCACGCCGATCCGGTCGGCCAGCAGGCCGGAGGGCAGCTGGACCAGGCAGTAGGACCAGCTGAAGGCGGCCAGCACCACGCCGAGTTGGCTGAGGCTGAGCCCGAACTCCGCGGCGAGCGGGGTGCTGGCCACCGACAGCACCGTACGGTCGAAGAAGTTGACGAGGATGCCGCCGGTCAGCAGCGAGCCGATGGCCCAGCGGGTGCGTCCAGGGGAGGTCATGGAACGTGGTCGGTCTTTCGTCGGGACGGTGGGGACCACCGTGACGCCGGGTGACTCCGATCAAGATCCACGCTAACCATGTCCGGACCGCCCCCGCCGCGGACCGGTGCGTTACCGGCCAACCCCCGTTCGGTCGGTGCCTCCTGCACCGCTCCGGCCCCGGCCGCCGCCGGCGGGGAACCGGCTCGGGCAACGGCCGCTCGCCGGAGCACGGACGGCCGGGCACCGCTCAGGCCCGGTCGGCCCGGTGCTCCGCCATCTTCCGGGGGCGGGCGACGGTGGGCTCGCCCATGATGCGGCTCCCGGCCGCCACATCACCCAGCACCAGCGCGTGCGCGCCGATCAGCGCGTCGTCGCCGATGACCAGCGGGCCGAGGACGGTCGCGTTGACGCCGAGCGTGACCCGGTCGCCGACTTCCGGGTGCCGCCGGTCGCCGCTCGGCCGCAGTTTGTCCCGCCACCACCCGACAGCCCCGAGTGTCACCTGCTGGTAGATGGTGACGTCGTCCCCGAGCACCGCGGTCTCACCGATCACCACGCCGGTGCCGTGGTCGATGAAGAGCCGCCGGCCGATCCGCGCCCCCGGATGGATCTCGATGCCGGTCAGCACCCGTGCGCAGCTGGTCAGTACGCGGGCGGCGATCCGGTGCCGGCGCCCGTACAACCGGTGTGCGACACGGTGGATCCACAGCGCGGGCAGCGTGGAGTGGAACACCGCTTCCGCCCGGGAGGTGATCGAGGGGTCCCGGGCCAGCGTCGTGTCGATGTCTTCGAGCATCCGGGACAGCGGTCCGTCCCCGGCGCGCCGGCCGCCGAACGGCACGGCGGCCGCTCTCGGTTTCCGGTCGGGCTGCGGCTGGAGCATGGCTCAGTTCCCCATGCTTTCTGCCCTCTCCCAGTCCTCCTTCGACCCGGAGTCCGCGAAGACCGTGACGACGGTGTCGTCGGGGCCCAGGTTCTTCGCCTTCTCACGCGCGATCAGCCAGCTCGCGCCGGCCGACGAGCCGATCCTGGTGCCGGTCTCCTGCCAGAAATCGTACATCGCCGTGAGCGCTTCGCGGTGCGAGACCTGGGCGCTCTCGAACTCCGGCAGCAGCTTGTCCACGAAGGGCTGGCGCATCCCGTACGTCAGCCCGCCCGCCCCGGCGAACTTCGGTTCCCCGTTCGGTGGCTCGGGCGTTCCGTAGGGCAGCTCTGCGGGGGTCACGCCGATGACGGCGAGCCCGGGGGCGATGCCCCGCAGCGCGCGGGCCACGCCGGCGAGCATGCCTCCGCTGCCGACCGCCGCCACCACGGCGGCGGGGCGGGCGCCGTCGAGCTGGCCGACGATCTCCCGGCCGGTGGAGAACTGGTGCGCGGCGACGTTCGCCATGTTCCGGTGCTGTGCCAGCAGCGTCCAGCTGGGGTCCTCCTCGGCGATCTCGGAGGCGCGCCGCATGATGGCGAGCGGGAACTCGGACGCCGGCACCAGGTCGATGGCGGTGCCGCCCTCGGACAGGTGGGTCAGCAGGCTCTGCGGTACGGAGTCCGGCATCACGGCCCGCATGGGGATTCCGGTGACCTTGTTGAGTCCGGTCAGCGCGCGGGCCATGTTGCCGCCCGAGCAGTCCACGAGCTTCAACGGCGTGCTGCTGCCCGCGTGTTCGTTGATGGCGCGGCAGAGCATGGAGTACGCGGGGCGGTCCTTGGCGGAGCCGGACGGGTTGCGGAGTTCGTACTTGGCCATGATCCTCGCCCCGCCGGGCGGACCGGGCACCTCGACGAGCGGCGTGCCGCCCAGGGTGGCCCGGAATTCGCGCAGCCCCGGGTACTGGGCCAGCGCGGTGGTCTCGTCGACTGCCGTATCCAGCGGCTCGGTCACGGAGAGGTCGATCTGGGGCGGTTGTGTCGCCATCGGGCTCACGGTCCCTTCACCAATTCGCGGTCTGCTCGGCCGGTTCCGCGCCGCCTTCGGGCGCTGCGCGCAAACGTTCGGCCGGGTAGATGGTCAGCGAGCCCGGCAGAAGGTGTCAACGAAACCCAGGTGTTCAAGCACGCTTCCCAACAGCCGTGCCGTAAGGGGTGGTTAGGCACTGGGGCTCGTTCCCGGGGGAGCCGTACATCAGCCCCCCCCCGGGTGAACCGCCCGCCGCGACGAGCGGAAGTCAGGCCGGCTGGGCGACGGGACGCCGTGCCTTGAGAAGCCACAGCGCCAGCAGTCCGCTGCCCAGCCCGACCACGGCGGCGACGGCGAAGACCGCGGACAGCCCGTGGGCGTACGCCTCCCGCAGGCCGGTGCCGCCGCCGGACGAGAACTGGTGGAACACGGAACCGAGCACCGCGATGCCCAGCGCCAGCCCGAGCTGACGCGCGCAGTTGGCCGCCGCGGCGGCGACCCCGCTCTGCGACTCGGGCGCGGCGGACATGGCGATGGCGGGCAGCACGGGCGAGACGACGCCCGCGCCGATGCCGGTGATGACCAGTCCGGGTATCAGTGCCGTCCAGGACGATCCCGCGTCGACCGTCAGCATCAGGACGTTGCCCACCCCGACGGCGACCGTGCCGCCGCCGAGCGTCCAGTACGCGGGAAGCCGGTGCAGCGCGCTGCCGACCAGGGCGGAGGTGGCGAAGAACGCCACCGGCTGCACCGTGATGACCAGCGCCGTGGGCAGTGAGGTGAGCCCCATGCTGTCCTGCAGCCAGATCGACATGACCGGCAGCGCGCCGAACGCGGCGAGGTAGTAGCCCATGGCCGCGACCAGCGTTCCGTTGAACTCCCGCTTGCGGAACAGGTCCAGCGAGATCATCGGCTTGCTGCCGGACCGCTCGACGAGGATGAACGCGACGAGCATCACCACGCCGACGGCGAAGCCGAGCAGCGCCGAGGTGGCTCCCCAGCCCTGTTCGCCGCCGCGGATGATGCCGAAGGTGATGCCGATCGCGGACAGGGTGAAGGTGACGATGCCCAGGTAGTCGATGCGGGTCGAGGTGGTGGTGTCGTCGATCAGCACCACGGCGGACAGCGCCAGCGTGACCGCGCAGAGCGGGACCCCGCCGAAGAAGATCCACTGCCAGGAGAGGAACTGGGTGAGCACGCCTCCCGCGACGTTGCCGATACCGGCGGCCGCACCGGCCACCGCGCCCCAGACCGCGAAGGCCACCCCCTTGTCGCGTCCGGTGTAGGTGAGGGCGATCAGCGGCAGCAGGGTGGAGAACATCGCGGCACCGGCCAGGCCCTGCACCGCCCGTGCGGCAATCAGTACGCCGACGTCGCCGGCCAGTCCGCAGACCAGCGTGGAGACGCCGAAGGCGCCCAGGCCGGCCAGGTAGAGGCGTTTGCGTCCGAGGTTGTCGCCGAGTGAGCCCATGCCGAGCAGCAGCCCCGCGAGGGCGAGGGTGTAGACGTCGACGATCCACTGCAGGGAGCCGAAGTCCGCGTGCAGGTCGTGGGCCATGCTGGGGAGCGCCACCGTCACGATCGTCGAGTAGACGAGGAGCATGAACGTTCCCAAGCAGGTGGCGGCCAGCGGCAGCCATTTGCGCATGACAGTGTTTCCTTCCGGGGGCCGAGCGCCTTCCGGATCATGCTGATGTAATACCCTTGTGCAACAGAACCCTTACGGTGAAGATCCCGTACGGCTGATCCTCGATCTCGCGGCCACACCGCCGCGCTCCCCCGGGGAATTCGCCGAACGCTGCGTCGCCGCGGGCATGGCGATCGACCGCCCGGTGGACGACGAGGACCTGGCGGAGATCCTCCGCTTCATCCCGCGCTGGCTCGCGGTGGTCGACGCGGACACCGACGAGCGGCGGGCCGCCCTGCTCAACGACCTGCTGACGGCTTCGTCCACGCACCCCCGGCTGACCGACCACGCCGACGGCGGCTGGCACATCCACTACCGCGCCGACGACCTGGGGCTGGCCGGTGTGGTGCGGGCGGTGGTCAGTGTGGGCACCGCCCTGCACCTGACGGGCCGCGGCATGGACCGCCTCGGCCGCTGTGCTCTGGCCGAGTGCGGCCGGGCGTACGGCGACTTCACCCGGGGCGGCCGTCAGCGTTACTGCTCCCACGCCTGCGCGAACCGTGACGCCGTACGCCGCTTCCGCGCCCGGCAGACGCAAAAGCCGTGAGGCCGGCGGGAGGGGGAGCCGCCGGCCTCACGGTCATCACAGTGGCTTCTACGGCGTCGTCGCCTCCCCTGCCGCCGGGGCCGCCGAGGCGGCGACCAGCGCGGCGAGCTTCGCCGGTGACGGGTGGGACAGCAGTTCCCGCAGGGACACCGTCGCACCCAGCTCGTCCTGTATCCGGTTCACCAGCTGGGTGCCGAGCAGCGAATGCCCGCCCAGCTCATAGAAGTCGTCGTCGACCCCGATGCCCTCGAAGCCGAGGAACTCCTCCCACAGCGCCACGATCCGCTTCTCGGTCTCGTCGCGCGGGGCGGTGTAGCCGGAGCGCAGCCCGGGGGGCCGCGTCGGCCGCTCCCGCGACCCGCTCTCCTTCGGTTCCGCAAGGGTGGCCCGTACGTCGGCGGCTTGCGCGGGCGCGCCGGCGCCCTGCTCCCCGCTCGGCCCGATCCAGTGCCGCTCCCGTTCGAACGGATAGCCGGGCAGCGGGACCTTGTGCCGCGGCCCGTCGTGCAGCGCGCTCCACCGCACCTCGCCGCCCGCCAGCCACAGGTCCCCGACCCCGAGCAGCAGCGTCTCCAGGTCGTCGCCGGCCTCCCCGGGACGGCGCATCGTCCGGACCGTGGAGATGCCCCGCCGTCCGGCCAGCGTCGCCTTGGCCAGGGTGGACAGCGTGGTGCCCGGCCCGACTTCGACCAGCACGGTACGGCCCTTGGCCGCCGCCGTGCCGACCGCGTCGGCGAAGCGCACCGGCCGCCGGGCATGGCCGCCCCAGTACGCGGGGTCCGTGGCCTGCTCGGTGGTGATCGGCCGCCCGGTCACACCGGAGACGAAGGGCCGCTCGTACGGAGCCGGAGCGGCGCCGCGTACGGCCTCGGTCAGCGGGCCGACCACCGGGTCCATCATCGCCGAGTGGAAGGCGTGCGAGGTGTGCAGACGCCGCGCGGTCACCCCCGCGCCGGCCAGCACCCGCTCCAGCGCGGCCACGCCCTCTTCCGGGCCGGCCGCCACGCACAAGGCGGGCGCGTTGACCGCGGCGACGGTCACCCCCGGCGGCAGCAGCGGCACCACCGCGTCCTCGGCTGCCTCGACCGACAGCATCGCCCCGGGCGGCTGCTCGCGCATCAGCCTGCCGCGCAGCGCGACCAGGTGCAGCGCGTCCTCCAGCCGCAGCACCCCGGCCACACACGCCGCGGTCAGCTCGCCGACGCTGTGACCCACCATGTCGTCCGGCGTCACGCCCCAGCGCATCAGCAGCCGCGCGAGCGCGTACTCGGTGGCGAACAGCGCGGGCTGGGCCACCTCCGTCGACGTGAGCCGTTCCGCCGTCCCGGCGTCCGCGCCGTACAGCACCTCGCGCAGGTCGAAACCGAGCTCGGCGCGCAGCAGCTGGGCCGAGCGGTCGATGTCGGCGGCGAACCCCCGGTCCGCCGTGTACAGGCCATGGCCCATTCCGGGGAACTGCGTGCCCTGGCCGGGGAAGAGGAACACCGTGCGCGGTGAGCCGGTGCCCGCGTCCCCCTGGCGTGCGCGGCCGGGGTCGGCGCCGCCGAGGAGCGAGGCCACCGGCACCGGGCCGGGCGGGACCAGGACCGCCCGGCGGTGACGCATCGGCCGCCTGCCGGTCTGCAGGGTGTACGCGGCGTCAGCGGTCTCCGGGGTGTCCGGCGCGGCGAACCGTCCGGCCAGCCGGTCCGTCGCCGCCTGGAGTGCCTGCGGTGTCTTGGCGGACAGCAGGAGGAGCTGTGGCCGGCCCCCGCCCCGGCCGCCGTCCGCCGGCCCGTCGGACGGGCGTGCGGCCGGGGCCTCTTCGAGGATCACATGGGCATTGGTGCCGCCGATGCCGAAGGAGCTGACACCGATGCGGCGCGGGCCGCCGTCCGGCTCCCAGGCGGTCCGCCGGGTGTTCACCCGGAAGGGCGTCGCGTCGAAGTCGATCCGCGGGTTGGGCGTACGGAAGTGCAGGCTGGGCGCCAGCTCGCGGTGCTGCAGCTGGAGTACGGCCTTGATCAGGGCGGCGATGCCGGCCGCGGTCTCCAGGTGACCGATGTTGGACTTCACCGAGCCGAGGGCGCAGTAGCCGGTGTCCTCGGTGAAGTGCCGGTGGGCGCGGGTCAGCGCGTTGATCTCGATGGGGTCGCCGATGGGGGTGGCGGTGCCGTGCGCCTCGACGGCGGTGACGGTACGGGCGTCCACGCCGCTCGCGCGGAGCGCCCGGTGGATCACCCGCTCCTGCCCGGCGACTCCGGGTGAGGTGTAACCGACCTTGTCCGACCCGTCGTTGTTGACCGCGGAGCCCTTGAGCACGGCCAGCACCCGGTCGCCGTCCCGTACCGCGTCCGTCAGCCGCTTGAGGACCACCACGCCCACACCGCTGCCGAAGACGGTGCCCCGGGCCTCGGCGTCGAAGGGGCGGCAGTGGCCGTCCGGCGAGTAGATGAGTCCGCGTTCGTAGCGGTACCCCACCCGGTGCGGCACCCGTACGCACACGCCGCCGGCCAGGGCGATGTCGCAGGCCCCGGTGTGCAGGGACTGGGCGGCCTCGTGCACCGCGACGAGCGAGGTGGAACAGGCCGTCTGCACCGACAGTGCGGGTCCGGTGAAGCCGAGCTGATGGGCGGTGCGGGTCGCCAGGTAGTCCTTGTCGTTGTGGATCTGCAGTTCGAAGACGGCCGAGTCGAGGACGATCCGGCGGCCGCCCAGCAGGTTCGACATCAGGTAGGCGGGCATGTTGGCGCCCGCGAAGACCCCTCCGGAGCGCGCTGCCGCCGGATCGATGCCGGCGTGTTCCAGGGCGTGCCACGCGCACTCCAGGAACAGGCGCTGCTGGGGGTCCAGCAGCGCCGCTTCCCGCGCGCTGAAGCCGAAGAACCGTGCGTCGAAGAGGTCCACACCGTCCAGGAGCGGGGCTGCCGGGACGTACTCGGGGTGGCCGAACTCCGCCCGCCCGATGCCTTCGGCGAGCAGTTCCTCCTCTTCCAGGCGGGTGATGGACTCGACGCCGTCCCGCAGGTTGCGCCAGAAGGCGTCGATGTCCTCCGCACCGGGGAACCGCCCCGCCATCCCGACGACCGCGATGCCGCCGGGGTCCGGGGCCGCGGTGAGGCCGCCGTCGTGCAGGGTCATTCGATGATCCCGGACGGTCCGGCGGGCGTGAGGGCGTGCCGGCCGATGTCGTACCCGGTGGTCCCGTCGAGGGCCAGGTCGGCGCAGATCTTGCCCCACAGCGGGGTGAACTTGAAGCCCCAGCCCGCCACCGACACCACGACGTTCTCACCGCCGTCCACCAGGGCGCCGGCGTCTCCGAGGAAGAACTGCCGGGCGGAGTTGGCGGGCAGCATCGCCAGGCAGGTGGACAGCTCGGCCGGCTGCGGGTCGGCCCAGGGCATGTGCGCGCCGGCCCAGTCGGTCACCCGCTGCACCGGCCGCGCGGCCGGCAGCCCCTTCGCGTCGTCGGCGTGCTCCAGCGGGTCGGTCTCGAAGACCGGGCCGAGCCGGATGTCGTGGCTGGTCGACCAGGGGTTGGGCGGGAAGCCGTAGAAGAGGTTGGTGTCCTCTTCCGTGGGCTGCTGGAAGGCGAACCAGAACGGCCTGCCGGGTTCGGCGCGACGCTGGCGGAGGGTGACCAGCGGCAGCTCGTACAGACCGACGCCCAGCCGTGCGCCCCACGCTCCCACCAGGTCGTTGGCGTGGCCGCCGTTCGCCAGGACGACCTTGTCCGCACGGTAGGTCGCCTCCGCCGTCCGTACGGTGACGCCGTCGGGGTCCGGTTCCACCGCGAGCACCTGCTCGTTCCCGCGCAGCACCGCGCCGTGCTGCTGGGAGAGCTGGAAGACCGCGCCGAGCGTGCCGCGTACGTCGATGGCGCCACCGTCCCGCTGGAGGAAGCCCTCGTAGTGGCCGGGCAGGCCGGTGAAGCCGTAGCGTCGTTCGATCTCCGCGCCCGTCAGCCACTCGTAGGGCACGTCCAGCTCCTCCATGGCCCGCGCGGTGCCGGAGATCTGGCCCTCGTTGGTCTCCACCTCGGTGTCGCCGAACCACAGGCTGCCCACCGCGTGCAGGAGCTTGCGGCCGGTCAGCGACTCCAGTTCGCGCCACATCGGGAGGGCTTCGAGGGTCAGCGCGAAGATGTCCCGCTCGGTGTACTGCAGACGCCAGTGCCGCTCGGCGCCGCTCGTCCCGCCCCGCTCGTTCATGAAGCCGTACCGCTCCAGGACGAGGACCTTGCGTCCGCCGCGCCGGGCGGCCTGCCATGCCGTGGACAGGCCGATCGGCCCGCCGCCTATCACGATGAGGTCGTAGTGCTGATTGCTGTCGCTCACGGGTGTCTCTTTCTCTTCTTCACGGGAGGGGGCGGGCAGGCGGGGAGGGCGTCAGCGGACGGGCAGCGTGAGCAGTCCGGTGACCGCGGCCACGGTCTCGGCGAGCCGTTCGCGGAGGTAGAAATGTCCGCCGTCGAAGATCCGGTCGGTGAAGCCGGCCCGGGTGAAGTCCGACCATTCGCGCACGTCCCGCGGTGTCACCGCCTGATCGTCCGCGCCGCCGAACGCGGTGATGGGCAGGCTCAGCGCCGGGGCGTCGGGGCCGAACCGGCAGGAGTCCACCACCTGGTAGTCACTGCGTACGACCGACACGATCAGCCGTGCCAGTTCCGGGCTGTCCCGGACGCTCGCGGGGATGCCGCCCAGCCGGACCAGCTCGTCGAGGACCCCGTCGTCGTCGTGCCCGAGGAGGTCACCGGCATCGATGCGGGGCGGGGCGAACTGGCTGGAGACGATCAGCCGGTCCGGGACCGGGAAGCCCGACTCCTCCCACCGGCGGGCGATCTCGTACCCCACCGCGGCGCCCATGCTGTGGCCGAAGAACGTGAACGGCAGGTCCAGCGCCGGGGCGAGCTGGGTGGCGACCAGATCGGCCAGCTCGCCCATGTCGTCGATCAGCGGGTCGTCGATGCGTTCCTCGCGGCCGGGGTACTGCACCGCCAGCAGGTCGACGTCCGGCGGGAGTTCGTCGCGCCAGGGGCGGTAGGAGGACGCGCCGCCGCCGGCGTACGGGAAGCAGACGAGCTGGTGGCGGGGTGGTGCGGCGCCGGCGGCGTGTTTGATCAGCGGACTCGTGCGTCCCGGGTACATGGATTCACCTCATGACGGTGTGCGAGAGGGCGGGCCGTGGCGCACGGCACGGACGTGGGGGCGCGTGGGGCCGACACGCGGGGTCATTTCGCCTCGGCTGCCTGCCGGCCGGCGATGTCCTCCCGCAGGGCCTTCTTGTCGATCTTCCCGATGCCGGTCAGCGGCAGGGCGTCCACGATCTCCAGCCGCTCGGGGAACTTGAAGGCGGCCAGGCCCTGCTGCTCCAGGAAGCGGCGCAGCTCCCGCAGTCCGACGGCCCCCTGGCCGTCGAGGACGGCGTAGAGGCACACCGCCTCGCCGTAGAGTTCGTGCGGCATGGCCACTCCGGCCGCCTGGACGATGCGCGGGTGGCGCTGGGCCATGGTCTCCAGTTCCTCCGCGGAGATCTTCTCGCCGCCGCGGTTTATGGAGTCCCGTACCCGGCCTTCCAGTACGACGTTGCCGTCGGGGTCCACGCGTACCAGGTCACCGGTCCGGTAGAACCCATCGGAGGTGAACGCCCCCGCGGTGGCTTCGGGATTGTTGTAGTAACCGGCCACGGTGTACGGGCCGCGGGTCAGCAGCTCGCCCATGGAGCCCTGGGGCACCGGCTGCCCGTCGGCGTCCACCACCCGGAGTTCGTCCACCGCGCTGGCCGGGCTGCCCTGGGTGGTGTGGATGACCTCGCCCGCCGCGTCGAGGCGGGTGAAGCACAGGAGTCCCTCGCTCATGCCGTAGCACTGCTGGAGCGTGGCGCCCAGTTCCGTCCGGACCCGGGCGGCCGCTTCGGCGCCGGGCCGGGCGCCGCCGACCTGGATCACCTCCAGGCTGCTCAGATCGGCTGCGGAGCCCGGCGCGGCGGCCAGCCACTGGAGCATCAGGGTGGGGACGAGCGTGCAGTGGGTCACCCGCTCCCGCTCGATCAGTTCGAAGGCGGCGCGGGGGCTGTTGGGGTTCGCGAGGACCACCCGGCCGCCCGCGATGAGGGTGCCGAGCACGCCCGGGCAGTTCATGACGAATCCGTGGGCGGCGGGCATGACCGCCAGGTTGACCGTCTCCGGGGTGACACCCGCGATGTCCATGGCGGTACGGATCATGTAGCCGTACCCCTCGTGGGCCCGCGGTATCGCCTTCGGCAGTCCGGTGGTGCCGCCGGAGAGGAGGAAGACGGCGGCGTCCCGCGGCGAGGCGCCGGGGGCTGCCGCGGCGGTGCCGTGGTCCTGCGGCGCCGGGCCGGCGGTCCCGGGCCGGCACAGCTGTCCCAGGTCCCTCTCGCCCTCGGTGAGCTGGTCCGCTCCCCGTACGAGCAGCAGGCGCAGGCTCTCGTGCCGCTCGCGCAGCCTGCGGGCCAGCCCGAGCCGGTCGGCGCGGCGGGTTCCGCTGTCCACGGCGAGGGCGACGGGCCGGGTGACCGACACGATGTGGTTCAGCTCGTGCTCGCGGAACGCCGGCAGGATCAGCACCGGCGGCGCCCCGACGTGCAGCAGCGCCAGCACCAGGACGACATACTCCAGGCAGTTGGGCAGCTGTACGCAGACCCGGTCGCCGGGGTTGATGCCTTCGGCGCGCAGCCGGCCGGCCGCCTCGTGCACCGCCCGCGCCAGTTCCCCGTACGTCATCCTGCGGTCACCGTCGACGACCGCGCACCGGTCCGGTAGCGCGCGGCACCGGTCGAGGATCAGATCGCTCACCAGCTCCGGCCGCCACAGTCCCGCGTCGCGGTACGCCGCAGCGCGGTCGGGGGCGATGACCGGAACCGCCGGGTCCAGCGCGGAGCGCTCGCGCACCGGCGCCGTCATGACCCGCTCCGCTGCTCGGCGATCAGCTCGGCCAGCCGTCCCAGCGTGTAGTCGTCCTGGTCCCACAGGTCGACCGTCACACCGAACCGCTGTTTGAGCGCGAGCTGCAGCTCGGTGGTCTCCACCGAACTGAGTCCGAGCTCGGTACGGAGCGTCCAGTCCGCGGTGGCGTCCGCCAGGTCCGTTTCTTCGAGCCCGATCTCGGCCAGCGTCTCGGTGACCGCGCTCAGCGGGCCGGCTGTCTCTTGAGTCGACAAGGGGAAATCCCTCCCACATCCGTTGTCAGTCAGGGGGCGCCGGGGCGCCTGAAGGTTCCAGGGGTGACGGTGTCCGGGGCGGGGCCGTCCGGCCCGCGAGGTCAGGACTCCGGGGCGCGTCCGGCCATCTCGCGCGCGAACTCCTGCCAGATGCGCGCGCATTGACTGGCGATGTCGGCCACCGTTCTGGCGCAGTGCGGCGGGACCCCGTCGACGAGGGCCTGCCAATGGGCGAGCGGGACCTCGTGCGAGCTGAGCAGCCGCAGCAGTGCGCGCCCGGTGTCGGTGGAGCGCAGCGCGGGGTCCTGCCGCAGCGGCCGCAGCCGCTCCGGCAGCGACGGAAGCCGCACGTCCGGGCTGGTGCGGTGCTGCCCGGCCCCAGCCCCTTCCCTGCCGGAGCCGTCCGGGCTGGCCGCTCCGCCTTCGGCGCGCCAGGAGACGACCGGCGGGCGGTGCGCCGTCCCGACCGCCCGGTGCGCCCCGCCGCGGGGCGCGGGCAAGGGCCCCTGGCCGTTCTCCAGACGTTTGCGCACGTCCTGGGCGGTGCCCAGGGAGATCCCGGCGGAGCTGGCGATCTCCCGCAGCGAGGCGTGCGGCCGCTCGCCGATCAGCTTGCCGGCGTAGAGCCGCCCCTCGGTCACGCTGGACGGACGCGTACGGCCGTCCCGGCCCAGCCGGCCCGTACCGTTCAACCGAGGATCTTCCTCGGCTGAACGGCGCCGGACGGCGGCCACGGTCTTCGGGGACAGCCCCGACGCCTCGCCGATCGCCCGGTCCGACCACTGCGGGTAGGCGCGCAGGATGCGGGCGGCCGCCGTCTTGCGGTCGGCCAGTGACAGCGGCAGTCCGTGCCCGACGTTCGAGCGGACCGCCAGGACGAAGCACTCCTCCTCCGTGCCCTCGAAGAACGCCGCACGGATCTGCGTACCGCCGCGCAGGAGTTCGGCCCGCACCCGGTGCACACCGTCGAGCACCCGCATCGTCGGGTGGTGCACCAGGATGGGCGGCAGCAGCGAGGTGTCCAGCGCGGCCAGCGTCCTGACGTGCTCCGGGTCCGGCCCGCCGCTACGCAGCGGGCCGGAGACGTCCAGTGCGCCGATCGGCAGCGTGACGGTCCGGTCGAACCGCGCGGCGCCGGGTACGGGGGTCGTCTCCGGCGCCCGTAAGGCCGTGCCAGGGGCCGTCCCGGGTGCCGGGTCCGGCGTCCGTAAGGCCGTCCCGGCGGTCATGCCCTCACTCATGGTCACCCCTGGACGTCAGCCGGCCGCCAGCACGACGCCCCGCGCGGGTGCCGCCGTACCGTCGGTCATCGCCTGCACCTCGGCCAGTGACTCGTCCAGCGCCTCGACGAGGTAGTCCACCTGCGAGGGCCGCAGCCCTGGGTGGCAGGGGAGGTTGAGGTGCTGGTCGAACCACATGCTCTCGGCGACGGGGCACTCGCCGCGGCCGTGGCCGCGGTGCCGCCACTCCGGGGTCAGGTGCAGCGGGAAGTAGCGCAGCTGGATCTCCACGCCCCGCCGGTCCAGGGCCAGCAGGAGCTGGTCCCGCAGCTCGCGGCGGGCCGCGAAGCAGGTGTAGAGGTGGTGGGCGTGGGTGCTGTGCGCGGGCGCCTGCTGGGGCCGTACCCACGGGTAGCGTTCCAGCACCGCGTCGAGCCGGGCCGCGATCGAACGGCGGGTCGCCTGGAGGCCGTCCAGCTTTCCGAGCTGTGCCAGGCCGACGGCCGCGGCGGCCTCAGACAGGGTGGCGTTGGTGCCGGCCCGCCGGATCCGGGTGACCCGGTCGCTGTACACCGCGGCGGAGTACTTCATCCACGGCAGCACCAGCGGCTCGTCGGGGTCGATCCGGGTCTCCGACTCGATCTGCGCGTCGACGTCGTTGCCGCGCAGCCGTTCCAGGCGGTCGGCCCAGTCGTCATGGTCGAAGGTGACCATGCCGCCCTCGCCGAGGGTGGTGATGTTCTTGGCGTTCTGGAAGCTGAAGCAGCCGATGTCGGCCAGCGAGCCCGGCCGGCGCCCGCGGTACTCGGCGCCCAGCGCGTGCGCGCAGTCCTCGACGACGAGGATGCCGTGCCGGCGGGCGATCGCCATGATCTCGTCCATCTCGGCCGGGCAGCCGCCGTAGTGCACCAGCAGCAGGGCCTTGGTGCGCGGCGTGATCAGGGCCTCGGCCGCGGCCGGGTCGATGGCGAGCGTGGTGGGGTCGATGTCACAGAAGCGGACCGTCACATCGCGGTCCAGCAGTGGCATCACGGTGGCCTGATAAGTCTGGGGCGTGGCGATGACCTCGTCGCCGGGCCGCAGGTCGAGGAGCTGGATCGCCAGCTCCAGTGCGACGGTTCCGCTGGTGGCCGTCATCGCGTGCCGTGCGCCGACCAGTTGGGCGAAGGCCTGCTCGAAGCGGTCGCGCCAGGTGCCCATCGACAGCGGGTCCTGGCCCCGCACCAGTTCGGTGAGCGCCGTGACCTCGGTCTCTCCCAGTACACTGCCCCGTTTCGCACAGGGCACTACGTAGCTCCTGTCCAACATGCGTCCCATCAAAGCCGTACGCCGCATACGACCCCAAGGGCCGGCGGCGGTCAGCTGGGTCAGGACACGGTCAGAATGGTCATCTGACACTGACCACGTTCTGACGGTCGGCGGTCCGCCCGCCGTGCGGGCCGCGGACCGGTGCTCACGGGACCGGTGCTCACGGGACCGGTGCTCACCCGGGTGCCCGCGCCGGGCCGTCCGATGCCGGCCGGCCGGCGCGGGCCCGGCGTCAGAGCTTGAGTTCGTGGTGCTCCAGCCAGCTGTTGAGCTGCACCATGAACTCCAGTCCGGTACGGGACGGCCAGCCGTCCGCACGTTTCCCGGGGGCACCACCGCGGTCGACGAAGGCGTGCACCGGCGCGCCGGGGTCGGCGGCGAGCCGGTCGAACTCGGCGCGCAGCGCACTGTCGTAGCGCGGGTCGTGGCTGATCGGGTACGCGCTCTTCTTGCGCTCCACGATGCTCTCCGGGAGCAGGTCGCGGGTGGCCGCCCGCAGCAGGCTCTTCTCCTTCCCGTCGAAGAACTTCATCGACCAGGGGACGTTGAAGGCGTACTCGACCAGCCGGTGGTCGCAGAACGGCACCCGCACCTCCAGGCCGACCGCCATGCTCATCCGGTCCTTCCGGTCGAGCATGAACGGCACGAAGCGGGTGACGGCGAGGTAGTGCAGCTCGCGCATCCGCCGTGCCGCCGCGTCCTCACCGGGCAGTACGGGCACTTCGGCCAGCGCTTCGGCGTACCGCTGGGCGCGGTACTCAGCGACGTCCAGCTCGGCGATCAGGTCCGGGTCCATCAGTCCGGAGAGCGTCGGGATCAGGTCGTACCCGGCGGCCACCCAGGGGAAGGTGTCCGCATCCCGCAGCTCGGGGGCGTGGAACCACCCGTAGCCGCCGAACAGTTCATCGGCCGCCTCCCCGGACAGGGCCACGGTCGAGCGTTCGCGGATGGCCCGGAACAGCAGATACAGCGAGGCGCAGCCGTCGCCGAGCAGCGCGGCGGGAGCGTCGTGCGCCTTGGGCACCATGGCGCGGGTGCGCGGGTCGGTGAGTTCGTCCAGGCCGATCACCAGGTTGGTGTGGTCGGCGGCCACGTGCCGGGCCATCTCGGCGGCGAACGGGGCGTCCGGGGAGTGGTGCACCACGTTCGCGGTGAAATCACGCTCGTTGTCGGCGAAGTCGACGGAGAAGGAGCGCACCGGACCGGCTCCGCGCGCGGCGAGCGAACGGGCGGCCAGGGCGGTCACCACGCTGGAGTCGAGCCCGCCGGAGAGCAGGGTGCACAGCGGGACATCGGCGATGAGCTGGCGCTCGACGATGTCTTCGAGCAGCTCGCGCACCGTCCGTACGGTCGTGTCCAGATCATCGGTGTGGTCGCGGGCTTCGAGCGCCCAGTACCGCCGGATACGCAGTCCCGTGCGGCCGAAGCGGAGCAGATGGCCGGGGCGGAGTTCGTACATGCCCTGGAAGATCGCGTGCTCCGGCGTCTTGACGCCCGACAGCAGTTCGCGCAGACCGTCCTGGTCCACGACCGGACGCACGTCGGGATGCGCGAGGATCGCTTTGGCCTCCGAGCCGAACAGCAGCCCGCGCTCGGTCGGGTAGTAGTACAGCGGTTTGATGCCGAGCCGGTCGCGTACGAGTACCAGTTCCTCGCTGCGGGCGTCCCAGACCGCGAACGCGAACATCCCGTTCAGCTTGTCCACCATGGCCGCGCCCCACTGCAGGTAGGCGCGCAGGACGACTTCGGTATCGCTTTCGGTGCGGAACCGGTGCCCGAGTGTGCCCAGCTCCGCGCGCAGCTCGCGGTAGTTGTACACCTCGCCGCTGTACGTGATGGCCGCCGCGGTCCGGCCGTCCTGCTCAGCGGTCATCGGCTGGGCACCGCCCGGGAGGTCGATCACCGCGAGGCGCCGGTGGCCGAAGCCGGCCCTGGTGTCCGTCCAGTACCCCTGCGCGTCCGGCCCGCGGCAGGCCATCGTGTCGGCCATGTCCCGCAGCACGCCCCGCGCGCCGCTCATGTCCCGTTCGAAATCCACCCAGCCCGTGATGCCACACATGAAATCGTCACTCTCCTCGGTAAAAGTTGAGTTGGTCACCATGTTCTGTGCAGGTATGCGCGTGGGGGGGTACGGAAATACAAGGTCGGGGCGGCTGGGCGCCCGCGCATCACCAGGTGACGGGGAATTCGTGAATTCCGTAGATGTCCGCGTCGTGCTTGAACGGCAGTTCCGCGGTCGGTATCGCGGAGCGCAGGGTGGGGATGCGCCGCAGCAGCGTCGAGTAGACGATCTCCAGCTCCATCCGGGCGAGGTTCTGCCCGAGGCACTGGTGTGCGCCGAACCCGAAGGCCAGTTGGTGACGGGCACCGCGCGTCAGGTCCAGTTCGTCCCCACCGGGAAACACCTCGGGGTCGCGGTTGGCCACATTGCAGAGCGCGACCAGGACGTCCCCTGCCTTGATGAGGGAACCGCCGAGTTCGACATCCTCGGTCGCCACCCGCGTGGGAATGAACTCGGCGATGGTGAAGTAGCGCAGCAGCTCCTCCACGGCGACCGGAATCCGGCTCGGGTCCGCGCGCAGGGCGTCCGCGTCGGCCGGGCGGTCGACCAGCACCATGGCGCCCAGCGAGATCATGTTCGCGGTGGTCTCGTGCCCGGCGACCAGGAGCAGGAACGCCATACGGGCCAGGTCCTCGTGCCGGTATGTGCCCTCTGCGCGCAGCCGCACGATCTGGCGGCCGAGCAGATCGTCGGTCGGGTCGGCCTCCTTCTTCGAGATGAGGTCTCCGAGGAATTCCAGGAGTTCGTCGAGCGCCCGCAGCCGTTCTTCGGCCGAAGCGCCGCGCAGCAGCAGCGTGTGCGAACGGGACTGGAAGAACTCGTGCCCGTCGTACGGCACACCGAGCTGCTCGCAGATCACCAGAGAGGGAACGGGCAGCGACAGCGCACTGACCAGATCCGCCGGTTTCGGGCCGGCCAGCATCGCGTCGATACAGCCGTCCACGATCTGCTGAATGCGCGGCTGCAGGGCCCGCATGCGCTTCAAGGTGAATTCCCCGGTCACCGCGCGGCGCGCGTCCCGGTGCTCCGGGCCGTCCATGGAAATCATCGTCCGGCGGAAATTGCCCGGCTGCCCGTCGACCTGGAACGGGAAACCCTGCTGCTGCCGGTCGGCGCTGAACCGTTCGTCGATCAGCATGGTGCGGATATCGGCGTGGCTGCTCACCGCCCAGACCGGCGCGCCGGGCGGCAAGGACGCCAGCGTGACCTTGACGGGGCGGCCCTGCTGCTGGAATGCGAGGTGCTGTGCGTTCGGTGCGTAGGGACAGCCACGGGCGATTTCCAGCTTCTGCGCCTGGGCCGTCGGGACACTTTCCGTACTGGTCACGGGACTTCCCTTCTCGGGTACGTCGTGGGACACGGTGCCGAACACTCAGGACTGGCGGGCCGGCTCACCGTGGCCCTGCCACGGCCGGGCGAGCACGACCAGGGCGATCGCGGAGAGGACCACACACCCCAGCACCACGACGGCCGTCGACATGGCGGTGGTGTTGCCCAGCGCCCCGGGCAGCGGCGCGGCCGCGGCACCGAGCACGAACTGGGCGCCGCCGAGCAGCCCGGAAGCGGCTCCGGGGGAATCGCCGCCGACCGCGAGGGTGATGGTGGTCGCCGCGGGCAGCAGCAGCCCGAAGCCGGACGTCAGGCCGAACAGGCAGGCCCACGTGGTGGGGAACGTGTCGACGCCGAGGGCGAGCAGCGCCACCAGCGTGGCCAGGGACAGCACGGTGATGACCACGCCGAGGGCCAGCAGGGAGTTCAGCCGTACCCGCCCGGCCAGCCGTCCGAAGATCGTGCCGGTCACCACGGTGCCGACGGCGTTGGTGGCGAAGACGAGGCTGTACTGCGTGGGCGACAAGCCGTAGGTGCCCTCGAAAACGAACGGCGAGCCGGTGATGTAGGCGAACAGGGCGCCCAGTCCGAGGCCCATGACGAGGAGGTAGCCGACCATTTCGCGGCGGCGCAGCAGGCCGCCCATCGCGGCGAACGCGGGCCGCAGGCCACCGGTCCGGCGCTGTTCGACGGGCAGCGATTCGGGGACCCACGCCCGGATCGCGGTCATCAGCAGTAGCCCGGTCGCGGCCAGCGCCACGAACACCAGCCGCCACGAGGCGACGCCGAGGATGAGGCCGCCGGCCACCGGCGCCAGCACCGGCGCGGTCGATCCGATGACGCTCAGCGTGGTCAGCTGGCGGGCCGCGTGGGCGCCGGTGAACAGGTCGCTGACGACCGCCCGTCCGATGACGATCCCCGCGCTGCCGGCGATCCCCTGCAGCAGCCGGGCCGCGTCGAACACGGCGATGGTCGGGGCGATCGCGCAGACCAGGGAGAACACGGTGAACAGCCCGGAGCCGGCCAGGAGCAGGCGTCGCCGCCCCATCGCGTCGCTGACCGGGCCGAGCACGATCTGGCCGACGGCGAGCCCGATGAGGCAGGCCGTCAGGGAGGCCTGGACGGCCGTTTTAGAGGTGCCGAAGGCGGTGACGATCTCGGGGAAGCCGGGCGCGTACATGTCGATGGCGAACGGCGACACCGCCGAGAGTCCGCCGAGGACGATGATGAGTCGCGCCGCTCCGGTCCGCGGGGGCGCGGATTCGATGCTGACGGTCATCGCTCTCCATCCGAGGATTCCTGAAGGATGCCGGGGAAGTTAGGCAAGGCTACCCTTACTTTTTTTGCTGATGGCATGGCCGCACGACGGGAGCATCGGAGGTCCGCCGGGCGGCGACAGGTCGGCCGGTGCGACCGCTACCTGCACCATCTTCGGCAACGGAGCCGCTCAGCGGTGTGGAGCGCCGGGCCCGCCGATGTGGAGCGCGGTGCCGGCCACCCGCGCGTCCACGGGTCAGGAGTGCGCCCGCCTGAACCGTGCGGGCGTGGTGCCCCGGTCGCGCCGGAACGCGTAGCCGAAATTGCTGGGCGAGGCATAACCGACCTCGTGCCCGATCCGGGCCACCGGCCAGTCGGTCTCGACGAGCAGGGCCGCCGCCCGGTCGAGGCAGCGACGCCGGTGGTACTCCATCACCGAAGTGCCGTACAGCACACGGAAACCGGTGGTGAGGCGCCGGACCGACATCGACGACGCGCGGGCCAGCTCGGCCAGCGACGGCGGCGCGTGCCGTGCCCGCCAGAGCAGCTCGGGGACACGGCGCAACGCGTCCACCTCATGCTCCTCCAGGGCGGGTTCGCGCGCGTCCGTGGGCGGCACAGTGGCCGTGAGCCCGTCGATCAGCGCGCCCAGCGCCGCCACCAGCCGCGACTCCATGAACAACAGGCGCCCCGGGGACGAACGCCGGTGCAGGAAGATCTCCTCCAGCGGCCCGGCCGCCGGGCGCAACGCGACGGACCGGCCCAAATACCGCTCACGCGCGACCTTCTCCGGCCCGATGGCCGGCAGCACACCGGCACCGAGCCCGCCGAGGTAGGACTCCAGCCCGGTCCAGGTCCCGGTGACCGACACCGCGCGGTACCGCTCACCGTCCCCGTGCTCGACCACGCCGTCGGTGGGGCACCGGGGGCTCAGCGACACCGAACGGGCTTGCAGGGCACCGGCGCCGGTGCTGTTCTCGCTGATGCGCATCCGCCCGTCGACGCAGTGCTCCAGCTCGAAGTGGTCGTCCGGGAAGGCGAAATTGACCTGGTGCCCTCCGGCGAACGCGACGTCGTAGCGGACGATGTGGAACCCGCTCCGCAACGCCGTCACCTCGATCGTGCCGTCTCCGATCTCCGGCCGGAGCCGGTGCCGGACGGTACCGTCGCGGCCCTCCTCGGCCTGCGCGATCGACGCGAAGTAGGCCGCGTGGGTCGCGTCGAATGCGGAGGTACCGGCCGAGCCGGCAAGCTGGTGAACCCGGGTCACATGATCAGGTTAGCTCCGCCGCGCCGCCTTGCACACGCGCTGCGGGTGTACGCGCGGCAGCGAAGAAGAGGGGGTACCGCTCCACGGAGAGGGAGTTGGGGATCAACAGGACGTCACCGTAGTTCTCGGTGTTCATCCGGATCTTGGTTTCCCCCTCATAGTCGGTCAGCCCTTCGAACTCGACCTTGACTCGCGGGTACACCGTGCCGAACTCGGCCGCGTACTTCTCCAGCGTGCCGTCGGCCAGCTGATCGGTGCGATTGGTCAGCACCGTGATCTCCCCCGACACCTGCGCCGGATCACTCGGAGCAGCCGCGGTCTCGCCGTTCCCCCCGCCACCCCGGGCCGTGGCCACCACTATGACCCAGGCCGCCACAACCACCCAGCTTCGCCGCATCCGTCACCCCTCGCTCCGCGCTGTCGCCGGCGCTCGACGTAGACGCGCGTTCGCGGGGATGCGCATAGACCGGTCCACAGGGATTTCCTACACAAGCAACACTCTGACCAGCGCCTTTTACTAAACCTTGACTAAACCGGAGAGGGGCTCGGCGCCGGACCTCAGGGCGCCGCGGCCGGTACGGCCGATCGCTCGGACTCGGACACGACCGGATTCTCCGTACGGCGCCGGCGCAGCATTCCGACCGCGATGCCGGCGATGACCAGCGCCGTGGCCCAGGACGTCAGTACGGTCATGCGCTCACCCTGGAACACCCAGGCGGACGCCAGGCCGAAGACCGGGACGAGCAACGAGAACGGGGCGACGGTGGGCGCGTCATAGGTCCGCAGGAGGTATCCCCAGGCGGCGAATCCGAACAGCGTCGCTCCCCACGCCACGTACAGCGCGGCGCCCACTCCGCTGAGGTTCAGGTTCTGCAGAGCCCGCAGGTCCGCGTCCCAGCCTTCGAAGGGGATGGAGATGAGCGCGAGCGGGATGGGCGGTACGACGCTCACCCAGACCATGAACCGGAAGGTGTCCGGCGGACTCGCCTTGCGCATCGCGATGTTCGACAGTCCCCAGCACGCCGCCGCACCCACGACCAGCAGGAAACCGGCCAGTGTGCCGGCTGTCGAGTCCAGCCCGGCCAGCACGATGCCCACCGCGGCGATGGCCATGCCGACGACCTGGGCCCGCCGGGCGCGCTCCTTCAGCAGTACCGCGGCGAACAGCACGGTGAACACCGCCTGCCCCTGGAGCACCAGAGAGGCCAGCCCCGGAGGCAGCCCCGCGTGCATTCCGACGAACAGCATCCCGAATTTCATGATGCCGAGTGCGACGCCGACCGCAATCACCCAGCGCCAGGCGACTCTCGGCCGCCCGACGAAGAAGACCGCGGGCAGCGCGGCGAGGAGAAATCGTACGGCGGAGAAGAGAAGCGGCGGGAAATCGCGCAGCCCCACGTCGATCACGACAAAGTTCGCGCCCCATACGGCGGCGACGATCACCGCCAAGACGACGTGTGCGGGCTTCATGCCAATGGCTCCTGGGCAGCGCTCCTTCGGGATGTTCCATCACAGCAGTCGCCGTCCACAACGGCCAGCGAAGGTTTCTGAAGGTGGGGTATTAGCATCGCTTCATGTTCGACCTCAATCGCCTGCGGGCGCTGCGCGCCGTGGCCACCCACGGTTCGGTGACGGGTGCGGCCGCCGCCCTGGGCTACACGCCGTCCGCCGTCTCCCAGCAGATCGCCAAGCTGGAGCGCGAGACCGGCTCCGAACTGCTCGACCGGCAGGGCGGCAAGGTGGAGCTCACGCCCGCGGCCTGGCTGCTGGCGGAGGCGACGGACGAGGTCGTGGCCGTACTGGAGCGGACCCGTTCACGCCTGGAGGAACAGCGCGACCAGCCCACGGGGCGGCTGGTGCTCGCCGCGTTCCCCACGGCCTGCCGCGGCTTCGCGGCCGCCGCGCTCGCCGACCTGGTCGGACGCCACCCGGCCCTGGCCTGCCGGTTGGTGGAGTCCGACCCCAACCGCGCCATCAGCCTGGTGGTACGGGGTGAGGCGGATCTCGCGGTGGTGCACGACTGGCACAACACTCCGCTGACGCTGCCCGCCTCGCTGTCCGTCGCCGAACTGGGTGAGGACATCGCCGACGTCGCCCTGCCCGCCGGGCACCCGCTCGCCGACCGGGACGCGGTGACCCCGTACGACCTGCGGAAAGAGCGGTGGATCGGGCAGGCCTCCGGGGCCATGTGCCATGAGTGGCTGATGCGTTCCTATGCCGACCTGGGCATCGAACCAGACATTCCCTATCAAATAGAGGAATACGAGTCCCAAATAGCGCTGCTGGCCGCCGGTTTGGGTGTCACGATGCTGCCGCGACTCGGCCGCGGAGTCCTGCCGCCCACCGTCCGCGTCGTCCCGATGCGGCCCACGCCCGCCCGCCGCCTCTCGGCCGTCTGGCGCTCCCAGGCCGACCGCAGGCCCGCCGTCCACGTCGCGCTGGCGGCGCTGCGCGGGCGCTTCCCGGGCCGGGAAACCGCCCGGGAGGCCCGCGAAACCGTGTGAACGCCGGGCCGGTCACGCCATGATGTTCAGGATTTGACGACCGGCCGGCTGGCCCACTTTTTGGAACCAGTTGATTGACAACGCTATTAACGGTGATCAAGAGTATCCCCGGACAGCGAAGTCCGTAGGCGCTGAAGTTTCCGGGCGGGGGGAAGTTCCGGATGGGTTTTCCTTTCTCATGTACGGCTGATCGGATGCCTCCACAACACACCGGCGGATCCGTCGGCACACCGTCGGGCATTTCCCGCACGGACACCCGGCCGCGCTGAGTTGAATTCCCTTCTTCCGGAGTACTGACCACCGGCCGGGGCAGCCCGCCCGCTGCCCTTTCCCTGTCTTCCTGCGCACCCCGGGCCCACCGGCCCCGTCTCCGCGCGCCGCGCGCCTCTCCGGCACCGGCCCACCCCTGTTCGGTTGAAAGAGGTACTTGTCTGCCATGGCAATTGACGCGTCCATGTCTAAACGCTCGGCGGGCCCCGACCACGCCTCGGCCCTCCATGAGCTGCGAACCGTCCTGTCCGCGGAGAACTACGAAGGCGCCGTCCGCTGCGCGGGACGCCTGTACGAAGCCCTCCCCGACAAGGAGCAGCTCTCCCGGAACGTCGTCCTGGTGGCCTACGGCGGCGGCAAGGACAGCTCGTACACGCTCGCCTTCGTCCGGACGATGCAGCTCATCCTCTCCCAGGAGCACGGCGCGACGTTCCGGATGCGGGTCGCCACCAACCGGCACGCGGGCATGCCGCAGGCCGTGATGGACAACATCGACCGCGCCTACCGCGCCCTGCGCCTGCTGAACGACCCCGACTGCGAGCTGCTGCTGATCGACGGGCAGCAGGTGCGGACCTTCGACGCCACGCTGCCGCAGACGGACGACGTCGTGGGCCGCAACCGCCTCGACATCCTGATGACCGGCCACCGCACGGCCGCCGACGCCCGCCCGACGTTCTGCAACGCCTGCAACCTGAGCATGGTCAACTCCTTCGGCCTGGCGGCGGGGTACGGCGGCGGCGTCGACCTGATCATCACCGGCGACTCCCAGCGGGAACAGCGGGACTACTACCTGTGGGTCACCCGGCTCGCCCGCCAGTTCGGGCTGCAGCCGCCGCGCGACATGCGCACCGGCTTCCAGGGCTTCCTCGCCTCGCTCAACAACATCTCGCAGGCGTACTTCGCCGACATCCACGGCCCCGACGCGCCGGACGTCGTCGCCGAGCACGCGATCACCACCGACGTCCGCACCGGCCTGCAGTTCTTCTCGATCTACGACGACACGGCGTACGCCTCCGGCGACCACTGGGAGCTGCTCACGGACCACCTGGGCTTCCGCTTCGACGACATCGCCTTCAGCTTCACCGAGTCCGACTGCGGCAACCCCGCGCTGATGGCGCACCTGCGCGCCCTCAAGTGCGAGCACCGTTACGGCCAGACGTACGCCGAAGGCCTGGCCGGCTACGTCGAGTTCGCCATCTCCCTCATGCACAAGAAGGAGTTCCCGCCGCAGCTCGTGGAGATGATGCGGGAGCGCTACGAGGGCCGGGCCGACCGGATGCGGGCGGCCATGGACGCCTATGCCGCACAGGCGTACGGCTTCACCGAAGAGCAGCTCGTCGCCATGGTCCACGCGCCGTTCACGGAGAAGGGCACGAACCTGGAGACGTACCTCGCCGCCGAGCAGCCGGACCTCCTCCCCCACATCCAGCTCGTGCACGGGCTCCTGGACGGTACGGTCCCGGCGACGGACGGGGAGGCCGCCCCGGTCGCCGAACGCCTGGAGAAGAGCAGCGGTTTAACGCTGCCGCAACTCCAGGTGCTGTACACCAGCTCGCTCCGGCTCCCGAGCCTCACCCCCGCCGGCGGCGAACTCATCGACGCCATCCTCGAAGGCGACCCGCACAAGCAAGTGGTGCACACCCGGCACAGTGCCGACGGCCCCGTGGTGCCCGAGCTGCTCTCCGGCCGGTGACCGTGACGGCCGGCAGCCCCCCGGGGGACTTCGTACAAGTAGGCGCCACCCGCGACGGCCTGGACCCGTACCTCGACTGCGCCCGCCGCCGCGGCATGCGGGCGGTGCTGGTGGAGACACCCGCGTACCTGCGCTGGCGCAGGCTGCTCGGGCGGCGGGAATTCGATGTCGAGGTGGCGGTGGACCGCCCGCAGGACCCGGACGCCATCCGCGCGGCGCTAACCACCGCCGCGGTCGCACCCGCACTCGTTCTGACCGGGTTCGAACGCTATGTGTACGCCGGGTTCGCCCTGGCCCGCGCACTGCGCGTGGCACCGTGGCCGGACGCCGGCGCCGATTTCCGGCCACTGGACAAGCGCGAACAGCGCGAGGCCCTGCTGCGCAACGCTCCGCAGGTGGCCCAGCCCCGCTTCCTGTCCCTGACCCCCGACGACGGGGACGCGGCGGACCAGCTCGGCTTCCCGCAGGTGGTCAAGCCGGCGGACGGTGGCGGTGGGCTCGGCGTACTGCTCGTGGACGGTGCCGCAGAGCGCCGCCGCGCCGTGGAGCGAGTCCGCGCTCTCGACAATTACGGGGGTGGCGCGTTCTCGGGCATCGTGGCGGAGGAGTTCGTCAAGGGCCCCGAACTGTCCCTTCAGGGCGTCGCCCACGAGGGCAGCGCCGTGCTGCTGAGCGTGTGCGAGAAGCTCACCTGCCTGGAAGAGGTACCCGGCGAGTCCGGCCTGTCGGGCTTCCGCGAGGTGGGCCATGTGGCCAGGCCCGGCGACAGCGCCCCACCCGCGCTGCACGAACTCGCACAAGCCTGCCTGAACGCCACCGGCTACCGCGCAGGGCCCTTCCACGTCGACATCATCCAGGGCCCGGCCGGCCCGGCCTTCGTGGAGATGGGCTTCCGGCTCTCCGGAGGAGGCCTGGTGGCACTGGTCGCCAAGGCCACCGGTGCCGACTGGGCGGACCTGGCCTTCCGTACCCACCTGGGCGAGGCGACACCGGCACGGCCGTCGGCCCCGTGCGCCCCGAAGCCCACGACCACAGACAACACAACCTCCCCGAACATCACAAACGCCACCACCCCCACTGGCATCGCAGCAGCCGGCCAGGTCTCAGCCGTGTCGGAGCACGAACTGACGGCAGCCGAAGCCCTCCGGGAACCGGGAGTAACGGTCGAGATCCAACGCGCCGCGGCACCGCCGGACCCCGCCGCGCTCCCCGCGGAAGATCTGCCCGTACTCGCTTCCGACCTCGCCCGGCACACCGGCGCGGCCGGCCGGGTCGTCATCAGCGGCAGCCCCGGCGACCGGATCCCCGCACTGCTTCATTCACTCGTTGCCCACCGATTGCGAGGCTGACCTTCCATGTGCCGACTCATCGTTGCCGCAGGGGACTTCCGCGCCATGGACATCCTTGCCGCAGCCGAGGCGATGAGCTGTGGCCGTACCGCCGACCACGACGGTCCCACCGATGTGCATCCCAACGGTTGGGGCGCGGTGTGGCGCCAGGACGACGCGCCGTACGGCCTGGGGCGACATCGGGACGTACGCCCGCTCACGGAGAGTCTCCACGAATCGCCGCTACCCGGCATCTCCACCGACTTCCTGGCCGTGCACGCGCGCCACGCCACCCTGGCCAAGAACCACGGCCCGCACTTCACCCACCCCCTGGAACGCGGCGGCGGTCCCTTCCCCTGGCTGTTCATGCACAACGGCTTCCTGCCGACGGTGCACCGTCTCCTCGGCATGGAGGAATCGGAGTTCGACTCCCAGGAGTACTTCGACTACATCGTGCCCGAAGGCGCCCGCCGACTGGACGAGGCGAAGACCCTCGAACGGCTCAACGCCATCCCCAGGGGCGGGAGTTCGGGCAACGCCATCGCGGTGAACCCCTACTCCGCCTACGTCATCCACTGGACCTCTCCGGACACCGTCTCACCGCGGTACTTCGGCATGTTCCGGCTGCGGACCGAGCGCTGCACGGTGATCGCCTCGGAGGTGATCCCGGACCTCGCCCCCGCGGTCCACTGGGAGCCGCTGAAGCCGGACACCGTCACGGAGATCCCGTGGACCACGGGCCTGACCCCCCGCAACCGTTATGACCTCGAAGGAGCCCCGGCCCATGCCCACGACTGACACCTGGACCCGCGTCGTCGTCGACGCCGCCACCGAGCGCCCGGACGCCGATCTGCTGCGCCGGCTGGCCCACGGCGAGACCGCCGTGGTCGTGCTGCGCAACCTGCTGTCCGCCGAGACCTTCGCCGACAACCGGACCCGCATCGGCAAGCTCTTCGCCAACGCCTCCACCACGAGCTACGCCAACGGCGCCCTCACCACCATCGGCCCCTACCTGGCGAAGTACCTGCAGGACCTGGACGGCTACTTCCAGGCCGCCGGCGAGGCCAAGGACATGCTGGACACCGCCGGCTTCGACCTCGCCGACCGGGTGCGCGCCGGGCTGCGGGACGCCTTCGGCCTCGACGCGGTGTCGGTGGCACAGGAACCGGACGGCCGCGAGTACGCGGCGTCGGTCGTACGCATCCACGCCGACGGCGTCCGCAACCCGCTGCACAACGACAACATCATGCGGGACGCCCAGGGCACCGGCATCGCCCTCACCGACCTCGCATACCAGCTGAGCTGCGTGGTCTGCCTGCAGGAGTGCGACGAGGGCGGCGAACTGCGGATGTACCGCAAGCCCTGGGAGCCCGCCGACGAGACGTACAAGATCCAGAACGGCCTCGGGTACGACGAGGCCGTGGTCGACGGCACCCCCTGCCACGCGTTCAAGCCGCAGACCGGGGACGTCTACCTGATCAACCCGATGCAGTACCACTCCATCGAGCGGGTCAGCGGCAACGACCGGCTCACCATGGGCTTCTTCATGGGCTTCGGCGACGACGCGTTCCGGTCCGCGGCGGTGTGGGGATGACGGCACCGACACCGCCGCTCGACACCCCCGTACAGACTGTTTCCTCCCCGCAACCGGCCGGCACACCCGGCACGGTAACGGACCGCCTGCTGACCCTTCTCCAAGACGCACAAGCACGCCACCGACTACTCGAACACGCCCCGGAGGGCCGTACCGACGTGGTCAGCACGCTGCGCGGAAACGCCTTGAACCAGGCGGCGAAGTGCATCGTCATACGCATCAAGGTCACCAAGAAGACCTCCCGCTACGCCCTGGCCGTCGTCCCCGGCGACCGGCGAGTCAACCTGGACCGCCTCAAAGAACTGTACGAAGCCCGCCACGTCTCCTTCGCCGACCCACCCACCGCAGAACGCCTGACCGGCTGCGTCAGCGGCTCCATCGTCCCGTTCTCCTTCGACCCCACACTGGAACTGGTCGTCGACCCGGACTTGTTGGAGCACCGTGAAATCTTCTTCAACGCGGGCGAACTGCACCTGTCCCTGTCCCTGGATACGGAGGACTACCAGCGCCTCGCCCAGCCACGGGTGACATCCATCGCGGAGCCTTTGCCGGAGGTGGCATCCGCCTGAGCCAGGTGAAGGCCGGCCTGTGGGCGGCAGGAGCGCTCCTGCCGCCCGTGGGTCCGTCGCGAGGCCCGCGTTGTGCCTCACACACACGCGTGGAACCGCAGTTCAGGCTCCCCTGGCAGCCTTCTCCAAGGTCATCACGCACTCCACATGATGCGTAACCGGAATCGTGTCGCCTCGGCCAACGGCCAGGAAAGGTGCAGGTCAGGTGCCGTTTCTTGGCCCATGAGGCAGGTTGCCGAAGGTCCGGAGCGTCAAACGAGCGTCACGGCCGCCGTACGCCTTCGAAACCGCCTCGCTTCACACCGTGTCGTCTGCCATGGAGATGGCAGTTGACTCTGCCACGAGACGTGAGCGGTTCTGCACTGAGATGTGTCAGTAGGTAGTCGTCTGGGCGGAGTCGATGAGGTATGGCCTTGTCGGCGCGGACGGCCGTGTCTCTATCAGTGCCCACCAGGAGGTTGGAGACGACGAGCCCCGCGATGGCGGCGGCCCACTCAGGCGGGCCCCCTGTCGCGCGGGGGACGGTTCCAGCGTGGTGCGCGTGGAAGTGCACTGAGACATCGATGCCCGTGAGGACTTCGCGCTCCAGGGGCCGGCGGGGTTGCGCCAGGCCGACTTGCTACTCGTCGAAGGACGCTGCCGCGGGGTCGTGCACACGCGGCCACCCACGGACACAGGGCCGGGGCCCAGCCGGGGATGTAACTCCATTTCGGCCCGCCGCTCCATATGCGCGTCCACGGACGGCGTGCAGTCGAGCACCGCCCTGCTTCCGTTTGCACAGCCAGTCGGTCAAGGCCGCGGAGACCGTGGGCCGGGCCTCGCGCGGGTTCGATCCGGGCAAACGGATCATCGGCCGCAGGTGCCAGCTCGACTGCGCCCCCTCGGCCTGCTGCTGGCCGTGCTGGGCACCGCGGCCAGCGTGTCCGACACCGCGGCCGAGGTGACCCTGCTGTCCCAGGTCTCCGCCGCCCATACACGCGTGACCAAGGCGTGGGTGGACGCCGGCTACCGCACCACCGCCGTCGACCACGGCGCCCGGCTCGGCAACGACGTCGAGCCTGTCTCCCGCCCACCGGGCAGCCGCTCCCACCCGCACCACTCCGAAGCCATGATCCAGCTCGCGATGATCGACCTCATGACCCGCCGTCTCACCGGCGAAGCCACCCCAAAATGGCGCGAGTCCAAGTGCCCAGTTAAGGCGAGTGGGCCTTCATCACCATAAGAGATGCCTTCTACCCGGCCCTGCCGGGCGCAGTTCCGAGGCGTCCACCCTTCGTGTGCATGCTCCGGCCGCCAGATTCCCTGCGCTCTTTACACTTCGAGTCACTTCAGTTCCAGTGGTAACCGGACAAGCATCGGACGACCTTCGGTCAATACGTGCTGCTGTTGCTGAGGTCCGGCCCGTCCCCACCGTAAGATCCTCGCCTTGAGCGCGATTCGCACAGAGGTTTGAAGGATCCTACGAGAAGGATGCGAGTCTTCGTGCATAGAACCAGACAGTGGATGACTGGCTCCCGTTTCATATCTCGCGCCGCCATCGGCGTGGCGCTCCTGGCCATCGTCCCCTTCGCCACACCAACGAACGCTTCCGCCACCTCAACTACGGTAGATCCGCATCCGGGGATCACCGCGCCGCCATCGGCGACTCCCGCAGCGGGACCGGAAGCCAACGCGCTTGCCGCTCCAGGCGGGGGCAGCCGACCGGTGTCGGGCAAGAATCTCCAGGCCGGTCCCACGTTCACCAAGGACTCTGCCGGCATCTGGCAGGCCAACCGCACTAACGTCACCCTGCGCAACACCGTGACCGACGCGGACGGCGACGCGGCTAACCTGTCCTTCCAGGTCTACACCACCGACGCCAGCGGCAACCCGAAAACCCAGGTCCAGCTCACCAACCCCGACACCGGCAAACCCGCCGCCTACGGCGTGGTGGTGTCCGACTTCGTGGCGTCCGGCGGAACGGCGAACGTCACCATCAGGTACGGGGACCTGAAGCCGAACACCACCTACGCCTTCCGCACCAGCGCCTACGACGGTGCCCTGTACGAGACCCAATGGTCGTCCTGGGCGAAGTTCCACACCCGCGGCCGGGCGGTGGACATCAAGCTGCCCGAGCCGAACAAGAATGCTCCAGTCGTCAATCAGGACGACTTCCAAGAGCCCCAGAAGATCCCTCAGCCGACCATGACATCGGTGCCCCCGGCAGAACCGCCCACCGGTCTCAGCCCCCAATCAGACTGGGACTGCGGCAAAATCAACCCGAAGACCGGGATCCAGCCGTGCTCACGGATCGTGCCCGGCGTCAGCAAGAGCGCGCGCCAGTCGCTCGCCGAGCAGGCGCGTTCAAGTCTGCCCCATCTGGTCGACTGGTGCGAGCGCTACAGCTCGCACATCAAGCGGTACGAGGCATGCATATCGGGCTTCACATACGAGTACAAAGGCATCGTTGTGAAGGACGGCAAGCCCACCGGGGAGATCCTGAACGCCTCATGGGCCGTCGGCCAGGAGATAAAGCTTTCTGGAAACGCCGGGACGTTCACGCAGCAGCTCATCCTCGTGCCGGTGGAAGTCGACCCGAAATTCGTCTCGGTCACGCTCGACGTGCAGTTCGACTGCCTCACGGCCGACAAATGCTCGAACGGCCCGCAGGCTTGGGACGGCGCTTTGGAGTGGACAGGTGCGGACCCGATCTCACACAACGCGATCGGAAAGGTCAATCACACCTGGACTCCGGCAGACAGCGTCGACCTGCTTGACCTGTCCACGAAGATCACGGCCTACTCGCCGGTGGCGAACCCGGCCGCAACCCGCTGGCAGGCCGCCGGCGCGCAGATCCGCTGCGAAACGATCGCCTCCACCACGCCGGGCTGCGCCTTCTACAAGTACATCCCCACGTGGGTGATGAACTTCGCCAAGACTCCGCCGGCCGTCGCGCACGCGTGGCTGATCCAGTCCAAGCTGCCCAACCACCCCGGCAGCAAGGCCGCCAACAAGCCGATGTTCTTCCTGCCCGCCAAGGACAAGAACGCCCCCGGCCGCAACCCTGACGACAACCGCAAGGTGATCTGCCCCGACGGCTGGGCAGCCACCTACGGCAACCCTGACGCCACCGCCGTCCCCGAGATCATCACCGGCGACACAGCATCCTGCGACGAGTTCGCCTACGCGTCCAGCTACAACTCCGGCGGCATGCCCTCCGGCATCGGCGGCATGAACGAGGTCGACACCGGCAACGACTGCGCACAAACCTATGCCACCCGCGTCAAGCAAGGCGAATGGCACCTGTACGACGACATCCGTCAAGCTGCTCCGACCTGGAAGGAAGTATGCGGCCGCTCGGCCATGTCGGGCTGGATCAACTCCACCTCGATGGGCGGGGCCTTCAGCTCGGGCTTCTCAGGCAAGTACCGGCTGCTGGACAAGGACCCGTACTGGGTGGACTTCCCGCAGTTCACGCACTGCAACGCATCCAAGGCGACCGTAGCCTGCACGATTCCCAAGCCCTGACTGGCTCTGTCGATGACGAGAAGCAGCGTTTCTCGGGCAGTTCGGGAGGCGCTGCCCGCGTCGACTATCGATGGCTACGGGCAGCAGCTCGGTGCCGACCGGTGAGACGCCGTGTGCCGCTCGTCCGGTGCCCGGGACAAAAGCGCTGGCTACGGGCGTAGGTGGCGGCCGTCGTCCCGCCGTTGCCGAGTGCCAGCGGGTGCCTCCCGTTCTCGTCCACATCGAGATTCGGGCGCGGTGAGCGCCTCCCGAGGTCTTCGACAACTGCTGTCGTGTGACGTCGATAGAGCCACCCTGACCGATTACTGACCGCCGGCGGGGCACAGCACACGTTCTACGCTGTGCCCCACCCGCTCTACGTCACGAACAGAGGGAACCAGCAGTGCCCGAAGATCTTGCCTGGATCGCCGACGCCTGGCACGGCACCCACCTGAACGCCCGCGACCTCTACATCACCTGCGCCCGCGGCCTCAGCCCCCAGCAGCTCGCCGAACGCATATCCGACCACGAACCTGTCGAGATCGGTGCCGCCCTCTCCGGCCGGGAAGCATCCGCCCTGGTCGACCTTGCACAGATCTACTGCGTCGGCCGCCTCGGCCAAAGCGGCGATTGGTCGTTCATCGTGGAGTCCGGAGGCAGCGAAGGGTGGGCTCTCGATCCAGCAGTCTCCCGATACGGTGCCGAGATCCTGATCTTCGACCCGCGGCCGGACGACCCGCCCTCCTTCTTCCGCTACCTCGCCGATGGCGAGCTGCAGCTGCACTTCGAGCTGGGCGCCGGCTACTACCCCAGCGGCGCCCAGCCCGACCTGCTGCGCCCGGCCCTGGAAGCCGTCGGGGCCATCGCGCCGGAAGACTCCCTCGAAGACCTGCTCGGCGACGACGAGGAACTATCGCCTCACGAAGCCAAGCGCAGGGCTCTGCAGGCCATTGGTGAGCATTTCGGTCTGGCCCTGTCGCGGCAGGTGCTCGAAAGCGGGCAACTTCCTTCCGTCGTCACCCGCACCTCGCCCCCCTCATCTTGGTAAGCCTGAATGGGCCTGTCCGGAGGGATGGACCCGATGCGGTCCGATCGCCCACCCCACCGCGGGCGTGCCCCAGCCTGATCACCGCCCGTATGCCGCAGCTGGACACCGACGGGGATCACACCTCCGGTCGCAGACGTGCTCACACAGCGGCTGTCGTCGCGCAGTCTGGGATAGCGCGGTAGTGGCCGGCACCGAAACAGGAGCCCACCGAGCGGGGCATGCTCGACCAAGGCGTGACCGTACGGCTCGGCCAGGGCTACCCCCTGCGCGTCGCCACCGCCGATACGCCCATGGCGACCACACAGGGTGACTTCATAACCGACCGCAACGAGGAATACGCCAGCCGCAACACGCGAGCCCGGCGTCATAAGGCCATGCTCGGCTGGGCGTGGCCCAGGTGGCCAAGGCGCGGCTGCGTCGGCCGTAGTTGGTACGGTCGGGGGCGGCCTCCGGGCGGTCGGCGATCTGGCCGGTGGGGCCTTCGAAGCCGGGTCACGGCGCGGCCAACTGCAGACTGGGGCCGAGGCGGGTCAGAGCCTTGGAGGCGATGCTGGGCGTGGAGCCGAGGGCGGGGGTGCAGGTGCCCCAGGGGCTGCCGGTGGCGAGCTGGGCCAGGCGCGAGGAGACCCCACGAGCGGGCGATCTACTCGCCGCTCCTACGGGCGCGAGTACACCTGTCTCCGCCCCGCCCCGCCCCGCCCGCGGGTGCGGGGCCGGGGGCCGGGCCGGGACGGGACGGGACGGAGAAACGCTTATGCGGCGATGGTCAGTGGCGCTTCCAGGCGCTGCCAGGCACTGAGGACGGCCTTGTGCGCGTCCGGCTGCAGGTGCGCGTAGCGCTGTGTGGTCTGGAAGCTCTCGTGGCCGAGGAGGTGCTGGACCTCGTAGAGGGAGACGCCCTGCTGGACCAGCCACGAGGCACAGGTGTGGCGCATGGAGTGCGGCGGGTAGAGCGGGACGGGTTGCTGTTCGCCGTCGGTGTCGAAGTAGTAGGCGTTGCCGACGGCCGGCCACCAGGTCTGGCGTCGCCAATTGCCGTCGTCGAGGCGACGTCCGGCACGTCCCTTGGTGATGGTGGTGAACACCAGCGCGTCACGGTCGAGGCGGTGGATGAAACGTGCGAGGGCCTCCAGGACGTGGGGCGGCAGCGGGACTTCCCGACGGCTCTTGGAGCTCTTGGGGTACTCCTTGATGCCGCTTTTGGTGTTGACCTCCACCACGAACAGCCGTGAGCGGCGCTCGTCGATGCGGTGGCGGTGCAGGCCGGAAAGCTCGCCCCAGCGCAGGCCGGTGTAGAACCCGAGCAGGCACATCGTCCGCCATTCGGTGGGAAGTTCGTCGAGGATGTTCTGGGCCTGGTCGAACGTGAACCACTGGGGCGGCTTGACCGCGACCGGAGGCAGATCGATTCTGCGGCACGGGCTCACCGCCAGCACATCGTCGTCGACAGCCGCGCGCATGATGGACGACGTCAGGTTGTAGGCCCGCTGGATCGCGGCGGCTCCGGTGCCGTTTTCGACCAGGGTGCGGATCCAGGTTTGGATGTCCATGCGGGTGATGGCCCGCATCTCCCAGTCGGACCAGTAGGGCAGCACATGGTTCTTGATGCTGGAGGCGTCGCCACGCAGGGTGGTGGGCTCCACGATGCGCGCCTTCCACCAGCGGTCGTGCCATTCACGGAATGACGTGGCGCTGGCCCGGGGGTCGCGTAGGGCGCCCCGGGAGAGCTGTGTTTCCGTCTCGGTGCCCCAGGCGCGCGCCTGCGCCTTGAGGGGAAAGGTCTCGCTGAACCGGTCTCCGGTCCGGTTGCGTACGGTCGCCTGCCACTTGCCGGACTTCAGCTTGCGGAGGTACAGGTTCTACTCCTTGTTCGGTGATGACGGAGGCCGCGAGGGCCGGGGTCAGCGGCGGGCGGTCGGCTGTGCGACGGTGCGGCGGCTGATGAACTCATCGAGGCCAGCCGCTGGAACCCGTACACGGGACCGGCCTGGTCCAGTACGGAGGTCGATAACAGGCAGGTCGCCGGCCGCGATGAAGCGATAGACGGTGCGGCGGTCGACGTCCAGGGCCGCGGCGACGGCGGGGACGGACAGCAAGCGTGCAGGCATGAAGAAGACCTCGAGGCGAAGTTAATGGGCGCCCAGCGAGTCGGCAGCTGGACCACCGGCGGTCCAAGGCGGTCAACTAGCCCCGTCATGAGCAGTTGACCGCGCTCCGCGCGTCATCGACCAGGCGGGCATTGATCACGCGGCGTCGCATTTGAGTGGGAACCACCGGCGCAGAAAGAGATGAGCTGAGTGGCGGCTGGGCTCTGGCCGTCAACCAGAGCCCGGGCCGGGGATCACGAGGGAAGCGAGCCTGGGAGCGCTGTCACCTTCGTCAGGTGCTCCGAGCCGACTTCGGCCTCCTCCGTGCGGAAGCAGTACGGGTAACGCAGCGCAAGCCACTTCGGGCTCACGCCAGCCCACTCGGCAACCGTGACCGGTGAGATGCCCAACTTCAGCCACATCACCAGGCACGACTCACGAAGAATGGCGATGGGCTCCCCCAGGCGCCACGTGTACAGCTCGTCGCGCGGTAGAGCGGCTTCCTGAGCCTGCTCCCAGATCCGCATGTACGTGGAAGCCGTGAGCGGGCGGTCATGCACGCCCGGGAACAGCAGTTCGTCTTCCTGGAGACCGGCCTCGTTGATCCACTCGCGCAGGAACTCAACGATCTGCGGCTGAAGGGGAACCTTCCGCTCAGTCCCCTTATGGCGGGCCGTCAAGCTTGCCTCGCCGCCCTCCGAGAGAACCACGTCACTCACTCGCAGAGCGTGAGCCTCACTCGGACGCAGAGCCAGGTCGGCGACGGTGCGCATGAAGGGGTACACCGAGTGATGGCCACCCATGTTTCCACGGATCGCCTTGAGCAACGAACAAATCTGCTCTGCGGAAAGCAGCCATTCTTCGTCCATGACGTCGACAGGCACAGCTATGAACTCCGAACTCCTCGGCGGAATACCTCAATGAGCCACACGGAGAACCGCGCGACAGATTCAATGATCCGCGGAATCACCGGTTTGGCTAACCGGCGATCGTCGGCTATGTTGCCCCGCCTACCCAACGCTTAGGTGCACGCAAAAACAGCAGGGCATTACCGCGCTTCTCCGGACTGTTCTAGGTTTGCTTGCTTCGCCGCCCTGTTCCAGTCCGTTGCCGACTCGATGTGTCTGCCGTCGGCGAATCACCACGGCTGCAGCGTCACAAAGCTCCCCGTCGGCAGGTTCGCCCGTTGGCGCCGAGGAATCGGGCAGGTGCCTTCAAAGCACTTGGCCGCAGGTTCGAGTCCTGCCGGGGGCGCCATCGACCTGCCGTCGTGCGCGCGACGTTTCTGCAGGTCAAACGGGGTGCGGCCGACGTATCGGGGCGACGGGCTGCGGCGCTGCCGCTTCCCCTTCAGTCCGGGTGGCACCGGCCGCATCCGGGATTCTACGGGTATCTGTCCCCCAAGGGGTGTAGCGCAGACCGGTGCCGCACCATGAGGATGGGTAGGACACGCGTGAGGGAAGGACGTAGATGGAAGCGCAGTACGAGGTGCGGGCAGCAGGCACGGCGGACTATATCGACAGCCAAGCAGGGTACTTCTCCCGTGTGCAGGTGAGCTGCCGTGAGTGCGATGCCCGCACCGGACTGACCCTGACCGCGCGGGGCGACGACACGCAGATCACGTGCCCGGCCGGGCACGTGACCCGCGACTGGAGGCTGGGCTCCGAGGCCGTACGCGACGTCGCCGCTGCGGTCGCCGACGCCGGTGTCGAGGTGGTGCCGGCCGACGCCGAGATCCGGCTCCGGGTTCCGACCCGGACGGAAATCCTGCCCGACTACGAGGACATCATCTGATCATCGGCTCGGTAGGTTGATCGGCTATGAAACCGATCGCCTTCCGGCAGGGGCAAGACCTATGGGCAGAAGGGGACACCCCGTCCCTTCTGCACGCCTACGTGGTCGTTGACCTCGGACGTCACCCGGACCTCGCCGACCTCATCCGCGGTGTCCGTACCGCGACCAAGGACGACCCGCTCGCCCACGTCGGCGACTTGTGGTTCCACATCACCCTGTACCAGCTGAGCCAGAAGCCCGCCGCGGCGGTTTCCGCGGCCGAACGGCATGCGCTCATCGAGGCCCTGGCCGCGGAGATGCGCTCCATCGAGCCCTTCACCATCACGGTGGGCAGTGCGCTCCCGTACGGCTCGGGGATCATTTTCGATCTCAGCCCCGACGAGCCCCTGAATGCTCTGCGCGCTGCCACCACGCGCGCCTTCGAGGCCGTGCTGGGCGCCGACGCCACTTCCTATGACACCGCCGTCCTCCACCTCACCGAGTCGTACGCCACCGCCGAGGTCGCCCTGACCCACTTCCACCAGATCCACCGACGGGTACGCCGCGTGCGTCCCAGTCACGCACCCCTACACATCGACACCGTCGACCTGGTCGACGTCACCGCCGACACCGAGGCGAAGACCATCACCTGGGTGCCTGTCGCCGCACCGATCCCTCTCGGACAAGCCCATGGGCTGTCAGCCCCGTCTGCCATCCGCCCTGCGGGCATCCACTACCCGCGGCACCGGCCAGGCAGCGGTGCGTGCTTGTGCCACTCGCATCATGGTCGCTGAGGCCCCGATCAACGTAAGCCAAGCCGGACCCGATCACCCGCCACGATGCAGCGGCCCGGAACGGTGCGCACTATCCAAGTGCACGCTAGAGGCTGGTGGATGGAGTGCGCCCGACGTCCCGGCCTCGTTGTTGCGCGCCGGTGCGGCACCCCGCGCAGTGCCGTTGCCGTCGGCTTTCGACTTGGTCGGCAGGTCGACTGCATAGCCCGCGGCTTTCGAAAGTCCTCCGAGGCCGTGCCGGGCCTCGGCCGCTGAGGAGTCGCGCTGCTGTGGAGGCAGGTGCGCGAACCGGGCCTGGAACGGAGCGGGGTGGCGGTAGTAGACCGATCGAACTGTTCGAACTTCGGTAGCGTGCGCCGCGGTACTGCCTAAGAAGCAACGGCTCCGGTGCGCCGTGCGAACTCCTTGAGCCCGGGGAGAGCGCGAGGGCTGTACAGAAGATCAGCTGTCAGGGCCTGGATCGCCGGACGCCGGGCTTCTTCGGGGGCTTCTCGTTCGACGGCGCGCAGTGCGGTGTAGGCGCGGTGGGAGTCGCCGATCTGGTGCCACATGCGGGCGGTGTCGGTGAAGTAGCGGGCGCGGCGTTCGGCGGTGGGCAGTTGTGCGGGGATGACGCTGGTGACGTGAGGTACGCCTTCGTCGGGGGTGTGCAGGGCGTTGTGGGTGCTGATGGAGTACATCGCGCATTCGGCGGGGCTGGCCTGGATGGTGAACAGCCCGAGCGGTCGGCCGGTGGGGAGGCGTGCGGAGGTTTCGGTGGCCTCTTGGAGGAGGTCGAGGGCGGTGCCGCGCTGGCTGGTGGAGGCAGCGGTATAGGCGGCGGTGAGCATCAGGCAGGTGCGGGCGGCCAGGGCCTCGGGGGCGGGGGTGCCGCGTTCGGCGCCGAGGGAGGTCGCGGTGTTGGTCAGGAAGTCGACGGCGGCGGGGCTACGGCCGGCCCGGCGCATGGTGATGGCCGTGACCCGTGCTGCCTCGGCGATCGGGACGGGGTCGCCGCTGGCGCGGGCGGCGCGCAGGGCGAGGACGGAGGTGGCCCAGGCGGAGTCGGCGTGCTGTTTGACGGCCAGTTCGGTGGCCAGAACGTACGCACGGGCGACGAGGATCTGGGCGCGTTCGCGCGCGCGGCCGGTGGCCGCATCCCGGGTGGCTTCGGCGGCGGCGATCAGCGGAGGAAGCATCTGCCCCAGGGCAGCGTAGTGCGCTGCTGCGAAGTCGTCGCGGGCGGCGGCAAGCGCGGCGACGAGCTGCTCGTAAGGGGCGGGCCGCGCGTTCGGCGGGTTCAGCAGCGCGTGTTCGAGGGCGGCGGCCGGGTCTTCAGGGATGGCTGCGGCTGTTCCGGTCATCAGCGAGGCGCCGATCCCCAGCGCACTGGCCATCATGGTGCGGCGTCGCACATCGTCCTCCTGGGCCTGGGCTGCCGGCGTCAGCCTAGTCTCCTCGTCCGGCGTCTTGGGGTGCGAACTCATCACCGTGGCGGGTGAATCGCTGAGGCCGAGCAGAGCGAGCGGTATGTGCAGGCCCTCGGCGATGCGGATGAGCACGCTGAGACTTTGCACTTGGCGCAGGCCCCGCTCGATGTCGGAGACATCGGACTGAGCGAGTCCGATCAAGGAGCCGAGCCGGGTCTGGCTGGCGCCGGTATGCCGGCGGACGAACCTCAACAGGGCGCCGATGTCGCGGTCCCAGAGCACCCGCCGGGCGTCTTCCCGCTCCCACAGGCCATCCGGGACCTCGATGTGCTGGGCGGTGTCGTCGCTGAGCCGCATAGTGTCCCCCTTCGAGGGGTGAGTCACGAGCCAGCCCGTTCAGCGTAGAGCCGGGGTGACGCCTCGCCAGGGGGCGTGCGGGGGCGTATCGGGGCGTCCTATAGGCCGCCGGGATGGCACTGTGCGCCGCCGGACTCGCACGCTGTGCAGGCAAGGACGAGAGCCGCCCGGCCTTCACCGGGACGGCGGACGCCGAGCGTTCGGAGGTCCCATGTCCATACTCATCTTCGCGCCCCACCCCGACGACGAAGTCCTCGGATGCGGCGGCAGCACCGTGCGCCACACGGAAGAGGGCCGTCGCGTGCAGATCGCCCACCTCAGCTCCGGCGAGCACGGCGTATCCGGCGCCGGCCAGCAGGAGGCCGTGGTACTGCGGGAGGGCGAGGCGCGGCAGGCGGCCGGGGTGCTAGGCGTGCACGAGCAGGACCTGCACTTCCTGCACCTGCCCGACGGCGGCCTCGACCCCACGGACGCCGGGCAGTTCCGGGCGGTGCTGAAGCTGGTGCGCCGGGTACGGCCCATGGTGGTCTTCCTGCCGCACCCCGGCGACGGTTCTTTCGACCACCGGCAGGCGTATCTGTTGGTCTGGCGGGTCCTGGAGATGTCCGGGAGTCGGAACTACGCCGACTGCGGGGAGGCGCACTGGGTGCCGACCGTGCTGGGGTACGAGGTGTGGGAGCCGGTGGCGCGGCCGGCGCTGCTGGTCGACCTCGGCCCGGCAGCCGAGCGCAAAGAGCGGGCGCTGGCCTGTTACGGCTCGCAGCACAAGGGTCCGGGCCAGGCCGAGCACACCGGCTCGGGAGCGTTGGCCCTGGCCCGGTGGCGAGGTGCGGCGACCACCGGCGGGTGTCGGGAGGCGTTCGCGGTGCTGCGCTTGGATGCGCGGGCGGTGGCGTGGTGAGCGGCCCGGCTGCGCGCACGGCCGCGGTGCTGGCGTGGGCCGGTGCGGCGGCGGTGACGGTGCGGGGTGCAGGCGGGGCGGTTCGTACGGCGCAGTCGCTGGCCTGGCTGACCGCCGTGTCCCCCGCGGGGATCACGGCACGGGCCGACGCGAGCGGGACTCGGTTCGTGCTGGTGCTGCCGCTGCTGCGCGAACAAACGATCATCGGGGAGGCGCTGGACCACTTCGAGAAGACGGCGGCGGCCCGGCCCGGCACAGTGCTGCTGGTGGTGACCACCGCGCGGGAGGAGGCCGAGCGCGCCGGGCACGAGCGGCACCTGTCGGACCTCGCGCACGCGGTGGCCACCGGCGTCTCGCCGGGACGGGTGGCCTCCCGGTTCGCGGGCCTGCTGCCGCGCGATCAGCTCCTGGCACTGGTCGACCGGTGCTCCGGTCGTCCGTACGCCCAGTGCGCCGAGCGGGCGCGCCAGGCGCTCGACGCGTTGCCGACGACCGCCGAGCTGGCCGACGCGTTGTGCGCACAGGCCCGCGGCCGGGGCGTGGACGTGCGGCACCTGCACTACCCGCACTCGCAGGGGGCGATGGCGCACCAGGTCAACTACGCCGCCGACCGCGTCCTGGCCGAGCTGGAGCCGGAGGAGCGCCGCCGGTGGTGGATCGGACTGTACAACGCCGACTCCCGCCCGCACCCGGACACTGTGGCCGCGGTCGCGGCCCGCGCCGCCGATCCGCAGACCTGCATCGTGCAGCAGTCCGCCCTGTTCACCGGCAACTTCGCGGAGATGCCGCGCGGCCTGGCGGGGGCGACGGCGGTTGGCGCGGCGTGGCTGCAGTCGCGGTGGACGCTGGCGCGGGAGATCCCGCGGCTGCGCCGCCAGGCTGCCGCCGCCCGCGCCGGTCACCGACCGGTGCTGGCGCACTGCGTCGGGCACGGCCTGTTCGTACGCGGCGATGTGTGGGCGGCGTGGGGCGGGCTGCCGACCGAGACGATGAACGAGGACCTGGCGCTGGGCTTTGTCGCCTGCGCCGCCGGCGTGCCGATCGACCCGCTGCCGGTACTGGAGATCGGCGATGCCCCCACCAGCCCGCTCGCCTTGGTCCGGCAGCAGTCGCAGTGGTTCTGGTCCTACGCCCAGTACCCGGCCATGGCCCGCCTGGCCGCCGCCCGCGGCCTGGGCACCCCGGCCGTGCGGTGGCGGCTGGCCGCGGCCGGCCTGGGGCGCGGAGCGCTGTGGCTGGGCCAGTCTCCGGCTGTGGCCGCCACGCTCGCGCTGCCGATGCTGCACCGCCGTGCCGGAGGGTCGCCTCGCTCGACCGTGACCGCCGGATGCGTTTCGGCGCTCGCGCTGGGCACCTACCTGGGGCTGCCCGCCCGGGCCCTGGCCGCCCGCGAGCCCGCCAGTGGCAGCGCACCCCGGTGGCGGGCCGGGGCGGGGATGGTGCCGGCGGCGCTGCTGTTCTCCGCCGGGCCCTGGCACTGCCTCGCCCGCGCCGCCTGGTGCCGCCTGACCAGGCACACCACCTGTCACGCCAAGACCGAACGGTGAAAGGGGGCCGGGCGATGCACACCACCTCGGACAAGACGGCCCTCACGAGTGTCCTGGACACGCTCCGTACGGAGGAGGAACTGCTGGCGCGGGTGCTGGAGAACGCACCGCCCGCCCTCGGCCCCGCCTCAGCGATGCTGGCCACCTACAACCGGTGCCCCTTCGACCCCGACGGTCCCCGCGGCGGAGACAACCCGCTCGGCTGGGCGCTGGACTCCTTGCGGGACCAGGCCGGTACGGCGCTGGCGGAGATCGTCGTCGTCGACGACGGATCCAGCGACCACACCGGCGCAGTGCTCGCCCGCTACGCACGTCTGCCCGGCCCGGTGCCGGTGCGGACGGTTCGGCTGGACGGGCACCGGGGGCCGGCGGCGGCGCGGACGGCCGGTGCCGCGGTGGCCCGGTGCCGGTGGCTGCTGTATGCGGACGACGACTGCGTGATGCCGCCGCTGTGGGCCGCCGGGGCGAACGCCACCATGGCCGCCGCCCGGCGCCGAGACGCGCGCGCGGCCGCCCTGATGCTGCCGGTCTACTACCGCGCCCTCGCCCCTACCGAGGCCGCCCCCACGGCCACCATCGGACGGCTGGACGTGGAACGCGCCCGATTCTCCACGCACTTCGACTGCTGGCCCACCGGCCACCTGCCGCCCCGCCGGCTGCCCGGCGTCGGCGGGCTGCTGGAGCCGCTGCGGGTGGACCTGGTCGGCGGGGTGCTGCTGCTGGACCGACAGGCGCTCGCCGACGTCGGCGGGTGGGCCGACCAGAGCGTTTGGGCCACCTCGTACGCGGACCAGATGACGCTCTCGGCCGATCTCACCGGCGCCGGGCACACGCTGTACTTCACGCCGGACCCGCGGCTGGGCTCGGCGCACTTGAAGTTCGGCGCCGTGGGCCGCTACCCGGACGCCGAGCGCGAGCGGCCGGTGCCCGGCTGCGGGCGGCTGCTGGGAGACCTGGTCGACATCTGCGCCGTCCCCCGTACGGACACCGGCTGCCGCACCACCCCGGAGGTGTTCTTCGAGGAGGAGACCGGGGCGCTGTTCGCCTTCTTCGCCTCTCGCAGTGCACGCGGCGCCCGGGCGTGGGCGCTGCGCACGTACCGCGACTTCGTTGTACGCGGCATCGTGCACTCCAAGATGATGCCCACCGGCCCGGCCCTGGCGGAGCGGCGCGTGCTTTGGCGCCGTGGCCTGGCCCGCGGCGCCGCCGTCGCCGGGGAAAGAGCCTGGCGGATCGCGCAGGAGGCGGTGGCCGCCGTCGGCGAAGAGCCGCTCAGCCGCCCGTGAGGGCGTCGGTGACCAGCTCACGGTTGCGGCACCACCAGCCGATCAGCGCCGAGGCCCCCAGGAACAGATGATCACACGAGGGATCGCCCTTGTCGTAGTGCATCTTCAGCTGCCACACGTCGCAGATCCGCTCCCAGCGCTGCCGCTCAGCGGCCTCCGCCAGCACCACGGCAGGCAGATGGCACGCCTTGCGGTAGCCGCCGGCGAACGCGGCCACCAGCTCCAGGTCGAGGCCGTGCTCGTCTCCGGCGCCGAAAACCAGCGGCAGCGTGGCGGTCCGTACGACCTCGTCCGCATACGGGCGCACGCCCAGCCGGTCCCAGTCCAGCACCGCACTGACCGTCGATCCTTCCCACAGGAGGTTCAGATCATGGAAGTCACCATGCGTCCATCCGGCCGGTCCGCGCTCACCGTCCTGCGGGCGGTGCTTGGCCCACCGGTCCAGCAGGACGCCGCGATCGGCGAGCGCGCGCTGCGCCTGGGCGTCGAAGGCGGTGCCGCCCGCGGCGGCCTGGCGGCGGTAGTTCTCGATGCGCGCGAGGGCCTTGGCCGGGGAGGTGACGGTCACCGGCACCGTGTCCGGTGCGGGGGGAAGGGCGGCGGCGAGTGCGGTGTGCAGCTCGGCGAGCAGCACACCGACCGAGGCGGCCTGCTCCCGGCTCCAGGAGCGGGCGGGCACCATCTGTCCGGATGCCCAGGGCGTGAGCGCGTACAGCCGACCGCCCACCGCGGCGAGGGTGTCCCCGCCGGGGGTGGCCTGCGGCGCAGGGACGGGAAGCCCGGCGGCGGCCAAAGCGCGAGTGGCCGCGTGCTGGCGCCGCGCGGCGTCGGGCCCGACGTCGAGGACTTCCTTGAGCGCGTACCGAGCGCCACCGACGCGGACGTCCCAGTTGCGGTTCATCAGCCCCTCGGGGATCAGCCGCACCGCCTGCGGCGCCGGAAGGCCGAAGCCGGCCAGAGCCTCGGCGCAGACCCGCTCATCCGTACGGTCTGCCTGCTCCATGCCCTAGCTCCTCATGCGTCTCGCCTGCTCTTTCCCGCCCCAGGACGCCCGAGCGTACCGAGTGCCTGCAAGATCACGCGGAGGTTCCGGTGAAACCCTCCCTGATCGAGCGATCCGGCTCCGCCCAGACGCTGCGGCTGGCGGTCGAGGGCCTGTGCCTGGCCGGGAAGTCCACCCTGGCTGCCGCCCTCGCCCCGCACCTGGGCGCGCGCCTGATCCCCGAGTACGCCGATCTGGCGCCCCTGCCGCCGTGGCCACCCGCCGACGCGACAGCGGTCCACACGGCTCTGGAGCATCTCGCCGCCGTCGAGCACGGGCGGCAGCTGACGGCCGAGCGGCACCGCATGGTGGTCTTCGACCGGTGCCCGTTGTCCCTTGCCGCCCACGAAGCGGGGATGCGCGCATGGGGCGTCCCGGCCGACGGGGCGTATGCGGCCCGCCTTTTCGACAAGGCCCCCGTGCCGGACGCTGTGCTGCACCTGACGGTGCCCGAGCCGGTCGCCCGCGAGCGGCTGCTCGCCCGTGGACCGCTGCCGCCGCATCTGATCGCTCCGCCCGTACGGGCGGCGATGGCCGGCTACTACACCGCGGCGCTCGCCCGCCTGCCCGGCCGGGTACTGCGCCTGGACGCCACCCGTCCGCTGCCGCAGCTCCTGCATCAGGCGCTCGACTTCCTTCACCACCTGCCCTCGCCGGCCGCCGAGTGCTGGGCACTGCCGGTTCCGCAGAGCACGGGGAGGTATTCGTGACCACCGCCCCGGCTCTGTCCGCCGCAGCGCTCGCCGTGGCGCAGGCCCGCGCCTGTACGCCCGGCTTCACACCCGCCGGTGCCCCGCTGGCGACCGAGACGTCCCTACTGGTGCCAGGCGCCGTCGGCCACCGTGCCGCCTTTGCGAAAGTGCCGACGGACCGGCGCCCGTTCTGGCTTGAGCGGGCCCGGCACGAAATCGGCATATACCGGCTGCTGCGCACCCGCCGTCCCCCTGTGACGGTGCCGGAGCTCCTCGGCGCCGACGAAGACGCCCCCGTGCTGGTCATCTCGCGCCTGCCGGGCGTGCCGCTCGCCGCCCACCGCTACCCCCGCACGCCGCTGCCGGCGTCCGCGCTCGCCGCGCTGCTGAGCGCGCTCGATGCGGTGCACGCCTGGCGGCCGGACGGCGTGTGGCCGGACGACAGTGACTACCCCGCCCAGCTCGCCGAACTCACCCTCCTGACCCCCGCGCACCTGGCCACGGCCACCCGTGCCTTCGCGTTCGCCCGGCAGCGGCTGCCTCTGCGTCTCGAATTCGGTGACGGGCACCCCGGCAACGCCCTCGCCGTGCCGGGCGGCGGCCTGCCGGCCCTGGTGGACCTGGAATTCCTCGCCCGTCGGCTGCCCGGCTACGACCACGCGGTGCTGTGGGTCCTGCTCGGCGACCACCCGGCCAACCGCCGCATCAGCCTCGACGCCGCCGGCCAATCGGATGCCGCCCGCGCGGCGTTTTGGACCGCCGCGACCCTGTACGCCGGCCGTGAGCTCGTCTCCCACCAGCGGTGGGCCCCCGCCCCGTCCCGGCGGCGCCGCATCCCGCGCCTGCACGCGGACCTCGACCATGCCCTCACCCAGCTCCACACCCTCGACACCGAAGGACGCCTCCGATGACACACCCCACCGCCGCGGTCACCTTGCCGGCCACGCCCGTCAGCAGCTTCTACGGCTACGACCGCGGCACCCCCGTCGACCGGTACTTCATCGCCCGGTTCCTCGCCCAGCACGCCCACCTGATCCGCGGCCATGCCGCCGAGGTGAAGGACGACGGCTACCTGCGCGCCTTCGGCACCGGCGTGACAACGACCACGGTCATCGACATCGACCCTGCCAACGAGCATGCCACCCTGCACGCCGACCTCACCGTCCCCGGCTGTTTGCCGGACGGCACCTTCGACGCGATCGTGCTCACCCACTCTCTCCAGCTCCTGGCCTACCCCGAGACCGCGCTGGACAACTGCTACCGCGCGCTCGCCCCCGGCGGCGCCCTGCTGCTGACCGTCCCCACCGTCGGCCGGCTCTCCCTGAGCACTCCCGGCAGCGACTACTGGCGCCTGACCCCGCCCGGCCTGGTGCGGTTGCTGTCCACATGGGAGGGCGAGGCCACCGTGACCGGAGCCGGCAACCTCACCACCTGCCTGGCGATGCTCCTGGGCTACGCGGCCGAAGAACTCACCCCCGGAGCCCTGGACCAGGACGACCCCGGGTGTCCCCTGCTGGCCTGCGCCGTCGCGACGACACCCCGCTGAACCACCCGCCCACCACCGGGAAGGACACCAGCGCATGAGCCTGATCAGCCTGCCGGAACAGCGAGCCCCGCACGCTGCCGTCGTCTTCGACTGCGACGGACTCCTGGTCAACACCCAAGGCGCCTGGGACCGCGCCTACGAAGCCCTCTTCGCCCACTACGAGCGCCGCCTGGCCCGCGCCGACCGGCACAGCCTCGTCGGACTCCAGCTCGTCCCCCTCGGCCACCGCCTCGCCGACCTCCTCGACCACCCCGCACCTGCGCACGTCCTCGGCCAGCAGCTGTACAACCTCGTCCAGAACAACCTGGGCGCCGGGCACGCCCCGATGCCCGGCGCCGTCGACCTCGTCCACGCCCTCGCCGGCACCCGGCCGCTGGCCGTCGCCTCCAACACCCCCGCACCGATCGTCCGCGCCTACCTGGAAGAGCACTTCGACCTCGCGGCCTTCGATGCCATTCGCGGCAGTGACACCGCCGCCCGCCCCAAGCCTGCCCCCGATGTCTACCTCGACGCCTGCGCTGCCATTGGCGCCGCCCCCCACCGTACGATCGCCTTTGAGGACTCCCCCACCGGAGCCGCAGCTGCCCTCGCGGCTGGCCTGCATCTGATCGCCGTCCCGTCCGCCCCCGATCTCCGCTTCGACGCCCACCTGCGCGTTCCCGACCTCATGGCACCGGAGCTGTGGGACCACCTCGGCATCCGGCCCAGGCCCGCGCACACCGCATGACCCCGGACACCTATCGCAGATCAGCCGCCAGGCCCAGCAAACCGGCGCTGCTCTGCCCCCCCCCGCCCAACTGCTGAGGAGGCACAGATGGCACGGATTGTGCTCTGGGACATCGACCACACCCTCGTGTCCACGCGCGGCGTTGGACGAGCCCTGTGGGCGCAGGCATTCCGCGAGGTCACCGGCATGGAGATGAAGGGACAGGTGAGGATCGACGGTCTCACCCAGCCGGTGATCTTCCGTGGGACGGCAAAGCTGCACGGCCTGGTCACCAGCTGTGCTGCTTTCGAGGCGTTCGCGCAGACGCTCGGCGAAGGGCACAGGCGGCACGCAGTCGAACTGCGAGAGCGAGGGTGCGTCCTGGACGGCGCTGCTCGGGTCCTTGCCGAGCTGGCCGCTCGTGGCCACAAACAGACCGTGGTGACCGGCAACATCCGGGTCGCAGCAGAGGTGAAGGTCACCACTTTCGGTCTTGACCAATACCTCGACCTGGCCGCCGGCGCCTACGCGGAAGATGCTGAGGAACGCACCGAGCTGGTGTCGATCGCGCTGGAGCGCTCGGAGCGCCAGCCTGCTGATGCCGTCTTCATCGGCGATACCCCGGCGGATGTGGCAGCCGGACTCAGTGCTGGTGTTCGCACCGTAGGCGTCGCAACCGGGCGGAGTAGCGCCGATGACCTGCGTGAGGCCGGGGCGCACGTGGTGCTATCCGACCTCTCTGACACATGCGGCACGGTCCAGGCGCTCACTACCGAGTCGTGACCCGTCCTGCCAGGGGCCGTGGCCAAGCGGAGGCACCTCGGCGACCAGAGACCAGGTCCCGGTGGACGGGCCAGAGCTTACTGGTGGGCGCACTACGGGGTTACACAGCACACTGCGTGAGTGTTTCGTCCAACCGCGCGGCCGTGGCGGAGGCATCGGTGTGGTGGATGGTGCGGATGCCCAGCGCTTCGGCCGGGGGGAGGTTCTGGGCGTGGTCGTCTACGAAGACGCACTCCGGTCCGGTGAGCCCGAGAGCATCGAGTGTTCGCTGGTAGATGGCCGGGGACGGCTTCCTCACTCCCTCGACCTCCGACAAGATCACGGCGTCGAAGCCCTCGTGCATCCCCAGTGCCTCATACGGGTTGAAGGGGCGTCGGCCGAAGCTGTTGGAGAGCATGGCGACCTTGATCCCGGCTTCACGTGCCTTCTGAGCTGCACTGACGATGGCCGGCTCGGGCCGCAGATTGGCGAGGGCCCGGCGCATCAGGTCAGTCGGGTCGATGCCGAGGATGCCGCCGATCACCTGGTTCCAGTCCTCCTGCGTCGCCCGGCCCACTTCGAGGTCTGCGTAGACCTGTATCCCGTCCGGGTGCTCTTCGAGGGCGTGGAAGTAGGCACCAGGGGAAAGCCCTTCCGACTTCTCGAACGCGATGCCATTGAACCGCATCCGCGTCGTGAGGACGCCACCGAAGTCGAGAATCAATCCGCGATAGGACAAAGCAGCTCCTTGCGTAACGTAAGGCGTAAAGCGGCCTCCCGCTGCGCGCCGCGCGTAGGGAGACCGCTGTACCTCTCACACGTGAGGGACTCCAGTATTACGCCTCGGGTGCCAGGCGGGCATACGCTCAAAGAGCACCCCGGACGACGCGACGAGAGGTCAACCGATGCCGGAAACAGTGAAGTTCACGCTCGGCCAGCGCATCAAATACTTCCGGGAGAGGGCAGGGCTGTCGCAGAACGCGTTCGCCCAGCTGGTGGGCCGCACCGAGAACTGGGCATGGAAAGTCGAGCACGACCAGATCCCGATCGACAGCTTCTCCATGCTGATCAACATCTGCGAGGTCCTCCACATCAAAAACCTCGCGGACCTGACGGGCGGCTTCGTGTCCGGGACCACGACAGGCACGGCCCAGGAACACCCGCAGGTCCCCGAGGTCCGGCGCACACTCTCTTTGCCGGCCTCCCTTCTGTCCGACTCGATCGGTGCGGCGGATGTGAGCGCCGTGGCTGACGATGTGCGCGATGTGTGGAGCGTGTACGAGAAGCAGACGAAAGACCGGTACACCCAGGTGGGGAAGCGTCTGCCGAGGCTGCTGCGCACGGCGCACGCGGCGCTGCGTGACGCCGGGAACGACGAGGAGGAGAGGCAGGCGCTCCGGTTCCTCGTCAGCCTCTACGGGCTCCACCAGATCTGGCTGCGGCGCGTGGGCGAACCCACGCTGGCCCGTATCGCCGCCGACCGCGGGCTGTCGGTGGCCGAGGACGCCAACGACCCGGCACTTCTCGCCGCAGCAGCCTGGAATCTCTCGTGCGTGCTGACATCCGCCGGCGACGTCGAGGACAGCGTCGAGCTGGCCCGTCAGGCCATCGACCGCTGCCACCCCGGCGAGGAGGCGACCAAGGAACACGTGTCGGCGTACGGGGCCCTGCACCTTCAAGGCGCTGTCGCCGCCGTGCGAGCTACCGACCGCCCGGTCGCCTGGGACCTGTTCCGCAATGCCGAGCGGATCGCCGAGAGGCTCGGGGCAGACCACAACCACTGGCACACCTGCTTCGGCCCGACCAACGTCGCGATGCACGGCGTCCACCTGACCGCGGAAGAAGGCGACACCAGCGAGGCCCTGCGCCTGGCAGATCAGGTGAACGTCCCGACGGACATGCCGCTGGAACGCCAAACGCGGTACAACATCGAACTGATGAACTGCAACCGCATCCAGCGGGACGACTACGCGACCGTGCACATCCTGGGCAAGCTCAAGAAGCAGTCCCCCGAAGAGACCGCCTTCTCACCGCTGGTCCGCGTAGCCGTCACAGATCTGCTCAAGCGAGAGCGGCCCACGTTCCGCCAGGAGCTGCGCGACATCGCCCAGCACATCGGAGTGGCCGCGGCTTCATGATCAAACAACCCTTACTGCCGGTCAGGGTTGCATCTGAGTAAGGGGGCGCACGTCAAGTCCCTCCTATGGTCCAGTGCATGACGGAACGTCAAGCACTGGACCATCGCCGTGCTCTCGACGGTTTACGGGTCGATCTGCCCCCCGACGCGCGAGTGCAGCACACGCACGCCGGACGCATCGCGATCCCCCTCGGGCTGACGCGAGGACGTGAGCCTGTCGGTGATGCCCTTCTCGTCATAACGGCGGAGCTCGCGGAGAAACTGCACGCCAACCTCGGTCACCTGCTGTTCCCCAGTGCCGAGGAGTCAGCGTCATGAGCGCAAGCCGCCGCACCGTTGCCGACCGTGTCCGGCGCCTTACGCTCGCCGACGCGTCCATCACCCCGCTGGTTGGGCTGATCTCCTGTGCCCCCGGCCCCGCCCGGCGTATTCCCGGGCAAGGTATCCGCCGCCGCGCCCAGCTCCGGGAGTCGCTGTCCGGCGTCCGTGCTCCGGAAAGACGGCCCGAGATGAAAGACGCCTCGATGGAGCTGGTGATCCGTGAGCTCGGGGAAAAGCTCACCGACGAGCATTTCCAGCTCGTAGCGGTTGCTCGCGAGGCCGGCCGCCTCTTCGTCCAGGAGCGCTGGCCGGCATCCACCGATCTGATCGATGCGGTGCAGTGGGTGATCGCTGAGCTGGGAAGCAACGCCCTGCGGCACGGAGACGGGCGGGTGAGCGTTGACATCGGCTACCTCGCCTCTGAGCACCAACTCCGCATTACGGTGACAGACCAGTCGAGCAAGAGGCCCGTCCTCGCCTCTTCCCCTCCCAACGTGGACGCTGTGAGCGGACGAGGGCTGTGCATCGTGGCGTCCTTCGCGAACGAGCACCATGGGCGGCTGGACGTGCACGCTGGGTCTTCCGGCAAGGCGATCTTGTGGAGAATCCCGGCTCCCACCGCTGTCGCACGCAGCGGGAGGCGGAGCGCGTAATGCTCGACTTCTCCTCGGGGCGGCCCCCCTCGACACCGAGCCCGACCGGGCCGAAGGCATCGGTTACGCCACATCAGCGCCGGGGGCTTGAGCGACCGCTCGGGCGTGAACTCGACGTATCGTCGCAGCCCCTGAAGGTGAGGGTCGTACCGGTGGCCCAAGCCCTGGACTACACCTACTTCCAGCACCGGCTGGCCGACCCGGCGCTCCTGCGCCGCAGCCTGGCCCTGCACATCCACAGGGATGCGACGCTGGCCGTGCCAGTCGGCGGTACCCGTCGTGGCGGTTTCACCTCCTCCTGTTGTCTGCGCTGCGGCCTGATGATCCAGCAGTCCCACGGCAGGAGCCGCCCCGCCCCGCTGACGCCGCCCGGTGCAGCTGGTTGCACCTGCCAGACCGGTCCGGGCCCCGGCGCCTGTGGTTCAGCCCGCGGCACGACGCGGCGGGAGCCGGTGCTCGATGCTCGTTCGAGACCCACACCCCACTTGCCCCTCCCCTTCTATCCGGGAAGCCGACCACATGACCACGGACATCCCCGCGCCGCCCGGTGTGGCGGGCCCGGCACACCGGCAAGACCCGCGCCAGGCCGTCGTCGCGGCGCTGGAAGCCGCTGGCGCCACGGTGGAGCCCCCCGGCCCGGGGGCACCGGCCTTGGAGATCACGGCGCGCTTGAGGTATTCGGGACTGCCCTTCGCCAGCGTGAACTTGTCGCCCCTCCGAAAGGAGCAGGCCGCCGAGATTCTGCGCCAGGCGCTGATGCGGCGCGGCGTCGTCGCGCACATCATCGCTCTCGACGGGCCGGACGGTGCCTGGCGCACGGTGGTGCGCCCGAGCAGCGTGCAGGACGCCGTCCGCCTGGCCGAAGTCGTCGTGAAGCATCTGCCGCCGGTGTACGCCGCCGCGCACCGTCTGCGCACCGTGCTGCGCGCCGCCGGACTGGAGCAGCCCTGTGTCACGGTCGACGGCTCCTGGGAGGTCCCGGCCAGCCGGGTGGTGCTGGGCCGCATCCGGGCAGACCTAGCGGGCCGGCTGCTGGCGCTCCTGGAAGCCGCCACCGACGCCGTTTCGGAGAACGAAGACCAGCTCGGGGACCTGCCACAGCGCTTACTGCGGCTCGCCGCGTCGTCGGACGCGAGCTGCGGGCATTGCGGTCAGGCGACCGGGCTGGACCTCGGCGTTCTGGAGCCTGCTCAGGCTCTGCGGCTCGCCGAGGCCGTGGCCGCGCGCCTGCCCTGATGAGCGTTTCTACCGCCTGCCAGCGACGGACCGAGGAGTCTCAATGACGAAGTCAAGCCGCCTGCGTGACCGGCGGGGCGGAGGTGAAGATCCGTCCGTCACGCAGCAGCGCCCACAACACGCTCGCTCGTCGACGGGCCAGGGCGATGACGGCCTGGACGTGCTTGCAGCCCTCGCTGCGTTTCTTGAGGTAGAAGTCCCGGTTCGGTCCTTCGCGGATGATGCTGGTCTGCGCGGACATGTAGAAGACCCGTCGCAGGCGGCGGCTGTAGCGCTTGGGCCGGTGCAGGTTGCCGGTCTCGTCGACCACAGCCGCCCAGTGGTGGCCCTTACCGGCATCGACACCAGCCCAGACCTGCTCTTTCCGCTTGCTCACGTGCCCCTCCTCGTCCCACACGGCATGCCGTCGGCCCGAGGAACACCCCGCTGTCATCTCCGTAATCAGCGACCGCACACAGCGCGCACATCTCAATCAGCAGCCAGGGCGCCCCGGAGAGCCGGACGGCCACTCCTCGGGAGCCACAACTGGCAAGAACCCGTCAGCCACATCCGGCCCTCCCGGGCCGCACAACAACTTACGGAGAAACCCGTGGAACGGACCTCGCCGAGGGAGTTCCTTGACGCCGACGGTACCCCGGCGATCGCCGTCGACGGTGTCCGGATGTCGTACGCCTGCCGCCCGGAGTGCACGGTGGTCACCTTCACCGGGATACGCGGAGGGCTGGATCTGTACAACGCTCCCGTCTTCCGGGACCGGCTGCGGGACCTGGTGGCCGGCGGCTGCGGCGACATGGTCATCGTCTTGGTGGACATCGGCTACGTCGATGAGACCGCCCTCGGTGCCTTCGTCTTCGTCCACAAGCGCCTGCGCCCGACGGGCCACGGCGTGCGCATCGTGGACGCCGATCCCGGCAGCCACATCCGCAAACTGGTGCGCCAGACGGGTATGACCAGCATCTTCCCGCTGTTCGACCGGCTGGAGGACGCTCTGGCGGAGCTGGCGGGAAGCGGCGCGGGGATGGGTGAGGCCGCCGGCGCGCGGGCCGGTCGGACAGCTCCCACCGAGCACCGTGCGCACAGCGGCGGGCCGCCCGGCACCTGACCCGCACCCCTTCTGTTTCTGGCACCACTCATCTTGTCCGCGGCCCGGCTGGCCGGGCCGCGGCCTCTGTACCGGAGAGACTTCATGTCAGCCGCCACCACCACGTTGCCCTGGTTCGTCCGCTTCGACGATCGGGCCGCGGCAGTGCACCGCACGCCGGAGTTACCCCCGGCCACGGTCCAGCTCGGCTTGCGAATAGGGCTGCAGGCAGTTGAGGACCTGCTCGCGTTCCACCACCGTGTCGGGCCTGTGCTGTGCTGTCTGGTCCACCACCAGGTGCTGGTGCCCGTGCCGGCGCAGGCCGCCGACCGATGGCACGCGCCGCAATCGGTGTGCAGCCCCCTGATGCGCTGCGCGACCGCTCCCGCCGGATCCCGCTGCCACCGGCTGTGGCTGGACCCCGGTCGAGGAAACAGCACCACCACCGACAGCCGGGCGTTGCACGACGCCTACCTGGCCCGGCGTGGGCGGCACGAGGGAGGGCACCGGCCCCCGGCGAGCCACTTTGAGCGCCGTCCGGCCCTCGCAACAGGCAGACCCCCTGCCTGGTAACGCCCGCAGTACCGCTGTTCGTCGCTCGTGCTCATCTCAGTTCGTCCGTGAGGTTGTCATGCCTGTCCCTGTCCCGACGACGGCTACCGGTGCGCCCTCCGCGCGCCATCGGGCGCCGCACACCACCGTCCCTTTCCGGGCGCTCACCGCCCTCGCCCTGGTCCTGCTGGCCGGAGGGACAGACGTGCTTTCCGCGCCGCCGGCGGCGCGGGAGGCCGTGGCCTGGTGCGCCGCGGTGGCGGGGGCTGTGGTCGTCGTGCTGGTCGTCGTGATGGAGCGCCGGGTGGCCCGGATATCGCGCGAGCGTCGGGAGGCGTGCGCCCGGGCCGCCCGGCGGCAAGGAGAGGTGGCCCGGGTTCGGGATGAGGTCCGCTGGCTCGGTGCCCGGCTGCTTCCCGAGGTGCTTCAGCGTCTGGAGCAGCGCGAGTCCGCCCGGACCATCATGGAGCGGCTCGGTGCCGAGCGTGCGCTGGCCGAGGACCAGGAGGTGCGGGATCTGGTCGAGGCGGTGGTCACGGCGGTGTGCCGGGAGCGGCGTGAGCGTGATGGGGCCGTGGACGTGCTGCGTACTTGTGCCACCCGGGTGCAGACCGCCGTGACCGCGCTGCTCGCCCTGCTCTCTGACCGGGCGCGGCCGTATCAGGATGGCCGGCTCGAAGTGATCAGCTGCGCGGACGTGCTTGCGGATTTCAATGCGCTCGATGCCCGTTTGTCGCGGCTGGGACGCCACAGCCAGGCCCTGCTCGCCTTGACCGATGCCCGCACCGTCGGCCGCCGGTGGCCCCGTCCCATTGAGGTGGAGCGGATCGTGCGGGCTGCGGTCGGGCAGAACGAGGGCCACCAGCGGGTGCGGTGGTCGATCCCCCAGGACGCCCGGCACGCGGTGCACGCCCGAGCGGTCAACGCCGCCGTTCACACCACGTCTGCGCTGATCGAGAACGCTCTGCAGTACAGCCCCCCGAATACGCAGGTCAGTGTGAGCGTCATACCTCTCGCCGCCGGGCTGTCCATCCGCGTCGAGGACAGCGGGCTGGGTTTGCCTCCCGAGACACGGGAGCGGGTGGCGCGCACGGTGGACCTGGACCGCTGCCCGCGCACCTTCGCCGAGCTGTCGGGAGCCCAGCTCGGGCTGGCCAGCGCCCGCAAGTCCGCCGACCGCTTCGGCATGAGGATCGCCTTCGGCATCTCGCACCGGCTGGGCGGGACCGAGGCCAGCGTCCTCATCCCCTGGGAATGGGTGACGGCCGTGCCCTCGGACCGTCCGTCGCCGCCTGCCGCACCGCCGCAGCAGCTTCCCGCCGCATCCGAACACACCAGCCGCCCCCTCCCGCTGCCGCCCGCCGACGAACGCTCGCACGCAGCGTCGCACCCGCCCCCTTCCAGCTCCGGCCGGCGGCTGCCGGTCCGCAAGCGGGGCGCCACGAACCCCCCGCCGCGCCCGCAGGCCACCCCCGCCGCCGAAGTCCCGCTGCGGCCGGACACCGCCCAGCGCATGGGCGCCTGGCGTGCTGCCGTGCGGCCCGTACCCCCCTCTGCCCCCTTCACCGACACACCGGAGACCTCCGCATGAGCACCCCCGACCTGGCCTGGCTGATGACCCAGCTGCGCAACGACCTGCCCGGCTGCCACAACGTGCTGCTGACCAGCAGCGACGGGCTGCTGAGGGCATCGGACGACCGCTTCGAGAGGGACACGGCGGACAAGCTGGCGGCGCTGTGCAGCAATTTGATCTCCACCAGCCTGGCCGCCGGCGGGCTCTACAACGACCGCTCCTTGCGCACGGTGGTCATCGACCTGGAGCGCCACCAGCTGGCGGTGGTCAACGCCGGAGACCGGTCGATCCTGGCCGTCGTCGCCGACGCCGATGCGGACCCCGCGCTGATCGGCACGGCCATGATGCAGATGGTGGAGAAACTCGCGGAGCACCTGGGCACCGCGGCGCGGGCCCCGGAGCACACCTCGTCATGAGCCGCCCGGACGTGGACGTGCCCGACCGCTGGTTCGTCGTCACGGGCGGACGCACCAGCCCTGACCACGCCCTCGATGCGATCACGCTCATCGTCACCGACCGCGGGGACACAGCCGGGTTGCAGGGCGAAGAGGCCCGCATCATCACGATGTGCCACAAGCCGCTGGCGGTGACGGAGATCGCCGCCCGCCTGGGGGCGCCGCTGGGCGTGACCAAGGTGCTCATCTCCCGCCTGCTCGACGAGCACCGGGTCCACGCCCGGGCCCCGGCCCTCACCACCGCTTCCGACGACAAAGCCCGACTGTGCGAAAGGCTCCTCCGTGGTTTGCAAAAGCTCTGATCCCGCCCCGGACGTCCTGTTGCCGGCAAGCACCAGCGCGGCGGCCAAAGTGATCGTCGCCGGCGGCTTCGGCGTCGGCAAAACCACCTTCATCGGTGCCGTCAGTGAGATCACGCCGCTGACCACCGAAGCGGAGATAACCGAAGACAGCACCGGCATCGACGACGTCGCCGGCGTCCCCGACAAGACGACCACCACCGTGGCGTTCGACTTCGGCCGCAAGGCCGTGGACGACGACCTCGTGCTCTACCTGTTCGGCACACCGGGACAGGAACGCTTCTGGTTCCTGTGGGACGGCCTGTTCGACGGCGCGCTGGGAGCCATCGTGCTGGTCGACACCCGCCGGCTCAAGGACGCCTTCGTCTATATCGACCGCTTCGAGGCCGACCAGCTGCCCTTCGTGGTGGCGCACAACGTCTGGTCCGGGGAAGACGACGCCCATCCCCTCACGGACATCCGGGCGGCGCTGGACCTGGACAGCGGGGTACCGCTGATGCGCTGCGACGCCCGGGAGCCGGACTCCGCACGGCACGTCCTCATCAACTGGGCCACCCACGCCGGCGAGTACTACGCGGCCCCGGCCGGTCAGGAGCCAAGCCGTGTCTGATCCCACCTCGTTGGACCCTGCGCTGGTTGAGCTGCCCGCCACCCACTACGGCACGGTGCGCCTGGGAGATCCGCACTACCAGAGCGATTCCAAGACCGTCTTCCGTACGCTGCGCCAGGCCCACGGTCCGGTCGCCCCGGTACTGCTGCACGGCGGCGTCCCGGCCTGGCTGGTCCTGGGCTACCGCGAGCTGCTGCGGGTGACCGATGATCCGGACACCTTCGCGCGCGACTCGGCCCGCTGGCGCCTGGGGAACCACCTGCCGCCCGACTGGCCGCTGTGGCCGCTGCTCGGCGGCGGCCCGGCCGGCCACTCACTGATGTACGCCGAGAAAGAGGCGCACCGTCGGCGCGCCGGAGCACTCAACGCCGCCCTTGATGGCATCGACCGCAAGGAATTCGCGGCACGCTGCGAGGAGTTCGGTGAGCAGCTGGTGCGCCGCTTCGCCGCGGTGGGCCGCGCCGAGCTGATGGCCGACTACGCCATGCAGCTGCCGGTCATGGCGATGAGCTGGGCCCTGGGGGTGCCGGCCGAGTACGGCCCGCATCTGGTCGAGGACTTCGTCACCATGATCGCTGGGGGGCCGGAGGCAGTCGCTGCGCAGCAGCGCTCGCGCGAAATGGTCGCCCGGCTCGTCGACGACAGCCGCGGCCGACCCGGGAGGCACGTCACCGCGCGGCTCGCGGCCGACCCCGCGGGCCTGAGCCGTGAGCAGCTCGTCGAGGACCTGCTGGTGACGCTGACGGCCGGGCACCAGACCACGGCCTACCTCATCGGCAACGCGCTGCGGCTGATGCTCACTGACGCGCGTCACACCGATGCGTTCCTGCGCAGCCACCTGCCCGTGCAGGAGGCGATCAACGCGGTGCTGTGGGACGACACTCCCACCCAGACCTACGCCGGCCGGTTCACCGCCCGCCCGGTCACCCTGGGCGGCTACACCCTGCCCGAGGGCGACCTAGTCCTGCTCGGCTTCGCCGCCGCCAACCGCGATCCGTTCATCCGCCCCGACGTTACCGCCGACCTGGACGGCAGCCGGGCCTATTTGTCCTACTCCCACGGTGAGCACAGCTGCCCGCACGCCGCCCGGGACCTGTCGCAGGTAATGGCCACCACCGGCATCGACGTGCTCCTCGACGCACTGCCGGGCGTGCGCCTGGCCTGCCGTCCGGAGGAACTGCGCTGGGATCCCTCGATCTGGATGCGGGGCCTGAAAGCCCTGCCCGTGTGCTTCTTCCCCGCCCCGTAACCCCACCCTTGCGGAGACCTCCATGGACCTGTCCCCCCCCATACCCACCACGGCCGACCAACCGCTGAGCCTGAAGCGGCCCGTGCTCCAACTCGACCCGGCCAGCCCCGACATGCACCGCGACGCCGCCCGGATGCGCACCGCCGGGCCGGTCGTGCCGGTCGAACTGCCCGGTGGCGTCCGATGCTGGGCCGTCACCCGCAACGCGACCGCTCGCATTATCCAGAGTGATCCCGGCACCTTCAGCGCGGACCGCTGCCACTGGCGGGCCCTGAAGAACGGCGAGGTTCCGCAGGACTGGTCTTTGCGGGGGCTGGCCGTCCCGCGCCGCAGCCTGGTCACCGTCGACGGCGTGGACCACCGCCGGCTGCGCAAGCCGCTTGCCAGCGCCTTCACCGCGCGCCGAGTCGAAGAGCTGCGGACGTACATCGAGGCCACCACCGCCCGGCTGCTGAACGTGCTGGCAGCCACCGCCGCGGACGCGAGCGGCGGCGTGGTCGACTTCCGCAAGGTGCTGGCGTGGCCGCTGCCGATGACCGTCATCAGCCACCTGCTGGGCGTACCGCAGCGCGACCACCGCAACGTGCATGACTGGTGCCAGGTGATCTTCGATGACACCCAGGACCCGGCCGACGCCCTCACCGCGTTCCATGACTACCTCACCCGCCTGGTCGCACTGCGGCGCCGCGCCCCGCAGGACGACCTGATCAGCGCACTGCTGAGCCTGCCCGCCGACCAGCAGCTCACCGACGAGGAACTGATCCCCACGGCGCAGGTCCTCATGATCGCCGGGCACGAGACCACGGTGCACCTGCTGGTCAACGGCGTCCGTGCCCTGTGCGCCAACCCAGAGCAGCTGGACCTGCTACTGCGCGGCACGGTGAGCTGGGAGACGGCGGTCGAGGAGATCCTGCGCTGGGATCCGCCCACCGCGAACTTCCTCGCCCGGTTCGCCACCCGTGACGTCACCGTGGACGGCGTGGATATCGCCGCCGGGGACATGGTGATGCTCTCCTACATCGCCATGGGCCGCGATGAGGAGCGCTACGGCCCGGACGCCGACCGGTTCGACATCAACCGCGTTCCCCGCAGCCACCTTTCCTTCGGGTACGGGACGCACCGGTGCCCCGGAGAGCGTCTGGCCCGCCTCGAAGGGGCCGTTGCCCTGCACGCGCTGTTCAAGCGCTACCCCAGCCTCACGCTGGCCGACCCGCCGCCCCGCTCGCCCAGCGTGCTCATGAACTCATACCCCACCCTGCTCGTCCGTCTGACGCCGGCCGACGACCGGCCGACGGCCGACGTCCCCGCGGAGGTGTGACGATGGCCCGCACCCCGGCCGGTATCGCGGCGACGGTCAACGGGCCCCGACGGCCGCACTGCGTCATCCGCCCGGCGGAGTACGCCGACCGCCACGCCGTGGAACAGGTCGTCGCGCGGGCGACGCACTGGATGGACCACCAGCCCCGGCCCGCCACGCCCGGCGGCTGCCCCCTGCTGTCGATGCTCGGCGCGGTCGACCGGGAGCACCCGCTGACCTGGCTGGCGCTGGACGGCCCCACGATCCGCAGCTGCGCGCTGGTGATCAAGAGTCCGATGCGCGATGAGCGCGGGCGGGACATGCCCGGCGGGGCGCTGTGGATCGACGACCTGTACGAGGACCGCGACGGGTACGGGCCGCGTCTGGTGGGCTGGCTCGTCGACTACGGCGCGCACGAGCACGTGCAGTGGCTGGCCGCAGACACCGCCGATCAGGCGGTCGCCGAGGACCTCGGCGACCGCTACGGCCTCGAAGTCCTGCGCGGCACCCCCATGTCGGCCTTTCTGCTGCGCCGCCGCCCCCGGCGTCTGCCCCGTCTGACCGACAGCGTCCACGCCCAGCTTCCGCCGTGTGTCCGAAGACGAAGACAGCCCTGACGAACTTCCGCAGGCGGTGGGGCCAACCACCGTCGCGCGGGCGGGCACGGCAAGTCCGTGCCCTGGCGGCCGTCTCCCCGTGACGGCTGCCGCCCTCCCGAAGACCACGCCTGCCCCGAGGTGGGCGTGCCCTTCGGGAGACAGCGGCTGTGTCCCGCACCGCGAGAGCGGGAACAGCCGCGCCGCAGCCGTCCCGGCCGACGACGTCCGGGGCGGCACCCGGCCGCTCCGCCGTGGGGACGGGCTGGCCGGGTTGGCGCCGGAACCTGGGTTGGGGGGCTGTCCGGCGCTGCGGCACACGGGCCGGCCCCGGCAGGGCTGACAGCAGGGGACACCCCTGGCCGGGGCCGGCCCTCCCCTCCCCCTTCCTTTTCCGCCTACGAGGAGTGCGCGATGACAGGCCACGTGATCACCAGCCTCACCGGCACCGGCCAGCGCGCCCTTCCCGACTTCCCGGACGGGCGAGAGCACCGTCGCGGGAAGGGCGCGGGCCTCGTGCACCCGCGCCGGGTACGGCCGGCCGACCGCCCGTACCCACCGCCGCCCCCGGTTCGTGCCGCTCCCGCCTTCGCTGAGGCGGGAGGAACCGGGACGGCACCGTGCGGCTGCCACCTGATCAGGGCCGGGCTGCAGCCAGGCCGAGAGGGGCACGCTCGGCCCGTCGGCCCGCCAGGGCTCATCACCCTGGCGGGCCACCACGGCCCCAGCCACACACCCGTACGGCTTCCCGGACGGCCGCTGCCCACCGGCGCCGCGCTGTCCGGGAGATGCGGTGAGGCGGCACAGCGCCGTCATCGCGCCCGCGCGGCTCCTTGCGGGTTACATCCGTCCGGGCCCGGCCCGAAGGAGCAGCCGGCCTGCGCCCCCACGGTCTCAGGGAGCGGGCCGGCGCGCGGGATCACCGCAGCACACCTCGATCCGGCGGGCCGTCCTGACCGCACTGCCGGTACGCCGCCTGCCCGCCCAATCCCCCAGCCGCCCACAGCCTCTATGCCGAAAGGGACCGCCACGGTGAAACCGCGCGATGCGCTCCGGCCGAAGCCCCGGACCCGCGAGTCCGCTCCGGAGGGCGCGCTGGGCCCGTGGCGGTTCGGCCCGGGGGCGTCGGCCGCCGACCAGGAACGCCGGGTTCTGGGCCTGCTGGCCAGCGGAGCCGGTGACAAGGACCTTGTCGCACACGGCCTGTGCGCCAACCAGCGGGTGGCCCGGTTCACCGTCGATGCTCTGGGCGCCGCCCTGTCTGGCGGGCAGCTCGTCACACGTCCGCGTCTGATCCACCTGGCGGACGTACGGGGCCTGTATACCGGCCCTCCGGCCATGAACGTCACGCTCCAGCCGGCCCAGGGCTGTCTGCTGGCGGCACTGGCCGCGGGATGGACGCTCAGGAAACTCGCGGTCGCCTCCCCCCTGTCCATGGCCAAGGCGCAAGAACTGCGCGTGCTGATGCGCCTTTCGCTGCACGCCCGGACCGACGAGCACGCGCTCGTCTGCGGCCACCGGGTCGGTGCGCTGCTCCGGCGCGAGGACCTGATCGTCGAACCTCTCCTCCCGGCGAAGAAGGGCCGAGCGGCATGACCACTCGCCTTCCGGACCCCACGCCGCGAGCCCAGCGAGCGGCGCAACGGCTGCGAAACCTGCTGGGCTTCGGCCCGCCGTCCCCGGCCCCAGCACCCGTCGAACACCCGCGTCAGGACGGCGCACCAGACAGCTCCCAGGCTCCCATCGCACCGCGCGACGGCCGGTCCCCCTGAGCCCTACGCCGACCACCAACTCCTCCCGTACTGCCTGCATCACCTCTGGAGAGCGTTCACAATGTCCCACTCCGCCGAGCCGGCACCCGCGCAGCAGGCCCCGCGCGCCATGTCGCCCCAGGTCCGCGATGCCGTGCGCCGTCAACTGACGGTCATGGCCACGGAGGACGACCGGCTGATGCGGGAGGTGCACGCTCTGCCGGGCGCCGCCCACCGCCGCCGGCACCTGGAAGACGCCTGCGCCCAGCACACCGCGGAACTGCGCCACCTGGTCAACCATCACGGCTGGCCGACCGCCGTCCTGGTCGGCGGCGGGGCATCCGTGGCCGCCCTGAAAATCCTGCTGCACGCGCCCGAGACCGACCGGGCCTTCGTGCTCTCCTGCTGCGACCTGATCCAGGCCGCGGTGGCCAGCGGCGCCTGCGACACGGCCTACGGCGCCTACGCCCACGACCTGTCCGCCGTCCTCCAGGACCAACCACAGCGCTTCGGCACCCAGTTCGTCCCCCGGCTGCTGCGGCCCTATCCGATCGAGGACCCCGAGGGCGTCGAGGCACGTCGCTCCGCCGTCGGGCTGCCGCCCTTGAGGTATGAGCTGGCTGCCCACCACAGGCGCCGCCTCCTCATCTCCTGAACCATCGCCCCGCCTCTTCACCGGCTTTCGAAACGCAAGGAGCGAGGTCCATGGACCACTTGCCACGTACGGACCACTTCACCAACCCGCCTGGCCGCCGGATCGGCAGCCAGGCCCTCATCTCCAACGGCAAGGGGCAGTTCCTGCTGCTGGAGGTACGCCGCCGCGTCGAGCGCGGTGACACCCTGACCTGGAACCTGCCTGGCGGCTGCGCCGAAGTCGGCGAGGACCCGCAGGACGCCTGCCGGCGCCGCATCCGGGAGAAGACGGGTCTGGACATCGAACTCGGCCGTCTCCTGGTGGTGCACTGGCAGCCGCCCACCGGGGAGACGGCCGAGGGCTACAACTTCGTGTGGGAGGGCCCCACCCTCCACTCGTACGCCGACCTGGAGCTTCGGCCCTCGGAGGTCACCGACTGGCGCTTCGTGTCCCGCAAGGACATGACCGGCAGGATCCCGCCGTACCTGGAAGAACGGTTCGACGCCGCAGAGCACGCCCTGCGCAAGAAAACGACCGTCTTCCTGCCCGGTCATGCGGCGTGAGGGAGGGACCTGCCATGTCCGCCGCGCTGCTCCCCGAGCCGCCCGCGCCCGCTCCGGACGGCCCCGGCCTGTCCGCTGACTCCCGGGCCCTGTATGCCTGGCGCACCCGCATCAACCAGGCCGCCCGAGACCGGTTGCGCCCCGCCGGCTTCCGTGTGGTCCTCTACGCACTGACGAGGCCGGGCGGCGACCCCGCGCACGACCTGGCCGCCGCCCAGGGCCTGGCCGCGCAGCTCCGCTTCGACGTCGCCGAGCGGATCTCGGACGACCAGGGAGACAGTGCCCCACGACTACGGCCCGGCTGGTCCCGGCTGTGCACCATGCTGGCCGACCCCGCCGGTGGTGTGCACGGCATCGTCGCCGCCTCCCGCACGGCCGTCAGCCGGGACCGGCTCTACCTCACCGAGCTGGTCTGGCTCACCACCCATGGCGCGGGGTTGTGGCTCGTACGCCAAGAGACCGACCTGTAGCGAGCGTCGTAAACATCTAAGCGAACCGCGCAGGGGCAGTCGGCGAGCAGCCGCTCGGATTGCCGGAAGTCCGCGCCCGGCATCGCTAGCCATAGACGAGGCGCTCGCATGACCGGCCACCAGCAACTCGGCAAGAGGACGAACAGCTCGATGCAATGCCCGTACCGGTTTGTGGCACGCGGATGCCCCTGGCGCAGCGCCAGCGCCGGCCTTGTGATGTCCGCTTACTTCCTGACGAGACGAGATTTCGGTGAACGACCAGGCCCGCCACCCGAAACCATCGCGTCACAGCGGTGCCGTGAAGGAGGTCGGCGCTCTCCGTGATGGTGCACGTGTCACTCGTCGTCGTGCTCCTGGCCGTCGTCTGGGTCTTGATCAAGAAGTGCGGGCTGAAGACGGGACACGCCCTGGCTGCCATCGTGTTCGGCTTCTTCTTGCGCGACACCCAACTGGCGGCTCCCATCGAACGGTTCGTAGGCGCTATCGCGCAGGCGCTCGGCAACTGGCGATGGTGAACCGGTCAGCCGACGACGTCGTCAAGAAGCCCCCGGCGCGGACGTCTCCAGGATGCCGGCCCACGCAGCCCCTCGAAGGGCTCGGCGGCCACCAAGTTGCCCCCGGCCGCGGAGCCACCACCCGGTCCCGCCACTGGGGCATCTTTCCGTCCCACGTTCGTATTCCAGGCAGGAAGATGCTCACCCCACCCAACATCTCATCGCCCGCGCGCTTTGCCCAACTCCGTGCGTCCCAGGCGCACCGGCAGCACCGCGACGCCTACATCACGCTGCGCACCGGCGAAGGCCCGGTCGTCAAGGAATTGGACTTACGCAGCGGCGACAACGGATTGTGGGCCCTGGCCTACGTCGGTGAGTCCCCCGCCGACCGGGACAGCCACGATGTCCTGTGGCGGCGCTACCATCAGCGCCGCGACGGCGCGGGCAGGCTTGCCGGCGATCCGGTGTCCGGGCGGATCCATCCGGACCGGCTCCGGGAGGCGATGAGCCTCCTGAACTGCCCTATCGGTAACTGTCCAGGCCACCGGACCACTGCGGGTTGGTTGTTCCTGGTGCCGCGGGGCCAACGCCGCGTCGAAGGCCAGCTGACGATGTGGCCCCCAGTGTGCCTGGCACACATCGCCGCCTACGCGCTCGCCCGCCCCGACCTGCGGCACGGCTTCGCCGCGGCCCGGTCGCTCGATCCCGTCCTGTACGGCGTGCGCGGGCAGCGGTATCGATTCGCCGACGCCGCTTTCGAGCCCGTCGGCGCCGCTGTCGTCCTGCCCTACCAGCACACCCGGGGACGCTGGGTCATCGCCGACCGGCTGGCCCGGACGCTGACACAGACAACCGTCGTGCTCCAAGGCGCCGACATCGCCGCCCGGTGAGCCAGGAATCGCCTCGTTCTCAGTCCGCCTCGCATCTCCAGGAGCCGCTGTGAGCAGCAGCCTTGTCCCCAGTTACGCCCGCTTGACCACCGGCGAAGTCAACGTCCTCAAACGGGTCGCCAAGGGGCTCCCCACCAGCGAGGTGGCCCAGGAACTGCACGTCGAGCCCGCCACGGTTCAGGAGCACCTCCGCCAGATCGGCCTCAAATTCACTGTCCGTACCCGTGCGGCGAAGGTGCATCTCGGCATCGTGACGGGACAGGTCGACATGCCGATGTTCGTCGAGCCACCGAGGGAGTTCACTGCAGAAGACCGCAGGGTGTGGGAAGCGCTCGCCACCTGCCCGACCCCGGTCCAAATCGACACCGCCTTGCGGTGGCCATCGGAGTTCCGCAAGCGGCGGATCACCCAGCTCGTGAAAAAGGCCGAGGCCACCAACCACCCCCATCTGATCACGCTCGGCCACACCTATCGCCTGCTGCCTGCCACTCCGAGCTTCCCGACGCAGGCAAGCAACCGCTCATGAACCTCGCTCACGCCCGGTCACCGCCCTGCCGAGAACGGGCCGGAAGGCTGCGCCGTCATGCCCGCACCCCCCACGGACGTCATGCCTCATTCCCATACGCAACAGGAGCCTCAATGACAGCAACGTTCCGGTTCGGCACCTACAACCTCTTCAACCTGGGCCTTCCCCGCTCGGCCGAGGAGAAGGAACGCTACGGCTGTCTCGTCGAGACAGTGACCGAAGCATTCCGCAACCACCGGGGAGCACTGGCGGTCCAAGAGATCACCGGAGACAGCCGGGCCGATGCCGCCCGCGTCCTTCGCATGTTCGCCGACGACACCGGTCTGGTGGCGCAAGCCTCCCGGCCGCGGGGCCGCCGCATCATCCCCGCCCTGGCCAGCCAGCACCCGGGAACCTGCGACAGCGTGCGCTTCCACGTCGCCCTGCTGTGGACCCCCGACGTGGAAGCCGTACCCAACACCTTGCGCCGCTACGACGGCGGAGTGGACTTCTGGCACGGCATGGTGACGGTGATGCTCGACGCCGGCGGCCCGGCCCCCACCAAATGGGGCTCGTTCCATGCGAACCCGTTTTCTCCGTCCCGCCGGCTCGAAGAGGCGCGTCGCGTCCTGTCCGCTTTCCAGGGCGAAGACGACAAGGGGGCGATCGGAGCCGACTGGAATAGTCTGGACGCCTCCCGGCGATCCGACGGTTCCTACTACGACGCAGACCGATACGCCGATCAGCGGCACCGCAAACTGCGATTCCAGGTTGACTTCGACCCGGCACGCCCCGATGCACCACCGGTGGCGAACCGGGATGCGGCCGTCTTCCTCAGCCAGGAACCCGGCGGTCTGCACGACATCGCTCCGCTGCTGGACGTCCCCTGGGAGGCAACCTGCGGCCACTGGCCCGACGAGCGGGGGCGCCTCGACCCCTACGGCCCTGGCCGCATTGATACCGTCCGCGCCACGCTCCGTCTGGCCCGCACCGCCTACGCGCACACCACCCACCACGGGCCAGATGCGGAAGCCGCCAGTGATCACCTGCTGGTGACCACCGACTACGACCTCGACCGGATGTCGGCAGACCCGGCGCAGCCGGGACCGCCTCCCGCCTCCTGAGCACACACCGTGAACACCACGAGGGTGCACCCCACATGCTTCATGGCGGTCACCAAGCCCACGCGGCATCGAAGCTCACGCTAGGTCCCCCGATATGGCGACCAAGGCACGTCAAGCAGTACACGGACGTAGGGGAGGCAGTAATGGCATTACGGTTCATCGGTATCGATCCGGAAACGGGCGGCGGAAACTGCCCCGCGGTGTGGGTGGACGAGGACAGAGGGGAGATCATCGTGCAGGGCTGGCTTCCCGACGTGGCGACCGTCGAAGAGTGCGCGCAAAACAGCCCCCGGCCCGAGAATGAGGCCGTGGTCCGTATCCCCGCCCGTATGGCGGCCCAGCTCAGGGAGGCGTGCGATGTCGCAGACGGTGCCCGGCTTCGCTGAACTGCTCGACTGTGCGCGGCACTCGGCCGTGCACCTGGAGATGCGTGATGTCTACGCCGTCGAGGAGGAGACGGCGACGGTAGACGCCTGGCGGCGCGACGGAACGGTGCCTGCAGCCGACTCGGAGTTCTGGGGCCCGTGGGTCGATCTGGTGAAGCGAACCACCGTCCGCGGGGTCACGATGCGCCGGGCACGGATCGTCTCGGAGCCGGTGAGCCACTACATCCGCTTCGAGCATGCGATCACGCCGGTCAATGTGGCGGCCGGCGAACAGGTGCGCTGGCTGCCCCGGGCGCGCGCCTCCGGTCTGGCGCTGCCGGGCAACGACTTCTGGCTCATCGACGAGCGGGCCGTGCGCTTCAACGTCTTCTCCGGTGACGGCCAGGCCGTCGCCCCGCAGTACACCGAGGACGCGGCGGTGGCCCGGCTGTGCACGCAGGCGTTCGCCGCCGTGTGGGAGCGGGCCGTGCCGCACGACGAGTACACGCTGACCTGATCTCGCCCTCTCGCCGTCACTGGAACGCCGCACGTGTCCGCATCCCCGTCCTCGGCCGCGCAAGAAGCCCGCCGTGCCCTGGCGGTGCGCCTGCGGGAGGTGCGGCGTGCCAGTGGCCTGACCGCCGGCGAGCTGGCGGCGCGGTGCGGCTGGCACAAGTCGAAGTCGTCGCGGCTGGAGAACGCCCGCACGCCGCCCTCGGAAGCGGACATCCGGGCCTGGTGCGCGGCGTGCGGGGCGCCCGAACAGGTGGACGATCTGCTCGCGGCGGCGCGTACGGCGGAGTCGATGTACGCCGAGTGGCTGCGCCTGCACCGCAGCGGCATCCGCCGCCACCAGGAGGCGGCCGTGCCCCTGTACGAGCGCACCCGGCTGTTTCGGGTGTACTGCTCCAACGTCATCCCCGGCCTGCTGCAGACCCACGCCTACGCCGCCGCCCTGCTGTCGGCGATCAACCGGTTCCAGGGCACTCCTGATGACGCCCGCGAGGCCGCGGACGCGCGGCTGGCCCGCTCGCACGTCATCCGCGAGGGCCGCCACCGCTTCCTGCTCCTGGTGGAGGAAGCCGTCTTGCGCTACCCCCTCACCGAGCCGGGTCCGATGACCGGCCAGCTCGACTTCCTGCTCGAAGCCATGGCGTTGCCCGCCGTCTCCCTGGGCGTGATCCCCGGCAGCGCACGGCGCTCGATGTGGCCCCTGGAAACGTTCATGGTCTTCGACGAGGAGCGGGTCCAGGTCGAAACCCTCTCCGCCGAGATCAACATCACTGCCCCCGGTGAGATCGGCGTGTATCTCCGGGCGTTCGACCAGCTGCGGCAGATGGCGGTGTACGGCGACGCGGCCCGGCGCCTGGTGCTCTGCGCCCGTGCCACTTTCGAGTGACGGCGTGCAACTCTGTAGAACTTCCTTGAGCCCCAACAGCGCGGTCTCCTAGGTTCATTGGCATGAAAGAGGTCGCCGCGTCACTCGCCTGCGAAGTTCCGGCCGAGGAAGCCGACGCGTTGCCGATCGATGTCGCCTCCATCGAGGCGACCTGCGCTCGCGCCCTTCGCCCTCTGCGGCTGCAGGCGGATCCCGGGCTGACCGAGACGGCGCAGGCGCTGCGCGGCCACCTCGGGCTGCTCATCCCGCCGGGCCCCGGTGCGCTGACGCGCTTGGCCCAGGGAGCCGCCCAGGATGCCACCCGGCTGCTGGAGCTTCCTGCCTGCGCGGATGCCGCGGCGGCACGGGACCGGACTCGCGCGTTGGCGCAGTTGTGTCTGATCCTCCTCGAAACGCACCGCACGCCGGTCCCGCCTGCTACGGCTGTCGGCCGGTGTTCCCCGTCTGCCCAGGGAGGTTTATGAACGACTTCGTCCCGCCCTTGCCAGGGCGCCGCATTTCGCGGGTGAACGCGCTGTTCACCACCAAGGTCGTGCGCCGGGTTCAAGCGCCTGGGGAGTGCCACGAGTACAAGAAGAAGGCCGGTTCCTCCGACGCGGCGAAGACCTACGACACGACCGCCGTCTGATCCTTGTCCTCGCCGGGGCGCAGTCCCCCATGACTGTGCCCCGGCCCTGTGGTTGTAGCCGGGAGGCTGCGTGATCAAGCTCCGGTTGACCCCGTACGTCGCCGACGGGTGCTGGCGGTGGGACGGCACCCGCTACGCCCTCAGCGGCGGGCACAGCGAGGTCGTGCCCTACGCTCACCCGCTGGTGGAACAGGCCGCCGTCAACGACGGCCACCGCACCCTGATCATGGTCCGGGAGCGGGTCGCCGGGCATGTGGCGTCAGCGGCTGACGTGCAGCAGGTGCCGAAGGCCGAGTACGACCAGGCCCGGCGGGCGGCCGAGCGGTGGCCGGCGGACTGGGTGCTCATCGAGTGGACGCCGGACGAGCCGGTACAGGTCACCGTAGGCCCGTGCCGCACCACCCCGCTGTATCTCGCCGCAGGCGGCAGCACGCTGCACGGTTCCTGGGAGATGGGCGACCTCGCACCGTGCGCGGGCAGCCTGGATGCGCGGGAGGTGGCGCGGCTGCTGCTGTACCGGCCCCGCTACAGCAGCGACACCGTCTTTACCGGCATCCACCGCCTGACCGAGCGGGCCACCGCCCACTTCGGTGGCGCCCTGTTCCTGCGCTACCCCGAGCCCGCCCTGCACAGCGGCCCACGCGAACTCGCCGACGACGCCGACGTACTCGAAGCGTTCGTGGAAGCAATGGACGGCGCCTGGGACCTGCGCCCCCTCGATACGGCGACAACCAGCCTGCATCTGACCGGCGGATTCGACAGCGGCGTCCTCGCCACGCGCGCCGCCGAACGCTTCCCGGACCGCTTTGCCACCGCGGCCCTGCTCATCGGCGGGCCCGGCCGCGCCCAGCAACTGCGTCGCCGCCAGCAGATGCGCGAAGCCGTACGCTTCGCCGAACCCGACCTCCTGCTCGACGCGATGGTCACCGCGCCGCTGCACCGCGACTGCGCCCGCGTCAACGGCGAGCTGATCAGCCCCTACGACGAGCCGCTGTACCACCCGTTCCAACGGCTGACCGAAGGGCTGGCCGCCCACGGCGCCCGCGCCGTGGTCACCGGCCTGGGCGGCGACGAGATGGTCGCCCTCTCCCAGGAGGAGTACCCCCACCAGCCGATGGGCGCACTGTCCGACACGGCCCGCCTTCCGTGGGTCGGCGAACGTGCCCGCAGTGCAGCGGAGTTCGGCGACGTCGGGATCGCCCCGCCGGCCGTGGTCAACAGCATGAGCCTGCTGTCCCTGGAGACCACCGCCCCGCTCCTCCTGCGCCAGGGCATCTGGCCGGTGCACCCGTTCACCGACCCGGTGATGGTCCAGCTCGGTGAGTGGCTGCCGATCGACTGGCGCCAGCTCAAGCAGCTCCAGCGCCGCCGCCTGGCCGCCCTCGGCCTGGACGAGGAGGTGACCCAGCCGAAGCTGCGGGAGTCGTTCGCCGAAGTCGTCCAGCACACCCTGACCGTCCACGCCCGACCGCTGTTCGCCCGGATGCTGCGCGAGGGCTCGCCCCTGTTCGACGACAAACTCGTTGACCCCGATGGGCTGCGCCGCGCCGTCGACCGGCTCCACGACGGCGTGTACCGCGAGGACGATGACGCGCAGCTGCTGGAAGTGACCACCTTGCACCTGGCTGCTGAAGCCTTCCTCTGACCCACCCGGAGAGCCCGTGTTCGCCATGCGCCCGGCCACCGCCGCCGACGCCCCCGCCCTGACCACCATGATCCTCAACCGGTCCCGGTGGCTGGAGGGCCGCGGTCTGTCGAGCTGGCGCGACGCCGCCGACGGCATTGCCCAGCAGGCGGGCGACGGCGAGATGTGGATCCTCGAAGACACCCGCTCCGGCTGCTTGGTCGGCTGCTCCACCGTTCAGTCGGCAGCGCCGCCGTGGGGCTGGACGGATCGGGAACTGTCCGAGTCGGCAGACTACCTGTATACAACGTGCACGGACCCGGCCTACCGCGCTCACAAGCCCGGCACCCTCATCGCCTGGTGGGCCGTCCACCACGCCGCCATAAACGGAAAGCAGTGGGTACGGCGCGGTTGCTTCCATCCCGCGTTGGTCCGTTATTACCAGGCGCAGCACTTCCACCTGGTCCGCGAAGTCCAGCGCACCACGAAGCGTGCCTACCTCATGAGCTGCCCCGCCAGCCCGGTCAACGCCGAGACGATCACCGAGGCACTGCTGCGCGCTGACTTCCAGCACCTCCGCTGGCCGGGGCTCGCCCGATGAGGGCCGAACACGGTCCCCCGGCCGAATCGTTGGCACAGCTCGCCGCACGCCAAGCGGAGACTCGCCGAAAGCTGGCGAGTCGGTTGCGGATCCTCGTGCTCGCCCCGGGCGCTCAGGGGGCCGCTCACCTGCACCCGCAGGCACCGCGGCTCATCCTGCGCCACGTTGGCTACCGGTGGGCGCCCCTGACGACGACCACCGACTACGCCGCCGCACAACGACTCGTCCACAGCCAGCCGCTCAGCGAGCCGCCTGCCCACCCGGACGGCAGGGCCGCGGGCACCGGCAGACATCGCAAGCCCGCCTGAGCGGCGCGGCACCACGTCTTGTCCCGGCCCCCGACAAGAAGGATGACCGTGGAACACACCACCCGCGACCAGTGGGACCGCCACTACGCCGACGGCCGCGGCTTGCGTCCGCTGATCGAGCCGGAGGGTTGCCTCCTCGCTGACTACCTGCCCGCCCAGCCCGGCGCCCGAGCCTTGGACGACCGCGAAGTCACCGTGCTGGCCGACGCCTGGGGCGAGGCCGAGGAGTACGACGCCGACCTCATGACCGTGCTGGTGCTACTGCATCCGCGCCCGGATGCAACCGCCGATGCCAGCAGGATTCAACCGGAGGAGGGCGCCGTATGAAGTGGCCGCGCCTACGCCCGGCGAAGGCCGGACCGTTCCCGGACACAGACAGGGTCACCGAGTCCGAGCGGCTGCTGTTCGGCGGCCGGCTGCGCCTGGATCTGGCCTGGCTGCGGCACGAAGACGCTTTGCTCGACCTGAACTTGCGCGGCATGGTCGTACGTCTCCCCCGCCTCCTGGCCCTGACCGTCCGCCTGGCCCGCCAGGCCAACGCGCGAGCCCTCCGGCAGGTCGTTGGTGCCGAGGTGGGGCGCGGGGCGGTGCAGGCCGCGAGCATGATCGCGATCAATCACGTCCTTGCCGCGCTTCTGGCTGGCGGGTCGACGACGCAGCGGTTGAGCGCCGCGTTGCCCGCGCTGGTGGCGGTCGCGGTGTGCAGCGTGCTCGGTGCCGGGCTGCGTGCGGTGTCCACCGCCGGCACCGGACGGCTGGAGCCCGCGGTGGAACGCGTGGCCACCGAGATCTACTTGACCGCCTCCGCCAAGGTGGAGATGGCCGCTTTCGAAGACCCCGACTATCACCGGCGTGCGGAGTCTGCCCGCTTCGGCGCCTCCTCGGCCCGCCGCATGATCCAGTACAGCACCTCGGTGATCAACGCCTTGATGTCGCTGCTCGCCTCCATCGGCGTCTTGACCGTGCTGCACCCGGCGTTGCTGCCGATGATCGTGATGATGACGCTGCCCAGCGCCTGGGCCACCCTCGTCATCGCCCGGCGCCGCTACCTGTCCTTCAAGGTGTGGACGCAGCACGCCCGCGCCGGACGCCTGATCTCGGAACTGCTGACCTCCACCCATGCCGCGGCCGAGATCCGGCTGCACGGCATCGCCGCCTTCCTGCTGCACCACTTCCGCCGCATGTCCGAGACCGCCGAAGAGGAACAAGCGCGCCTCGCCCGCCTCGCCGCCCGCACGGGGATCTTCGCGTCGGCCCTGACCGGCGTCGCGTACGCGGCGACCTTCGGCGTGCTCGGCCTGCTGCTGTGGACCGACGCCATGCCGCTCGCGGTGGGCGGCACCGCCATCATCGCCATCCGCACCGCCACCAGCTCCCTGACCACCCTCGTCCGCCAGATCAACTACTTGAACGAGGAAAGCTTGTTCGTGGGCGACCTGGAACACATCCAGAACGAGGCCGACCGGCGCGCCATCCCCACCACCGGCCGCCCCGTACCCGAGCACATCGGCGGAATCCGCTTCGAGAAGGTGTCCTTCACCTACCCGGGCAAGGACAACAAGCCCGCCCTCGACGGCATCGACCTGCACTTCCCCGCCGGGTCGACGGTGGCGCTGGTCGGGGAGAACGGCTCCGGCAAGACCACCGCCGCCAAGCTCCTCGCCGGCCTCTACGTTCCCGACGAGGGCCAGGTGCTGGTCGGGGACGTACCGACGAGCGAGATCGACCGGCAATCCTGGTTCTCCCGCATCGCCAACGTCTCCCAGGACTTCTACCACTGGCCGCTGACCGCCCGCATGAACGTCGCGATCGGCCGCACCGACGCGGCCCCGACCGAGGAACGGCTCACCGCCGGGATCCGGCACGCGGACGCCGAAGACCTGATCGAGGACCTGCCGCGCGGCTGGGACACCCTGCTGGCCCGCGGCTACCAGGACGGCCACAGCCTCTCCGGCGGCCAGTGGCAGAAACTCGGAATCGCCCGCGCCCACTTCCGGGACGGACAGGTTCTCGTAGTGGACGAGCCGACCGCTGCCCTCGACGCCAAAGCCGAGCAGCAGGCGTTCACCAACATCCGGGCCCTCGCGGCCGGCGGGCAGACCGTCGTACTCATCACCCACCGCCTGCACTCCGTACGCTCCGCCGACCTCATCTACCTCATGGAAGACGGCCGGATCGCCGAATCCGGCACTTTCCCCGAACTGATGGACCCGGCGACGGCCCCGGGCGGCAGGTTCCGGGCCATGTACGAGATCCAGCGCGCCCAGTTCGCCACAGACGATGACGAGCAGCCCGTACCCCTCCAGAGATGAGACGACATCCGGTTCTACGTCGGCATGGCGACAAAGAGTCGGTAGGGGGAAACTTCGGCAAGTTGCAGACGCATGAATGCCCCTTCGGGCTCTTGGCCCTTCTTGCGGGGGAAAAGCAAGCGTCGCGTCTGGGACTGCCCGGACTGGGCAGCCTCCGCCAGGCCGGGAGAGTCCCACAATCGGCGCACGGTTGGGTCAGCGCGCGCCACATCGACGACACCTTGCAGTCGAGAGTCCTCTGACCAAAGGTCTGCCTGCTGGCGAAGATGGCTGATCAGCCACAGCGCCCACTGCTCCTCCCAGTCAGTGAGCTGGCGGCGTGCCTCCTGAGCAGTCAGGGACCATTCCAGGAGGTTGTTCGTGGAATGCAGCCATGGCATTCCATTCAGCGCGGCATCGTTGTAGTGGACGACGTCCCATCGCTGGTCGCACAGGACCGCGGGCCACGGTTGCAGCTTTTCGACGAGCATACAGAGTTCGTCGGACGGTGGCTCCTCTGCTGAGGTGGGGAAGCGTTCTTCGGGTGGCGGCAAGCCCTGGTGGGTTTGCTTGTAGACGATGCTCCACTCGGCTCCGGTTAGCTCCAGCTCGTCCCGTACGCGGCCGAGCATTTCATCGGAGTAGTTCCCTGGTTCCCCTCGCTCCAGGTTGCCGTACCAGCGGCGGTTCTTACTGCCGATGAGCATGGCGACTTCCTCCTGAGACACGCCGTAGCCCCTTTGCCCGCCGGAGCGTGCTCCGGAACCGGGAATATCGCTCCGTTGGCGGCGCTTACGGGCATTCCTTAGTACGGACGTAATCAGTGGTTCGTGTCGCCTTCGTCCCATATCCGAAGAGAAAGCATGATCGAGAGACGTACGCCACACTCGACCTTGCCCGTACAACCTTCATGGGATGACGTTTTAGCTGGTCAGAGGGACAGGAGGGCGCCCCGGGCTTGGTTACCCCGAACGGTTGACGCTGAAGTGGGAAGTGGCCAGTTCCCGCACCGGTTACTGTCCGGTTCCCCTGCTGACCTGCGCGTTTTAGGGTCGTCGGCAGCAAAACGATCGTTCTTTATGTTCATCGGAGGCGCCTCGTGTCGCGCTCGGTTCTGGTCACCGACGGCAACTTCGGAGTAGGGCACGCCGTGGCCCGTTTGTTCGCTCAGGCGGGGGACAAGGTCGCGATCCTGTACTCCGTCGGCGAGCCCCCAGCCGACCTCCTCCAGCTAGGGTGCCTGCCCATCTGCTGCGGCACCACGGACACCGAAGAGGTGGAACTGGCCTTCAAGCAGGCGGAAGCTGCGCACGGACCTGTGGAGGTTCTGATCTCGCATGCGGACCTAGACGGTGACCAGGTACTCAACCGTATCGACGAGGCCGACTTCGCGGGAACTGTGGACACAGCGTTGACCGGCACGTTCCGAATGGTCAAGCGGGCGGTGCGCAGCATGCTGCCTGCGCACCAGGGCCGCATCGTTCTCATCGCCTCATCCGGTGCCCTGACCGGGGGCTGCCGACCGGATTACGCTGCCGCCAAGGCCGGCCTCATCGGCTTCGCCCGCTCCCTGACGCGCGAACTGGGCCGGCGCTCCATCACCGTCAACGTCGTCTCCCCCGGCCTGACCGAGGATGGGGTGGACTACCTGACGAAGACGCATAACGAGCTGAGCAAGGCGGCCTTCTGGGAGGAAATCCGGATGGACATCCCGCTGGGGCGCCCGGGCCTGTGCGCCGAAGTCGCCGCCGCCGTACGGTTCCTCGCCAGCGCCGAAGCGTCGTATATCTCCGGCGCGGTGCTGCCCGTTGACGGCGGTGCCGGCGCGGGCCACTGAGCTTCACGACCGTTCCCTTGCATCTCGGCCTGCCCTGCTCGTCAAGTCGACGTGCGCGCGCTGCAGTTAGCCGTCGATTCGGGTTCTGCAGAGCTAAGTATGGATCTTGGGCAGTTGTCTGCGTATGTTGCTGGTCCCCCTCCGGGCAACGGGCCCGCTGGATACGCAGAGAAAGGCAATTTCATGAAGGCCCCCTTACGGCAGCCCGACACCCGCAGCGTTGACGCACGGGACACGGGCGGCGTCTGAGAGAGGCAACTCTCAGACGCCGACCGCTGATGACCGTGGCGCCCAGGCAAGGGCGCGAGATCACCTACCAGCACCGCCCGGGCCTTTCCACAGGACCAACCGGAGCGGCGCTATCACACGGGAGAGTGTCGCATGTTGACTGCCCTGCGCAAAAGGCCGAAAGCCCCGGCCTCCGCAGCGGTCCACCCCCCTTCCTTGATTGCCGACCCCGCGTCGGTATCTCCTCAGCAGCCGTGGGAGCGGATGCGTGGGGGTGGTGCCTGATGGCACGTATCCGAACGATCAAGCCCGAGGCTTTCGAGTCCGAGGACCTGGCTTCGGTCAGCGTCACCGCGGAGCGCACCTTCTACGGCCTGCTGACGCTGGCCGACGACTCGGGGCGCTTCCGTGACCACCCGGCGATCATCGCCGGGCGGCTGTGGGCACTGCGCGCCGAGCACACCGCGGCCCACGTCGCCGCCGACCTGGAACAGCTCGCCGGCGCCGGGCTCATCTGCCGCTACACCGGCTGTGACGGGCGTACCTACCTGCACATCGTGACGTGGCAGCGGCACCAGAAAATCGACCGCCCGTCGGCCTCGCGGGTGCCCCGCTGCCCCGAGCACCAGGCGCGGCAGAAGTGCGGCGGGTGTGCCGGCGAGCCGTGCCCGGCAGCGGTACCGGCGGCGCCTGGTCCCATTCGTCGAGGGTTCGATCGCCACGTATCGTCCGGTTCGCCCGGTGAACCGGACGCAACCGAGGCTGAGCAGCCCTCCGATGTGAGCGGAACACGCGAACCGGCGGCACCTGGCGAAGGCGCCACGGAAGCGCCCGACGAACCTGCTGGTCAGAAGGTTGTCGCCGAAGGTTCGACGAGCCCTCGCGAGGGTTCACCGTCTGGACCTAGGATCTCGGATCCTGGATCAGTACCTTCGGGGCGCCCCGCGCCCGCACCCGATGCCACTGCGGAGCCGGTTACGGCCAAGCAACTGGTCGCCGAGTACGTCAGCGCCTGTGCCCACCGCCCGCCGAAGGACAAGCTCGGCCACCTCGGACGCCAGGTGCGCCGGCTGCTCGACGAGGGCTTTCAGCCGGAGCCGATCCGTACCGCCCTGGAGCGGCTGCGGGTCAAGGGTCTGCATCCGAGCGTCCTGCCGAGCCTGGTGGACGAGGTGCTCAACGCCGGGGTGCCGCCCTCCGCCTCCGGCGTGGGGCCCTGGGCCAGCCACCACTCCGCCTCCTACGTCCCGTACTTCAACGCCGCTCCCGCCCCGACGACCTTCGGAGGCCGCCCGTGACCCGCGCACGTCTGCAGGACCCCCAGTCGGCCGCCGAGAGCCCCGGCGTGACCTGGATGCGGGCCAAACTGGCCGCTCTCGGCATCGCGCCGGACGGGCCCGAACTGCCGGACACTCCGGAGCCGGTGCCCGCCTTGGAGGCCGCCCAGCGCCGCATCCCGTACGCCTACCGCGAGGCCGTCGCCGACCACCCCGACGTCGCCGCGTGGGTGCACACGATCGCCGCGGCGGCCGTCGCCCCGCACACCGACTCCCTGCACCCGCACCACGGCGGCGGCGGACGCCGGGTCGTCGCCCGCGGGCCCTCCCTGCTGCTGTGGGGCCCCGGCGTTATCGCCGGTTCGATCACAATCTGAGCTTGTTTCTGCATCTCAGAGTGTCCTTTCGATCGATGTGACGTGGTCAGCAGGGGCCGATG
>NZ_JBVIQN010000031.1:0-117939 GCF_055577005.1 Streptomyces sp. NPDC033221 | reverse complement strand
GGGAACCGGAAGAGGGGCGGGATGGGGGTGGTTTTTTTTTCTTTCTTTTTCTCTCCTCCCCCCCCCCCCCCCCCTCCCCCCCCCCCCCCCCCGCCGCACGGCACCCAGGGTCAGGGCACGAGGCTGTCGAGGTCGATGTCGACGGGGAACGGGACGGAGACCTTCAGCCGGCCCCGGTGAATGCCGGTAGCCACATAGGCGCCGGTCATACCGTCGAGCTCGTAGGTGTGCACGGAGGGGACGCCGCCCTCGTCCTCGATGCGCCAGAAGTGGGGGATCTTCGCTTGGCCGTACTTGAAGGGCTTCAGGGACCTGTCACGGTCCGCCGATTCCTCCGCGACGGCTTCGATGACCAGGGCAACGTCTTCAGGCGCGTACCAGGTTCGGTCGGGGTCGTACGCGGCGGTGGTGACCAGGATGTCCGGCTCGGGGCGGCTCTTCCTGTCGAGCCGGACGGTCATTTCCCGCTCGGCCTCGAACCCGGCAGGAGCGGACTGCCGCAGCGCGAAGGTCAGGTTCTCCACGAGCCGGGAGTGCCAGGACCGCTGCGGCGACATCATGAAGATCAGGGCTCCGTCGATGAGTTCGGTGTGCCGCGGCGCCTGGGGAAGGTGGTCGAGATCGTCGGCTTCCCAGCCACTGGGCCTGGGCGGGATCATCCAGTCGGGGAGTTCGGCGGTCACGGCTTCCTCCAGGCGCCTCGGAAACGGCGGTCAGGGGCCTTGATCCCGGATCGCGGACGCGGTCGGACGGCTGCTGCCAGCGTAGTTGATGTGGCTCGCCCGCATCCCCCGCAGAGGGGCGCGAAGAGTACGGTTCAGCCCATGAGTGACACGCTGCCGATCGCTGTAGCCCGCGCCCCGGAGCTCGCCGACCTGGAGGACGCCCTGGCGCTGGCGCAATACCGTGCGCGACAGGGATCCGGCGAGACCGCGGCGCTCCCGCACGACGAGGTGCGCGCACGACTTGGGCTGGAGCACGGTTGACGGGCCTCGCGGTCGTTCCGTTCCGGCTCACAGATAGATCTGCCGTCGGCACCCACAGCAGAACGTTTTGCCCTCGCACCTCTCGATCGCCCCGTGCCCACAGGGCTGCACCTCTGCCAGTCGGGCACCCCGGCTGATCGCGACGCGCAGTACGTCGCGCAGCGCGCGGAGCAGCCTCCGGGGTCCGACATCGGCCGTCACCAGTTCCTCCGCCGCGTTCAGCACCCCTTCCTCCGCCTCGTCGGCGATCAAGGACAGCAGGCTCTCCGCGTCATCCGTACTGAGGTAGCACGCCTTGCCCTCGGGCGTGGTCCACGGCAGGAGGCGCAGCGGCGTACCGCATCGGTCACCGGTCATCACGCCGTCACCCCGGCGCCACGACACGTTCGCCACGTACGGAACTCCTCCGGCGACATGGCGTACGGCCGAACCAGCGCGCTCGCCTCCCCGCGCAGCATGACCTCGGGCCGCCGACGCGGTGGCCTGACGGCGGGTACGTACCGCCCGGCCCGGACGGCCGGGGGCCCGGACGCGCGGTGCCGGCCGCCTGCGGGCAGCAACCCGCCCATCAGCGCTTTGGCAGACCGCACGATGCGACGCAACATGAATTCTCGCCTTCTTCGGAACCCTTGACCACCCGGCGACTACCGTGTGCATCACCATCGTCACCGTGTGACGTGGGCCTCAACAGGGGCGTCCCGTCCCATCGTTGAGATTGGGACGGCAGAGAGGCAGAGGCCGTGAAATTCACGCCGCAGAACCTGACCCCGTACGTTTCCGCCCGCCACTACTTCGGCTCCGAACAGCGCCGCCACCGCGAGATCGCGAAACTGTCGCTGGTGCAGCTGGCGGACGTGGTCAGCTCCAGCAAGAGCACCCTGGCCCGCATCGAGACGGCGGAACTGATGCCGCCCCCTGATCTGCCACCCAGGCTGGACGCGGCCTTCGGAACGGGCATGCAGTTCCATGGGCTGTACCAGCTGGCGAAGCGGGAGGCACATCCGGATCAGTACCGGAGGTTCATGGATCTGGAGGCGCAGGTCGAGACGATCGAGAATTACGAACCGCAGGTCGTTCCTGGGCCGCTCCAGACGGAGGCGTACGCCCGGGAGTTGTTCCGCCGGCTCGACTGCTGGACCAGTGAGCAGATCGAGGAGCACGTCGCTGCCCGGATGTCTCGCCAGGCAAGCCAACGCTGCGATGCCCCTCCCTATCGGTGGGCGATCATCGACGAATCCGTGATCCGTAGGCAGGCCGGCAGCAAAGAATGCATGTACGAACAGCTGGCTTCCCTGTTGGAGCAAGCGGATACTCCACACAGTAAGGTTCAGGTCGTTCCGTTCAGCGCAGGCCTGCACAGTCTGATGGGTGGCGCACTGACTCTGTTGACGCTCCCCAACGGTTCCTCAGTGGCCTACGAAGAAGGCATCAAGGCCAGTCACCTCTACGAGGCGGCGGACGCGGTCAAACCGTGGCGCTGGCAGTACGAGGTACTGCGCGCCACCGCTCTCTCGCCAGCGGAGTCGGCCAATCTGATCCGAAAAGCGATGGAGGCTTACCAGCCATGCGAAACACCCCCAAGCTGAGCACCGCTCGCTGGCGTAAGAGCAGCTACAGCAACGCCAATGGGGGCAACTGCGTCGAGATCGCCGAAGACACCCCCGGCATCATCCCCGTACGCGACAGCAAAACCCCTCACGGCCCCATACTCACCTTCCCAACCACCGCCTGGACCGCGTTCATCGCAACGCTCAAGTCGGCCTGACGCGCGGCTCAGCCCGTCCCAGAACCTTCCTGGGACGGGCTGAATGCTGTGCGCCGGACGCGTCAGACGCCCGCCGGCTCCGGTGTGCGGGGCTCGGACTCGTCGGCTGCTCCGGCCCTTCGGGCCGATCGCTTGGCCGCCCGCCGCTCCTTCCGCAGCTCGATGATCGCGTACAGCGTCGGGACGAGCAGCAGCGTCAGCAGCGTGGACGTGATCAGGCCGCCGATCACGACGACCGCCAGCGGCTGGGAGATGAAGCCGCCGTCTCCCGTGATGGACAGGGCCATCGGGAGCAGGGCCATGATCGTGGCGAGGGCCGTCATCAGGATCGGGCGGAGGCGGTGGCGGCCGCCCTCGATGACGGCTTCGACGACGCCGTAGCCCTGGGCGCGGTACTGGTTGATGAGGTCGATCAGCACGATCGCGTTGGTGACGACGATGCCGATGAGCATCAGCATGCCGATCATCGCCGGGACGCCCATCGGAGTGCCGGTGGCGACCAGCAGGCCGAGCGCGCCGGTCGCCGCGAAGGGGATCGAGATGAGGAGGATCAGCGGCTGGATGAGGGACCGGAAGGTGCCCACCAGCAGCATGAAGACGATGGCGATGGCGGCGAGCATGGCCAGGCCGAGGGAGGAGAACGCGTCGGTCTGGTCGGCGGAGACGCCGCCGATCTCGGCGGTGGCGCCTTCCGGCAGCTTCAGGTCCTTGATCTTGGACTGGAGCTGGGCGGTGACCGCGCCGGTGTTGTCGCCGGTGGGCTTGGCGGTGACCGTCGCGGACCGGGCGCCGTCGATGCGGGTGGTCTGGACCGGGCCGGCGACCGTGCGGATGGTGGCGAGGTCGCCGAGCTTGGCGGGGCCCGCCGGGGTCGGGACGGCCAGGTCGCGCAGGGTGGCCTCGGAGGTGACCGGGTGGGCGGACTTGATGACGATGTCCCGCTCGGTGTCGTCGATCGTCGCCTTGCCGCTGGTGGTGCCGCGCACCGCCTGGGCGACGGCCTGGCCGAGGGCGGCCTGGCTGTAACCCGCCGCCGCGGCCTTCTCGTTGGCCTGGACGGAGATGCGGGGCACGCTCTGTGCGAGGTCGCTCTGTACGTCGGTGACGTGGTCGAGCCCGGCGACGGTGGCCCGTACCTGTTCCGATGCCTTCTTCAGTACGTCCGCGTCGGCGGCCTTGACCACCACGCTCAGGTCCTGGTTGCCGAAGCCGCCACCCCCGGAGGAGACGGTGGTCTCTCCGATGTCCTTGCCGAGCTTGTCGAGTTCGGCGCGGAGCTTGTCGGTGACCTTCGCGGAGTCCGCCGCGTCCTTCAGTTTGAGCTGGTACGAGGCCTGGTTGGCGCCGCTGCCGCCGCCGAAGGCCGCCATGAAGCCGGAGGGGCCGACGGTGACCTGGTAGTCCTCGACCTCGGGGATGCTGCCGAGGGCCTTCTCGACCTTCTTCGCCTGGGCGTCGGCGGCGGCCAGGCTCGTGCCGGGCTTCAGTTCCTGTTTGACGCTGAGGGTGTCCTGGTCGCCCTGGTCGAAGAAGTTGGTCTTGAGGAGGGGAGCCATGCCGAAGGTGCCGAGGAGGACGACGACGGCGATGACGACGCTGGTCACGCGGCGGCGGGTGGCGAAGCGGAGTACGGGGACGTACAGCCGCTGGAGCGGGCTGCCGCTCTCCTTGGCCTCGGCGGCGCGGCGCAGTTCCTCGGGGTCGGTGCCCTCGGGGATCTTCGGGGCGCGCAGGAACCAGTAGGACAGGACCGGTACGACGGTCAGGGAGACGAGGAGGGAGGCGAGGAGGGCGACCGTCACGGTGATGGAGAAGGAGCCGAACAGGGCGCCGACCATGCCGCCGACCACGCCGATGGGCAGGAAGACCGCCACCGTGGTGAGGGTGGAGGAGGTGATCGCGCCGGAGACCTCGCGGACGGCGGTCAGGATGGCTTCGCGGCGCTCCTCTCCGTAGCCGAGGTGCCGTTTGATGTTCTCCAGGACGACGATCGAGTCGTCGACGACGCGTCCGATGGCGATGGTCAGCGCGCCGAGGGTGAGCATGTTCAGGGACAGGTCGCCGGTCCACAGCACGATCAGGGTGATGACGACGGACAGCGGGATGGAGACCGCGGTGACCAGCGTCGAGCGCAGGCTGAGCAGGAAGACCAGGATGACGATCACGGCCATGACCAGGCCGAGGAGGCCTTCGGTGGTCAGCGAGTCGATGGACTTGGAGACCGCGGGGCCCTGGTCGGAGACGACCGTGACCTCGGTGCCCTTGCCGAGCGCGGTACGGATGCCGGGCAGTTTGTCCTTGACGGCCTCGGATATGTCGACGGCGCTGCCGTCCTGGCCCATGGTCACCGTGACGGCGAGGCTGGGCTTGCCGTTGGTGCGGGTGATGGAGGTGGGGGTGGCCGCCTCCTCCTTGACGGTGGCGACGTCACCGAGACGTACCGGCTTGCCCGCCGAGGCGCCGCCGGAGCCGCCGGGCCCGGCCGCCGGGGTGACCGTCAGGTCGCGGATCTGCTGCGCGGAGGTGAAGCCGGAGCCGACCTGGACGGTGTTGCTGCGGCCCTGTTCGGCGAACGAACCGGCGGGTACGGACGCGCCGCCCGCCTCCAGTGCCTGGCCGAGCGCCGCGGCCGTCATCCCGGCCCGGGCGAGCTTGGCGTCGTCGGGGGTGACCGCGACCACGCGGTCCCGGACGCCGTTCACGGTGACCTGGCCGACGCCGTCGATGTTCTTCAGGCCGGGCACCACGCTGCGGTCGAGCCGGCCGGCCAGCGTCTGCTCGTCCTGGTCCGTCGCGGACACGGCGAGCACGACGGCCGGAAGGTCGTCCGTCGAACCGGCCACGACCTGCGGGTCCACGTCCTTCGGCAGCTTGGCCCGGGACCGGTTGACGGCCTGCTGCACGTCGGCGACCAGCCGCTTGGAGTCGTTGCCGTAGTCGAACTGGGCCATGATGACGGCCGAGCCCTCGCTCGCCGTCGAGGTGACGCCCTTGATGCCGTCGACCGCCTGGATTCCGTCCTCCAGCGGTTCGATCACCTGCTTCTCGACGACGTCGGGCGAGGCCCCCTGGTAGGGCGCCAGGACGGACACCATGGGCAGTTCGATGGTGGGCAGGAGCTGCTGTTTGAGCTGGGGGATCGCGATGGCGCCGAAGGCGATCGCGACGATCGACATCAGCGCTACCAGGCCCCGTTGTACGAGGCTGAGTCGGGACAGCCAGGACATGGGTGGGGTCTCTCTTCTTTTCTGTACGGCGTTCCGGCGGGTCTGCACGGCGTTCCGGCGGGCGGGCACCACGGGCCCGACTAAACGATCCGCCATGCCCCGGACGCTTTTCCTCGCTCCCAGGTCGGTTTCCGCCCCACCCGCAGTACAGCGTTCGGAGTACGGCGGTCTCCACCTGCCCTGCACCCCTGGGCGTAGCAGCCGCTACTGCACCCGTGGGCGCACCAGCCCCGACTCGTACGCGATGACGACGAGCTGCGCCCGGTCGCGGGCGCCCAGTTTGGCCATCGCGCGGTTGACGTGCGTCTTGACGGTGAGCGGGCTGACCGCGAGCTGCCCGGCGATCTCGTCGTTGGACAGGCCGCCCGCGACCAGGACCAGCACCTCGCGCTCCCGGCCGGTGAGGGTGGCCAGCTCGGCGTCGCCGCGACGGCCGGGCCCGGCGTCGGGGGTGTCCTCGCCCTGGGCGAGGAATTTGGCGATCAGCCCTTTGGTGGCAACCGGTGACAGCAGCGCCTCGCCGGCCGCCGCGATCCGGATGGCGCCCAGCAGTTCGTCCGGCTCCGCGCCCTTGCCGAGGAAGCCGCTGGCACCCGCGCGCAGCGACTGCACCACGTACTCGTCGACCTCGAAGGTGGTCAGGATGACCACGCGTACGGCGGTCAGGTCCGGGTCGGCGCTGATCATGCGGGTGGCGGCGAGGCCGTCGGTGCCGGGCATCCGGATATCCATCAGGACCACGTCGGCGCCGGTGGCGCGGGCCAGTTCGTAGGCCTGGGCGCCGTCGGACGCCTCCCCCACCACCTCCATGTCGGGCTCGGAGTCGACGAGGATGCGGAAGGCGCTGCGCAGCAGTGCCTGGTCGTCGGCGAGCAGAACTCTGATGGTCATCCGGTGTCCCCCGTGCGGCAGGTGCGGGCGGGCGCTTCGGCCCGGGTGTTCTGGGTTGTCTGGAGCGGCAGGCGTACGCGTACCTCGAAGCCGCCGGACGGGCGGGGGCCGGTCTCGACCGTGCCGCGCAGCGCGGTGACCCGCTCGCGCATGCCGATCAGGCCGTGCCCGCCGCCGGGTTCCTGGGTGCGGGGGCCGTGGTCCGGGTCGGGAGTGCCGCCGTCGTCCAGGACCGTGACGGTCAGGGTGCCGGCGTCCCGCGCGATGCGGACCGTGGCGCGGGCGCCCGTACCGGCGTGCTTGTGCACGTTGGTCAGCGCTTCCTGGACGATGCGGTACGCGGTGAGGTCGATGGCGGCGGGCAGCGCGTCCGCCGGTCCCGGGGCGTCGAGCGCGACGGGCAGGCCGGCCCGTACGAAGCCGTCCACGAGCTGGTCCAGCATGCCGAGGCCCGGCGCGGGTTCGGTGGGTGCCTTCGGGTCGTCGGACTGGCGCAGCAGGCCGACGGTGGCACGCAGTTCGTCGAGTGCGGAGCGGGACGCCTCGCGTACGTGCGCCAGCGCCTGTTTGGCCTGGTCGGGGCGGCTGTCCATGACGTGTGAGGCGACTCCGGCCTGCACGTTGACCAGGGCGATGTGGTGGGCGACCACGTCGTGCAGTTCGCGGGCGATGCGCATCCGCTCCTCGGCGACGCGGCGCCGGGCCTCCTCCTCGCGGGTGCGCTCGGCGCGTTCGGCCCGTTCCCGTATGGCGGTGACGAAGGCGCGCCGGCTGCGGACCGCGTCGCCGGCCGCGGCGGCCATGCCGGTCCACGCGAAGATGCCGAGGTTCTCCTGCGCGTACCAGGGGCGGGCCCCGAAGAGCATCGCGGCGGCGGTGAGCACGACGACGGTCAGCGCGCCGACGCGCCAGGTGGTGGAGCGGTCCGTGCGGGCGGCGAGGGTGCACAGGGCGATGACCACGGCGCAGGAGACCGGGGCGCGCGATGTCTCGGTCTCCAGGACCAGTTCGAGGACGGTGCAGATGCCGGTGGCCGCCAGCACGCTGCGCGGGAAGCGGCGGCGCAGTACGAGGGTGCCGCCGGCGGCGATGGCGAGGGCCACGGTGGTGGCGGTCAGTTCGCGTTCGCCGGGCCGGGGGCCGTGCGGTCCGTATGTGCCGTACGGGCCGCACGATCCGTGCAGTCCGTGCGGGTCGGCCACCGAACCGACCAGGATCGTCACGATGACGGCGAGTGCCAGCACGACATCGCACGCGTAGGGGTGGGCGCGTATCCAGGCGAGCCGGCCGCCGCCCGGACGCGGACCGGGCTGCCCGGGGGCGAGGGGGGTCACGGGAAAACGGTAGCGCCCCGGTCCCGAGCGGGGTCCGGGGCGCTACCTGCGCTGGAGGTGGTGCGCGCCGCCCGGCGGGCCGGGCGGCGGGTCAGCCCGGGATCAGGCCGTCGTCGCTGAGCATCTGCCTGACCTCGTCGAGGCTGGCGTCCTCGGCGGGCAGGATCAGCTCGGACGGTTCCAGAGAGTCGTCGGGCAGCGGGGCGCCGAGGCGGCGCACCGCGTCCAGAAGGGCCCCGAGGGTGCGGCGGAAACCTTCCTCATCGCCGCTCTCCATCTCTTCGAGCAGCTCGTCGTCCAGCTTGTTCAGCTCGACGAAGTGCGCGTCGTCGAGCTTCACCTGCCCCTCCCCCATGATCCGTACGATCACGACGGTCTCCTTCTGGTCCGGTGCGACGGCCCGGTCCGCGACGGCGGTCCGGGCCAGTGCCGCGACCTGGTCCGATGCGACGGTCCGGTGCGGTGCGGCGGTCCCGACGAGGCTAACCGCCGCCGGCCGTCACTGCTTGTCGAAACGCGGCTGCCCGGGCTGCGCCTGCGGGGTCTGCTGCCCCTGGCCCGCCTGGCCGCCCTCGATGGCCTGCTTGTCGGCACCCGGGCCGGCCAGCTCGGCCTTCATGCGCTGGAGCTCCAGCTCGACGTCCGTACCGCCGGAGAGCCGGTCCAGCTCGGCGGTGATGTCGTCCTTGGCCATGCCGGTCGGGTCGTCGAGCGCGCCGGAGGCCAGCAGCTCGTCGATGGCTCCGGCCCTGGCCTGCATCTGCGCGGTCTTGTCCTCCGCGCGTTCGATGGCCATGCCGACGTCGCCCATCTCCTCGGAGATGCCGGAGAACGCCTCGCCGATCCGGGTCTGGGCCTGGGCGGCGGTGTACGTGGCCTTGATCGTCTCCTTCTTCGTACGGAAGGCGTCGACCTTGGCCTGCAGGCGCTGGGCGGCGAGGGTGAGCTTCTCCTCCTCGCCCTGCAGCGTCTGGTGCTGCGTCTGCAGGTCCGTGACCTGCTGCTGCAGGGCGGCCCGGCGGGAGAGCGCCTCGCGGGCGAGGTCCTCACGGCCGAGCGAGAGGGCCTTGCGGCCCTGGTCCTCCAGCTTGGAGGACTGGTTCTGGAGCTGGTTGAGCTGCAGCTCCAGGCGCTTGCGGGAGGTCGCCACGTCGGCGACGCCGCGGCGGACCTTCTGCAGCAGTTCCAGCTGCTTCTGGTACGAGTAGTCAAGGGTCTCGCGCGGATCCTCGGCCCGGTCCAGGGCCTTGTTGGCCTTCGCGCGGAAGATCATCCCCATCCGCTTCATGACACCGCTCATGGGCCTCGCGCGCCCCCTTCTGACCGAGTTACATCGGGCTTCGGCTCCAGCACATCTACAGACCCCACAGTACGGGCCCCGGTTCCATTACCGCACTGTTCGGGCCCGGATGCGCTCCTCCTGCAGGACGATCAGGGTGCCGCCGGTATCCGGCGCAAGGAGTAGGGACGGCCCTGGAAACCCACACCGCGCCCCTTTCGTACCGAATGTCCCACGCGTGGCGTCAACCACGGGCGCACGCCGTTGCCGGATCGTTCCCCATGCCGCTGTGGTCCATGCGCGGCCTACCCGTACTCTTGCGTGTGTGTTCCGAAGCCGTTCGAAGGATGAGCAGGCCGCGACCGCCAAGGTGACCGCGTCCGAGCCGAAGCAGCCCCGCGACCCGCAGGCCCCCAAGGGCCGCCCGACGCCGAAGCGCAGCCAGGCGCAGTCGCAGCGCCGTACGCGCGCGCAGACGCCGGCCAACCGCAAGGAGGCGGCGAAGGCGTCGCGTGAGGCGCGCCGCGCCGACATGGCCCGGCAGCGCGAGGCGCTGGCCAAGGGTGACGAGCGGTTCCTGCCGATCCGCGACAAGGGCCCGGTGCGCCGATTCGCGCGCGACTTCGTCGACTCGCGCTGGTGCGTGGCGGAGTTCTTCCTGCCGATGGCCGTGATCATCCTGGTGCTGACGATGCTGCGCCAGCCGGGGATCCAGAACATCGCGCTGCTGCTGTGGCTGTTCATCATCGTGCTGATCGTCGTCGACTCGTTCGTGCTGTGGTTCTCGCTGGGCAAGCGCCTCAAGGAGCGCTTCCCGAACGAGAACCACAAGGGCGCCAAGCCCTACGCCCTGATGCGCACCCTCCAGATGCGCCGACTGCGTCTGCCGAAGCCGCAGGTCAAGCGCGGAGAGCGGCCCTGAACGCAACCTCTGCGGGCTTCTCGCCCGGTGCTGAGCGATGGCTCGGCGGGCTCGGCGGACTGCGCAACACGGTCCGCCAGGAGCTGGTGGCCCGTCAGCTGGAGGAGCAGATCGCGGCACGCTTCCCCGTAGGGCAGCGGCTGCGGGTGCTCGACGTCGGCGCCGGCCAGGGCACCCAGGCCCTGCGGCTGGCCCGGGCCGGGCACAAGGTCACCGGCCTGGAGTCCGACCCGGCGATGCTGGCCGCGGCCCGTACGGCGCTGGCCGCGGAACCGGCCGGCATCCAGGACCGGATGGAACTGATCGAGGGGGACGGCCGGGACACCGGCGTGCACTTCCTCCCCGGCGCCTTCGATGTGGTGCTGTGCCACGGCGTGCTGATGTACGTGGCGGAGCCGGACCCGATGCTGGCCGGGCTGGCGCGCGTCCTGGCACCCGGCGGACTGCTGTCCCTGGTGGTGCGCAACGCCGACGCGCTCGCGATGCGGCCCGGCCTGTCCGGCGACTGGAACGCCGCCCTGGCGGCCTTCGACACGGCCGAGTACGTCAACCGCATCGGCCTGAAGGCACGCGCCGACCGCCTGGCGGCGCTGACCGCGACGCTCGACGGGATCGGCGCGCCGCTGGAGACCTGGTACGGCGTACGGACCTTCACCGACCTCGCGGCGGACGGCACTCCGCCGCCGGCCGACGGCGAGATGGAACGGCTGCTGGCCGCCGAGGACCGCGCCGGGCGCACCGACCCGTACCGCGCGGTGGCGGCCCTGCTGCACCTGTGCGGCGTACGGGGCGGGCCGGGCGGCGAGGGGCGGTAGCGGAGGAAGCGGGGGGCGTACGGGAGCGGGAAGCGGCGCGTTCGAACGGGCCGCGCGCCTCCGGGCCCTCTCCGGCGTCAGGTGACCGCCCTCCCCTTGCGTCCTGTCCTGCGTGACGCCTGCCGAGACCGCCCCCGAGGGGCCACCACCTCCGAGACCGCCCGTCCGCTCGACCTGGCGGGTGCTGTACGGCCACATCAGGCCGCACCGCCCCGCCATCGCCCTGGGCGGGCTCCTCACCCTGATCGGCGCGGCCACCGGCCTCGCCCAGCCGATGGCCGCCAAGGTGCTGGTCGAGCGGCTGGGCGACGGCGATCCGATCACCATGCTGCTGGTGCTGCTGACCGTCCTGGTGGTGGCGGGCACGGCCGCCGACGCGCTCGGCGCGTACGTCCTGGAGCGCACCGCCGAGTCCGTCGTGCTCGCGGCCCGGCGGCAACTCGTCACACGGCTGCTGCGGCTGCGGATGTCCGCGGTGGACCGCAGCAGCCCAGGTGACCTGATGTCGCGGGTCACCGCGGACACCACACTGCTGCGCGCGATCACCACCCAGTCGCTGGTCTCGGCCGGCACCGGCAGCCTCACCCTGATCGGCACGATCACGCTGATGGCCCTGCTGGACCCGGTGCTGCTCGGCGTCACGCTCACGGTCATCGCCGTGATCGGCAGCTCGCAGGCGCTGGTGCTACCGCGCATAGAGAAGGCGACGAAGCGGGCGCAGGAGGCGGTGGGAGAGATCTCCACGGCGCTGGAGCGCACGTTCGGGGCGTTCCGGACGATCAAGGCGTCCGGCGCGGAGCCGCGGGAGGCCGCGGCCATCGAGGCGGCGGCGCAGGAGGCGTGGCGCGGCGGTATACGGGCGGCGAAGTGGCAGTCCGTCGCCATGTCCTCGGTGGGGCTCGCGGTGCAGCTCGCGTTCCTGGCCGTCCTGGGCGTCGGCGGCGCGCGGGTGGCTTCCGGGACCACCGGCATCGCCACGCTGATCGCGTTCCTGCTCTACCTCTTCTACCTCATCGAACCGATATCCCGGCTGGTGGACGCCGCGGCGTCCTACCAGGTGGGGGCGGCGGCGATCGCGCGGATGACGGAGGCGGAGGAGCTGGAGACGGAGGCATCGGAGCCGGAGGCGGCCGGAGGCCGGGCCGCCGCTCCCGCGAAACCCGCGAGCGTCGCCTTCGAGCAGGTGACCTTCCGCTACCGCCCCGGCCTGCCACCGGTCCACCACGGCGTGGACTTCGCGGTGCCCGGCGGCGGGATGACGGCGTTCGTCGGCCCGTCCGGCGCCGGCAAGACCACCGTCTTCGGGCTGCTGGAGCGGTTCTACGACGCGGACGGCGGCCGGGTGCTGGTCGACGGCACCGACGTACAGGACTGGCCGCTGGACCTGCTGCGGTCCCAGATCGGCTACGTCGAGCAGGACGCACCCGTCCTGGCCGGCACGCTGCGCGAGAACCTGCTGTTCGCGGCGCCCGGCGCCACCGACGAGGAGGTGGCCGGGGTGCTCGCCAGGACCCGGCTGGACGGCCTGGTCGCACGGCTGCCGGACGGCCTGGACACCCTGGTGGGGCACCGCGGCAGCAAGCTGTCGGGCGGCGAGCGGCAACGAGTGGCGATCGCGCGAGCGCTGCTGCGCAAGCCGCGGCTGCTGCTCCTGGACGAGGCGACCTCGCAGCTGGACGCGGTCAACGAACTGGCGCTGCGGGAGACCGTCGCGGAGGCGGCCCGTACGACGACGGTGCTGGTGGTGGCGCACCGGCTCTCCACGGTGACGCTCGCGGACCGCATCGTGGTGATGGAGGCGGGACGGGTGCGGGCGGTCGGTACGCACGCGGAGCTGGTGGCGGCCGACCCGCTGTACGGGGAGCTGGCGGCGACGCAGTTTCTCGCCACGGCGCCCGATGAGGAGGCGGACCAGGCACCCTGACGGGACACTTCAGTCATGACGCCTTCACTGACCTCCCGTCACCGGGCGGCGGTCGCCGTGGCCGCGGTCCTGTGTGTGACCGCGCCGGTGGCCGGCTGCTCCGGCTCCGCCTCCGGGCCCGGCAAGGACGTCTCCTCGTCGGCCCCCGCGGCCGCCGCCACCTCCCCCGCGAAGGCGGCGGCCCCCAGCGTCAGCAACGACCTCCAGGAGGCGTACCAGAAGGTGGTCAGGGACGTCCTGCCGTCGGTCGTCCAGATCACCACCGGGGAGGGGCTCGGCTCCGGGGTGGTGTACGACGCGCGCGGCCATGTCGTCACCAACGCGCACGTCGTCGGCGAGGACAAGAAGTTCAAGGTCACCACGGCGCGCGGCAGCCGCTCCCTGAACGCGTCGCTGGTCGCCTCCTACCCGGAGCAGGACCTCGCCGTCATCAAGATCGACGACGCGCCGAAGGACCTGAAGCCGGCCGCCTTCGGCGACTCCGCCAAGGTCGAGATCGGGCAGATCGTGCTCGCCATGGGCAGCCCGCTGGGCCTGTCCGGCAGCGTCACCCAGGGCATCGTCTCGGCGACCGGACGCACCGTCAGCGAACCCAGCAGCGGCGGCGGTACGGGCGCCACCCTCGCGAACATGGTGCAGACCTCCGCCGCCATCAACCCCGGCAACAGCGGCGGCGCGCTGGTCAACCTCTCCGACCAGGTCATCGGCATCCCGACGCTGGCCGCCACGGACCCGCAGATGGGCGAGGGCGCGGCCGCCGGCATCGGCTTCGCGATCCCCGCGTCCACCGTGCGCAACATCGCCGACCAGATCATCAAGGACGGCAAGGTCACCAACTCGGGGCGGGCGGCGCTCGGCATCACCGGCCGCACCCTGGTCGGCGCGGGCTTCGAGGGCGCCGGGGTGAGCGTCGCGAGCGTCAAGGAGGACGGTCCGGCGGACCGGGCGGGCATCGAGGCCGGCGACGTCATCGTGAAGTTCGACGGGACGGACGTCCGTACGATGCAGGCCCTCTCGGAGGCGCTGGCGGGCCACAAGCCGGGCGACCGGGTGGATGTCACGGTCGACCGGGACGGCGCGCGGAAGACGGTGAAGGTGTCGCTGGGAACGATTTAGGACGCCGATCAGGCGTTCGACTGCGCGGCCCTCCTGACGACGCCGATCCACTTGCCAGTTCAGCAATTCTGCTTGCCGCTCCGCAGTGCGCGTGCGCAATCTGCAACCAGAAAGCAGCACGGCCGAAGGCGCAATCGCCTTGCAGAGCGGAGGAGGCAGTAGATGGAAAATCGCCATGTCGTCATCATTCCGATCGAGATCGGCAAGGAGAAGGAAAGCTCATATCTCGACGCCTGGCAGGACGCGGCGATGGTGATGGCCGCTCAACCCGGTTTCATCCGGACCTACATGTTCCGCACGATCGTTCCGGGGAGCACTTTCCCTCTCGTCAATGTGGCGGAATGGGAGTCCACCGCTCACTGGGAAGAGGCGATGAAGGTCTGCCCGATGATGGGACAACAGATAGCCGTCGCCCATGCCTCGAACTACGAGGCGGTCCGGACGGTCCTGCCCGCCACGCCACAGAGCCTGAGCTCCGGCGGCGCTCACCCGCCCGCCGACCTGTCCCCTGCCGAGGCACACCGTCGCGTCGTGGACGGGAAACTCACGCTGGTCGATGTCCGGGAGGACGATGAATGGGCAGCGCGCCACCCGGCCGGCGCCGTCCACGCCGCGCTCGGCACGTTGCCTGCTTCGCTGTCGGATCTGCCCGACGGCCCGCTGGCCTTCCTATGCCGCACGGGCACCCGCAGCGTGCAAGGCGGCGCGCAGGCGATCCGCGCGGGCCGGTCCTCCGTCTACAACGTAGCGGGCGGCCTTGAGGCATGGGAAGCCGCAGAGCTTCCGGTGATTCTCCCTGGCCGCGAGGGTGCGGAGACCCACGGACAGGCACGTGTGGCGTGGTGAGCGGTCAAGGAATCCCCGCCCCGGGCCTGATCAGGACATCCCCCAGGCCCTGGAACGTCCGTCGGGGCGCCGGCCGGGTCCGGCCCGGCCGGCGCCGTTCCGCGGCTCAGCCCGCGTCGGCGTGCAGGCTCATCTGGTAGATCTCGGTTCCGTCCTCGAAGAGCGTCACCTTGTCGGCGCCCCCTTCGAGGAGGTCCTTCCACACCTCGCCGATCCAGGACTCCGCGTCCCCCTGGGTGGTGAAGTCCTCCGGCTGCACCACGGGCTCCGTCTCCGTACCGTCGGCCTTCTCGAACCGCCACATCCACGCCATGTCCGCCTCCTGGGTCCCACCGAGTGCCTGCTGGTTCGCGTACCGCTGCCGCACCACGGCGCGCCGCGGTGCCGCCCTGCTCCTGTCCCCCGTGCGAGCGCCGTACGAGCGGCGTATTCCCCGCGAACGCGCGGCGTACGTCCCGCGTACGTGCTGTTCCGCAGCCTAACGGCCGTGTCGAGACGGGCCCCCGCGCGCTTGCTCGGCGCGGGCGGGAGAAAATCGGCGGGTGGAACTGACTCTCCTCGGCACCGGAGCCCCCCGCGGGCTGCCGCGCCCCGGCTGCCCCTGCGCCGCCTGTGCCTCCGCCGTCGGCGACGAGGCTCGGGCGGCCACCGCGCTGCTCGTCGACGGGGCACTGCTCCTGGACCTGACGCCGGGCCCGGCCTTCGCGGCCGCCCGCGCCGGGCACTCGCTCACCGCCGTACGGCAGGTGCTGCTCTCGCACCCGCACGACGGGCCCGCCATGGAGGTGCCCGCCGGGCTGCCGCAACCCGGACGGGTCGCGGACGGCCGGGAGCTGGCGCTGCTGGACGGGCACCGGGTGCGGGCCGTCGCCGTGGACGTGCCGGGCACCGGCTACGAGGTCGGCGGCGCCGAAGGCGAGCGGCTGCTGTACCTGCCGCCGGGCGCCGCGCCGGCCGGTGCGGTCGAGGGCGAGGGGCACGGCCGGGGCAGCCGCCCGTACGACATGGTGCTGCTCGACGTCCTGGGGCGGCCCGACGCGCTGGCGCGGCTGCGCGCGAGCGGCGCGGTGGACGCGGCGACCGACGTCCTGGGCGTCCACCTGGACCACACCGTGCCGCCCGGCCCCGAGCTGCACCGGCGGCTGGCCGCCGCGGGCGCCCGTACCGTGCCGGACGGCACGTCGCTGCTGGTCGGCGAGTACCACGCGGTGCCCGACCTGCCGCGCCGCACGCTGGTGCTGGGCGGCGCGCGCAGCGGCAAGTCGGCGGAGGCCGAGCGGCGGCTGGCCGCCTTCCCCGACGTCCTGTACGTCGCGACCGGCGGCACCCGGGACGGGGACACGGAGTGGACCGCGCGGGTCTCGGCCCACCGCGAGCGCCGACCGGCGTCCTGGCGTACGACGGAGACCTGTGACCTGCTGCCGCTGCTGGACGGCGGCGCCCGGCCCGAGGACCGTCCGCAGGACTGGCCGGGCGGGCCCGCCGCGCTGCCCGCCCCGGACGACTCGCCCCTGCTCATCGACTGCCTCGCCCTGTGGCTGACGCACGCCATGGACGAGGTCGGCGCGTGGGACGACGAGAAGTGGGCGGCGGGCGGTGAGCGGGAGCTGCGCGCGCGGGTGGACGAGCTGGTCGCGGCGGTGCGCGGCACCCGGCGTCCGGTGGTCGCGGTGAGCAACGAGGTCGGTTCGGGGGTGGTGCCGGCGACCGCGTCCGGCCGCCGCTTCCGGGACGAACTGGGGCGGCTGAACGCGATGTTCGGCGCCGAGTGCGAACACGTCCTGCTGGTCGTCGCCGGGCAGGCGCTTGCGCTGCGCGGATGACACGCGCCGGGCCGCGCCCGTGTCCTCTTGCCCGCGCCCGCGGGGGCGGGTGATCTTGGCGTGTGACCGTTACGGATGGCCCGGTGACCAGCACGTCGCGCCGCTTCGACGCCGCCGTGCGCGCCTATGTACGGCGGCACCCGCACGCCACGGTCGTCGCGCTCGGCGAGGGCCCGGGCAGCGCCGCCTTCTGGCGGCTGGACGACGGGCGGCTGGACTGGCTGGCCGTGGAGCCGCCGGAGACCGCCGCGGTCCGCCGGATGCTGCTGCCGGACGGGCCCCGGCGGCGGACGCTCGCGTGTCCGGTGACCGACCCCGGCTGGCTGGACGCGGTCCGCGTGCCGGAGCGCGGGGTCGTGGTGACCGCGCGCGGGCTGCTGATGTTCCTGCGGCCGCCCGAGGTGCGTGCCCTGTTCGCGGTGTGCGCGGAGCGTTTTCCGGGCGGCGCGCTGGTCTTCGACGCGGTGCCCCGCTGGTGTGCGGGCCGGGAGCGGCCGCGTACGGGCGTACGGGCGGCGTCCAGCGCTCCGTCGCTGCGCTGGGGCTTGAACGCCGCCGACCGGCCCAAGGTGGCGAGCGCGCACCCGAACATCGTCGCCGTGCGCGAGGTGCCGCCTCCCGGCCGCGGGCCCCTCACCGGATACCTGGCGCGGTGGCGGGAGCACGTACCGCTGCTGCACACCCCCGCCCGCACGGTCACCGAGATCCGTTTCGGCACGCGCCGGACCGCCCCGGGCCCCGGCCCCGGCGGCGCCCGCCGAGCCGCCGGGGCTCCCGGCTCCGGCGGCGCCCCGGCCGACCCGGAGCAGGCCGCCGGGCACCGTTCCCGGTAATCTGCGCCGAATGAGCGCCCTGAACCTCGATGACTTCGCCCACCTGATCGAGCGCCCCGACGGCGGTGCGCGCCGCGATGCCGAGGAGCGCCGGCAGCGGCTGGCGGTGCCGCCGGGGGCCCTGGGGCGGCTGGACGACCTGGGTGAGTGGCTGGCCGCCGCGCAGCAGCAGGTTCCGGTGCGGCCGATCGAGCGGCCGCGCGCGGTGCTCTTCGCGGGCGATCACGGGGTGGCGTCGCTGGACGTCTCGGGCCGCCCGGCCGGTACGACGCGGAAGCTCGTCCAGGACGTGCTGGAGGGGGCCAGTCCGGCGGCGGTCCTCGCGCGTCGGGCCGGGGTCCCGGTGCGGGTCGTGGACATAGCGGTGGACTGCGACCCGGCGGAGCTGCCGGAGGACGTCACCCGGCACCGGGTGCGGCGCGGTTCGGGACGTATCGACATCGAGGACGCGCTGACGCCCGAAGAGGCCGAGCGGGCCTTCCGGGCGGGTATGGCGGTCGCCGACGAGGAGGCGGACGCCGGTACGGACCTGGTCGCGCTCGGCGACCTGAGCGTGGGCGGCACCACCCCGGCCAGCGCGCTGATCGCCGCGCTGTGCGGCACCGACGCATCGGTGGTCACCGGGCGCGGCGGCGCGGGCATCGACGATCTGGCGTGGATGCGCAAGTGCGCGGCGATCCGTGACGCGCTGCGCCGGGCCCGGCCGGTCCTCGGCGACCAGTTGGAGCTGCTGGCCGCCACCGGGGGCGCCGACCTGGCCGCGATCACCGGGTTCCTGCTGCAGAGCGCGGTCCGGCGTACTCCGGTGATCCTGGACGGGGTGGTCTCGGCGGCGTGTGCGCTGGTGGCGCAGCGGGTGGCGTTCCGGGCGCCGGACTGGTGGCTGGCCGGGCAGGTCAGCGGCGAGCCGGCGCAGGCGAAGGCACTGGACCGGATCGCGCTCAACCCTTTGCTCGATCACGGCGTCACTGCTGGCGAGGGGACGGGATCGCTGCTCGCTCTGCCACTGGTGCAGGCGGCCGCGGCCCTGGCGGCAGACCTGCCCGTACGCGACTGAGGGACGCCGGCCGGCGACGGCCGCGGCTCTGTGAATCGGCCGGATTCCAACGGATCCGGGCATCGACGACGCCCCCATATGATCAAGTTTTATGGGAGTAGTCCGTTTGAGCCCGGATGAGGACCGCAGCCGCGGTCGGTGGTCACAGCGCGGTGCCGCGTACGCCGTCTGGTATCTGCGCGCCGTCACCTTCATCAATTTCCTCAGCGCCGTGTGGGTGTCGTTCGGACAGGACATCCGCCGGCACAACGTCGATGAGTTCTTCACCCCGTACCTGCTCACCGCGGGTTTCGCGGCCGGCGTCTTCTCGCTGTTCCTCGCGGTCACCATGCGACGCCGCAAACGCGCCGCGTGGATACTGAACCTGATCCTGTCCGGGCTCTTCCTCGCGCTGTTCGCGTTCGCGATGGTGGCCGCGCCGGAGTTCCGGCAGCACGGGCAGAACTGGTTCTCCTTCGTCGTGACGCTGCTGTTCGTCGTCTCGCTGCTCATGGGCAGGAAAGAGTTCTACGCCAAGGGCGACCGCTCCAACCCCAAGCTGGCCGCGGCCGTCGCGCTCGGCGGCCTGCTGGTCACCTCGCTGCTCGCGGCGTTCCTGGTCACCGTCGCCAACACCGCCCACGACGGCCACCACGCGTCGTTCCCGGACCGCTGGCGCTACGGCGTCATGCGGCTGGTCTCCATCGCCGCCGACGAGGACCGCTTCCCCGGCATCGCCACGCCGAACTGGGCCAACGTCGCCATCAACGTCATGAGCACCGTCCTGCTGCTGCTCGTGCTGTGGGCCGCGTTCCGCTCCGTACGCAGCACCGACCCGATCACCACCGAGGACGAGGAGCGGCTGCGCGGCCTGCTGGCGCGCCAGGGTGACCGGGACTCGCTGGGCTACTTCGCGCTGCGCCGTGACAAGAGCGTCATCTGGTCCCCCACCGGCAAGGCCGCCGTCACCTACCGCGTCGTCGGCGGGGTCTCGCTCGCCTCCGCCGACCCGATCGGCGACCCGGAGGCATGGCCCGGCGCCATCGACCTGTGGCTCGCCGAGGCCCGCTCGCACGGCTGGGCACCGGCCGTGATGGGCGCCAGTGAGGAGGGCGGCACGATCTACGCCCGGCACGGCCTGGACGCGCTGGAGCTGGGCGACGAGGCGATCGTCGACACCGGGGAGTTCACGCTGGAGGGCCGCGCCATGCGCACCGTCCGGCAGGCGTACAACCGCGTCAAGCGGGCCGGTTACACCGTCCGCATCCGCCGCCACGAGGACATCCCCGAGGCCGAGATGGACCGGCTGCTGCAGCTGGCCGACGACTGGCGCGACGGCGAGACCGAGCGCGGTTTCTCCATGGCGCTGGGCCGGCTCGGCGACCCCGGCGACGGGCGCTGCGTGATGCTCGAATGCACCGACGCCGACGGTGAGCTGCGCGCGCTGCTCAGCTTCGTGCCGTGGGGCGCCAAGGGGCTGTCGCTGGACCTGATGCGCCGCGACCGGGATTCCGAGAACGGGCTGATGGAGTTCATGGTGCTGGAAATGGTCCAGCGGGCGAAAGAGGTGGACGTCACGCAGGTCTCACTGAACTTCGCGATGTTCCGCTCCGTCTTCGAACGCGGTTCGCGGCTCGGCGCGGGTCCGGTGCTGCGCCTGTGGCGCTCGCTGCTCAGCTTCTTCTCCCGGTGGTGGCAGATCGAATCGCTCTATCGCGCCAACGCGAAATACCGGCCCATCTGGGAGCCCCGGTACATGCTCTTCGAAAAGAGCACCGACCTGCTGCGCATCGGCATCGCCGCGGCCCGCGCCGAGGGGTTCCTGGAGGCCCCCGGCCTGCCGAAGTGGCTCAACCGCAAACACCTGGAGACCAAGAGATGAGCGAGCCGGTCCTGCGCCGCGCCGTGCGTGCCGAGTGGGGCCTGCTGGCCCGGACCGTGTGGTCCGGCCTCCGTACGAAGAAACTGCCGGCGATCCCCATGACCATCGCCGCCGTCCTGCTCACCTCCCTCTTCCAGATCGTCCAGAACCAGTCCTGGGGCTACCAGTTCGTCCAGAACATCGGTTCCGTGCAGGCCGACGAGCACCTGTGGCTGGCGCTGCTGCGTACGCCGCTGTCGCTGTTCGTGCCCGCGCTGGACCTGCCGGTGTGGGGCGCGCTGGCGCAGCTCCTGCTGGTCTTCGGCATCTGCGAGATCTGCCTGGGCCGGGGCCGGACGCTGCTGATCGCGTACGCGGCCACGCTCGCCGGGACGATGTACGCGCGGATCGGCATCTGGCTCGGCCCCGACCATCCCCTCGGCCTCCCGCCGACCGACGCCTTCGTCCACGACACCGGCCCCTCGGCGGCCGTGGTCGGCCTCGGCATCTTCGTGTGCTGGGTCTATAGGGCGTGGTTCACGTGCGCACTGGTGGTGCTGGCGATGGTCTACGAGGTGGTGTTCATCAAGAACAACCTGGCGGGCCGGGAGCACATCGCCGCGGTCGTGGCGGTGCTGGCGCTGTGCGGGGTGTGGGAGGTGCTGCACCGGCGCCGCAAGCCGCGGGACGAGCAGCAGGTGCGGGCCGCCGGCTGAGCCGCGTGCCGGGCGCTCGTCCGCCCGGCACGCGGCCCCTCAATGCGTCGGCGTCCCGCCGATGACGTGGTTCACCCGGCGGCGCAGCCCGTTCCAGCGCCGGTCGTGCCGGAAGGCACGGACCTTCGCCTTGGCACGGGCCTTGGGGCGCCGCCGGTAGAACCGTTTCGCCCACGGTGAGTTGGGCCGGGCCAGCCGGACGGCCCCGAACAGCGCGACGAACGGTACGAACACCCCGATCACCGCCATCCGGCCCTTGCCCTTGAAGAGCGCCACCAGCGCGAACAGGAAGTTGATCCCCACCGTCCGCACCACCCGGAAGCGGCTGTGCAGCTCGTCCGGTTCCAGCTCGTTCACCCCGAACGGCAGGGCGCCGCTCAGGATCAGCGCCACCAGCGCGGCCGTGACGATCACGATCTCCACGCTCTTGGTGCCCTGCTCGCTCCAGTACACATCGTCCAGGTGCAGGATCAGCGCGAACTCGTCCAGCACCAGCCCGACGCCCATCCCGAACAGCACCGCCGCCATCCCCGACCCGTACCCGTGCCGCCCGCCGGCCAGGGCGGTGAAGCCGCCGACCACCATGAGCACCACCCCCGGCACGACGTGGTGGACGTGCAGCCCGCCGGGCGAGATGTTCCGGAAGGGCCCCTTCCCGGCCCGGATCAGCCGGGTGATCACCCGCGTCACGGCAAAGGTCAGCACGAAGGAGACGAGCGCGAGCAGCAGCGGGAGCTTGCCCGGCTCGATGATGTTGCGGAACCACCAGTGACCCATGCCACGTACTCCCCGTTTGTCGCGTATAGGGGCAATTTAGCGCCGTACGGTCAAGGACGGCCGGGTTAGCCTGCCGCGATGAACGACGCAGCCGCCCCCTCCGGCCCCTCGCCTTCCCCCACCCTCGGGGACGCCATGCGCTTCGCCTTCGGCACCCTGACCGTGCTGCCGGTACGGCTCCGCCGCTGGGACCGGCCGGCCGCCCGCGGCGGCATGCTCTGCGCGCCGGTGGCGGGCCTGGTGATCGGCCTGGCCTCCGCAGCCCTCGGCACCCTGCTCCTCCTCCTGCACAGCGGCCCCCTCCTCGCCGCCGTCGCCACCACCGCCGTACCCGCCGTCCTCACCCGCGGCCTCCACCTGGACGGCCTCGCCGACACCGCCGACGGCCTGGGCAGCGGCAAGCCCGCCGAGGACGCGCTGCGCATCATGAAGCAGTCCGACATCGGCCCGTTCGGCGTGATCACCCTGCTCTTCACCCTGCTGGCCCAGGTCGCCGCCCTCACTCACCTGTACGAACGCGGCTGGGCCGACGGAGCCGCGGCCGCCGTCATCGCGGCCGTCACCACCCGCTGTGCCCTCACCCTCGCCGCCCGCCCCGGCGTCCCCCCGGCCCGCCCGGACGGCCTCGGCGCCGCGGTGGCAGGCACGGTACCGCTCCCCGCAGCAGCCGCCACCGCCGCCGCCGTCCTCACCCTCGCCGCCGCCCTCGGCACCCACACGGGCTTGCCGGGCGCCCTCCACAGCGCCTTGGCCGCCCTCCTTGCCCTCGCCACAGGCGAAGCGACCCTCCGCCGCTGCCGCCGCCGCTTCGGCGGCATCACCGGCGACGTCTTCGGCGCCATCGCGGAAACGACGGGCCTGGCGGCGGCGGTGGTGCTGGCGCTGGGGTGACGGGCACGGCGAGGCCCCCGTAGCCATCAGGGGCCGGACCCCGGGTGTCAGCAGGCCTGGCGCCACGCGTCCAGATGGAGGCGCTTCTGCAGGGAGCTGAGGCCCAGGCGCTCGGAGTTGCGGCAGAAGCGGGACGTCTGGAGTTCGTATTCGACGTGGAAGACGGCCTTGCCCGCCTTGATGAACGGGGTCATGGTGGCGCACTCGTCGTACTGGGCGCACTGCTCGTTGACGGCGAAGTCGAAGTCGCCGACGAGCTGGGGGATCTGGTCGAGGTCGTTCTTGAGGCCGACGGACATGCCGCGGTCGTGGGCCAGCTTGGCGATCATGCGGTTGAAGGCGAGCTGGTGGTCGGCCGTCAGGTCGAAGCCGGTGTCATTCTTGTAACCGTCGACGTTGTCCGGCTCGACCGCGTCGAAGCCCTTGTCGCGGCACATGTCGAAGCGCTTGGCCATCAGCGGGCGCAGGACGTCCAGGCGGCGGATGTCGAGCCACTTCTCGCCCTCCCAGCCGTTCTCCTCGCCGATGACGTCCTTGGGAAAGTGGCGCGCGTCGGGGCGGAAGTCCTCGTAGGCACCGACGCTGACGTAGCAGATGACCTTGCGGCCGCGCTGGTGGAGGTCGGCGACGGTGGACGCCTTCTGGTTGAAGCCGTCGATGTCGTAGACGGGGGCGTCCACGGAGAGGTCGAGCTTTCCGGTGAGCTGCCACTGCCAGTCGATGCCCGGCTTCGGGTGCCAGATGGGGCGCGGCTTGCCGCTGGGGGTGCTGGGCGTACCGGGGCTGCTCGGGCTGCCGGTGCCGGGGCTCGCGCTGTGGCCGGGCTTGTCGTCCGGGTCCGACGGGATCTGTGAGCAAGCGGTGCTGACGAGCAGGAGTGTGCCGAGGAGGAGCAGGAGTCTCTTGCGGTGGTGCGGGGGGTTCATCGGGGGGTCTCCAGGTAGGGCGGAAGGGCGTCCCAGGGGTGCGGTGCGGTTCCGGGGACGGCGCAGTGCACGGCGGCCCCGCGCTGCCTGACCAGCTCGGCGGCGGTCTCCGCGCAGGTCTCGGGGAGGCCGTGGATGAGGTGGCAGAACCGTTCGGGCGGGTGGTGAGCGGTCCACGGCGGGATCTCGGCGTCCTCGTACGCGGCCCAGCTGTTCTCGAAGGTGACCAGGAGGTCGGCGAAGTCGAGGTAGCGGGGGTGCGGGTGGACGCCGTGGTTGAGGACGACGGTCCGGGCTCCGGCGGCGCGCGCGGCGACCGTCAGGCGGCTGTAGTGCGTGAGGAGTTCGGGGTGGGACGCGGCCTGGTCGAAGAAGGCGCCGTCGGCCTCGTACCAGTCGCGGTGCCGCAGCAGGTCCTGGACGACGGCGGCGTGCGGGCGGCGGCCGTAATCGGTGTCGGCGTAACCGAGGAGCCGTACGCCCGCGGCCCGAAGCTGTCCGGCGACCTCGGCGAAGTGCGGATCGGGGGCGGTGCCCGGGCCGTTGGCCGGGTTGAGCACCACGCCGTACAGGTCGGGTGCCGCAGCGACCAGCCGCCGCCAGGCGTCGGGGCGTTCGGCCGGGTGCTCGTAGAGCGGGACCAGCAACTGGCGGGAGGGCGGACGGGGCTGCCCCGAGGACGGCCGGGTCATGTTTCGGGGCTCCTGTCGGAAATGGGGCGAGATGCTGAGGATACGAGGGTGGGTGACGGTACGCGGACCCGGCGTCGGATACCGGCCAAGGGGAGGGCGGGGAGAGGGTTCGGGTGGGTCGGGTCCCGGACCCGCCGCCGGCCTCAGCGGTGCGCCGTGACCCGTCCCAGCAGCGCGGAGCCCACGGCGGCCAGGACCAGCGCTGCGGCGCCGCAGACCGTCAGCTGGGTGACGGCCGGGGAGAGCGGCCCGGTCACCAGGACCGTGGTCTGAACGGCCGCGGCCAGGCCGCACACCGCCGCCGCGACCGGCACCGCCCCGAACGCCTGGAGGAGCAGCGCGGTCCACAGCACCGTGCCCAGGCACAGCAGGCCCAAAGCGTGTGCCGCGTCCATCGGCGGTCCCTGCCGCCACAGCAGGCTGCCGACGCCGCCGAGCAGGGCGAGTACGGCGAGGTAGGAGAGCAGGCACCGGGCCAGTGCGCCGGAGGTGGCGCGCCAGAACCCGGCGGGGGTGGTGCTGGCGCGCAGCCCGGCGACGGCCCGGCTGCGGTAGCGGTACAGCAGCCATTCGGCCGGGCCCATGCTGAGCGTGAGGGCCACCGCGGCGGGCGCGGCGACCTCGGCGTGGGCCCCGTACCGCAGGACGTCGCCGAGCGCCGTGAGCAGCACCAGCACCCCGATGGCGAGGCCGAAGAGCCCGTACGGCAGGGAGGCCACGGCCCGTGGAGCCGGCCCGTCCTGCCCGGGCTCGCGCTCGCGGCGGCAGCGCAGGACGGTGACGGCGGCCAGCGCGACGGCCGCGCCGAGTGACAGGACGAGCAGGGCGTTCCGTACGGCGTCCGGCGGCACGTACACCGCCATCAGCGCGGCGCCGAGCGCGACCGGGGCCAGCGCGCACAGCAGCCACCGTTCGCGGCCGAAGACGAGCAGGGTGGTGGCCGCGCCGAGGTAGGCCGCCTGGCCCGCGGCGAAGGCCACCGAGCCGGGCGCGTCCGCGTCGGCGGTGCCGACGATCCAGGCGACGGCCGCGCCGGCCAGCGCGCCGAGCGGCGCGCCGACGGCGAGGGCGCGGGCCGCGGGCCACCGCGCGCCCAGGCCGAGCCAGGAGTACGCGCGGTGGGCGAGGGCCTGGTTCCAGACCCAGCCGGCCAGGGCGCCCGCGAGCAGCGGCATCGTTCCTGCGGGCAGTCCGCGGGCGTCCGGCGGGCCGGTCAGCAGGTGGGAGCCGACGACGTAGGCGAGTCCGGGCAGGGCGAAGACCACGGCGCGCAGCAGGCAGCCGAGCAGGCCGACCCGCCAGGGGTCGGTGCTCGCGCGGTCCGGTTCGGGGTAGCGGCGGGGCACCCGCTCGTACAGTTCCTCGGCGAGGGCGAAGGAGTTCTCGCGCCCGTAGGCGAGTTTGATCTGGTCGTCGCTCATGCCGTCGGACTCGATGATGGCGGCGATCTCGTCGGGGTGCACGGCGGCGGCGATCAGGTCGCCCATGCGGGCGGCGAGTTCGTCGACCGGGTCGGGCGCGGCCCAGTGCGGGCGCGGGGGCCGCGGTATGTCCGGCAGGTCGTCCGCCCGGTCCTTGCCGCCCTCCCCCGGCACCAGCCACAGGGATCCGCTCACCAGCCGGCCCCGTCGGCGGCGAGGGGTGCGGTCCAGGGGCCGCGGAGCTGGAGGGTCCACTCGTCCTGCGGCTGCTCCTCGGCCGGCCGGCCGGCGCCGTCGAGTTCGCGGTAGATGGTGCGGAAGCCGTCGACGGAGCGGCGCAGGGTGAACTGGTCGATGACCCGCTGCCGGGCCCGGCTGCCGAGTTCGGCGCGCTTCTCCCAGCCGCCCTTGAGCAGTTCCAGGGTGGCTTTGGCCATCGCTTCCGGTTCGCGCGGCGGTACGACGAGCCCGGTGTCGCCGACCGCCTCGCGTACCCCGCCGACGTCGGTCGAGACGGTGGACCGGCCGCAGGACATGGCCTCTATGAGGCTGAAGGGGAAGCCTTCGGAGATGCTGGAGAGCATGACGATGCTGCCGGCGGCGTAGGCGCGGGCCACGTCGTCGATGCGCCCTTCCCAGCCGATCCCGTCGGTCACGCCGAGCGAGGCGGCCAGCTTCTCGCAGCGGGTCTTGTACGCCTCGCCGCCGGCCGGTACGCCGCCGAACAGCCGCAGCCGCAGGTCGGGGACCTCGGCGCGGCACAGCGCGTAGGCACGGATGAGGGTTTCCAGGTCCTTGATGGGGTCGATGCGTCCGGCCCAGCTCAGGGTGGGCGCGTCCGGCTCCTGTTCGGCGTGCGGGAAGAGCTGGACGTCGACGCCGTTGTAGACGGTGCGGATCTTCTCGGGCGGGGTGCCGCCGCGCTCTTCCCAGCGCTTGTTGTACTTGTTGCACGGTGTGATGAGGTCGGCGGCCCGGTAGCTCTCGACCGTGAGCTGCCGGTAGAAGCCGAGCATCAGGGCCTTGACGGGCCAGCGCTGGGCGTCGCGGCGGTAGCCGAGGTAGCGCTCGCGCAGGTAGATGCCGTGCTCGGTGAGCAGAAACGGTACGTCGTCGAACTTCTTCGCGGCCAGCGCGGGCAGGCAGGCCAGGCCGTTGCTGACCGCGTGCGCGACACTGTCCTCCGGTACGCGTACGGACAGCGGACGCAGCGCGTGTTCCAGCAGGTCGGTGGCGGTCAGCGCGTCGTGCACGGTGGGCTCGGCGGCGCGCGTGGCGACGTGCGGCAGGGTCCAGATCCACATCAGGGAGCGCAGCGCGGACTCGGTGCGCAGCGCGGCGCTGAGGCGCCCTTCGCGGGCGAGCGCGGCCAGGGCGTACAGCTCGGTGCCGAAGTCGGTGCAGGACTGCGGGTCCAGCATGGACAGCAGGAAGCGCTCGTAGATGTCGATGAAGCGGCGTCGCTCGCGCCCGCGGAACAGCCCGGCGGTGCGCCGGCCCGGCGGCGGGCCCCACATGGGGACGGAGGAGCGCGCGTAGACGTTGTCGGGCAGGTCCCAGGTCACCGGTTCACGGCCGCTGCCGGTGAGCGCGATGACGTTGAAGCGGACTTCGGGCATACCCCGTACGAGCTGGTCGCACCAGGTGGAGACGCCGCCGTGGACGTGCGGGTAGGTGCCTTCGGTGAGCATGGTGACATGCCTGCCGGGCGGTGGCGCGTCACCGGCCTGCCGACTTCGGCTGCCGACCTCGTACAGGGTTGCGTTCATGGCGAAATTCCCCCCGGGAAATAGGTGCTGGGTGGAGCGGTACGGAGCACGCGGGCACGGGTGCTGCGGACACCGTGCGGGCGCGTCGTGCGGCCGGCGGCCGTGCCGGCCTGGTGCGGTGGGCGCGTGCGGTGGTGCGGGGACGGGCACGTGCTGATGTGCGGAACGTGGGTGCTGAGCTGTGGGCACGCATGGGGCTGTGGGGACGCATGGGGCTGCGGGGCGCGCCCGGGGAACGGGGACGGGGGTGCGGTGGGCCGTGCCGGTGTGCGGGCACAGCCACGGGACACCTGTGCGGACGCGTCCGTACCTGCGCGTCGGTCCAGGTGCCCGGGTACGCCGTCGTACACCGGTACGCCGGTGCGGGCGCGGTGGTTCCGTACGGTGATCGGGTGCATCGGTGCGGGAGCTGCGTACGAAGAGTTGTGCTGCGGGTGCGCGGGTGCGGGTGCCGTGCACCGTCAGGGGTGGTGGCGTGCCGGCGGGCGGGCAGGGAGCAGTGCGGGACATCGGTGCCGGCGGTGGCGGTACGCGGCGGACACCCGCCGCCCGGTCCCCGCCCGCCCGGTCGGTCGTGCGGACCGGGCGGTGCGGGGAACGCGTCAGGCGGCCGTCGGGAGCTTGAGCGTGATGGCCGCTCCGGGCGACTGCGCTGTGGCCCACTCCGATACCCGTCCGGCATACCTCTCGCCGAATTCCGCGGTCCCGTTGGAGAGTTCTGTTCTGGTTCCGTCGGGCATCGTAGCCGCAGCGGCCACCCCGGACGGCGACGTGATGGTGACAACGCCGCCAATTCTGTATGCCGTCACCGAACCGGCGTCCAGGGCCTTCTGCCAGGCCGCACGCTGCTGCATCTCGCGTCCGATGTCCCGGTGGCGCTGGTTGACGACGGGGGTGTCGTCCTCGAAGAACCCCCGATAGTCGGCCAGAACTTTGTCCAGAACCGGGTAGGCGATCCGGTCCTCGGCGAGGTTGGACTGGTGGAGGTAGTGCGGGCGCGGATCGTTGGCCAGAGCATGCCCGAGAGCGGTCCGCGCCTCCTGCGGGACGATGTACGAGGCGTAGCCGGTGGACGTCGGCAACGGTCCGGACATGCAGGTGGAGTTGGGGTCGGTCTCGCAGATCCCGCTGCCGCCGTCGGCCTTGCTCGTGTAGATCCAGTTGTACTCGTCGACCTCTTCGGCCGCCTTGCCCACGTTGTAGTACACGTTCATCGGGTAGCGCGGCACGGTCAGCGCCGTACCGGCGGGCCGCTGCGCGGACTCCCGCGAGTTGTCGCTCGCCAGCCACTTGACGCCGGTGGCGGCGAGCGCGGGCGCCAGGTTGGGGTTGTCCTGCGGCTGCTGCGGCAGGGACTTCAGGCCGGAGTGCTCGCCGGTGACCAGTTCCCCGGGGTCCACGTCCAGGCCCTTGGCCACGCCCCAGGCGTGGTTCTTCTCGATCTCGGCGGTGATCTCGCTGCGGCTGGTCCACCGGGTGTTGCCGAACCAGTCCTTGGCGCAGCGCCAGGGCACGGCCGAGGTGTCCTGGACACAGCCGAGGAAGGGATGGGTGTAGGTGTGGTTGACCCAGCGGTACTCGGCCCTGTCGGCGACCAGCCGGTCGGCCATCGCGTCCACCCCGCCGTGCTCCGCCTTCCACTCCTCGCCGGAGCCGGCGTTGTAGACCATGTCGAGCCGGTAGCCGCGGTCGCGCTGCCACTGGGCGGCGTACGCGGCGTCCGCCTCGTCCATCCGGATCGGTGTGGTGTCCGGGACACCGGAGGGGCAGTCGAAGTCGCCGGGGGTGCAGTTGTTCTGCACGTCCCAGCGGGCGTCGGGGGCGAAGATGTCGTCGACCTGGACGGAGAAGTAGTTGCGGCTCTGACCGAGGTGGACGCCCTGGGTGAGCCAGTCCACGATGCCGCGGGCGAGTAGCCGGAACTGCTGCTGGTAACGGTTCTGCGCGAAGGTGACGACCAGTTCGCGGCGGCCGTCGCGGGCGTACTCGCCGACCAGGGTGCCGCGCGCGGACGTGCCGGGCACCGCCGCGTCCAGATACGACGTGAACGTGGCGCCGGCGGGCGGGTTGGCGAGCGGCTGGGCGAGGTAGCCGTAGCTCTCGGAGACCTGCGGGTCGGCGTTCTCGAAGGGCACCGCGCCCTTGAGGTAGCCGAAGGGGCCCGCCTTGCCGGCGGCGGTGGTGTGGGTGGCGAAGCCGTCCAGCACCCCGGCGTATCCGCCGTCGTCGGGGGTGCGCAGGCCGACGTCGGGCCGCGCGTAGGTGTACGCGTCCACCTGCGGGATCTTGTACGTGGTCTCGTACGCCTTCAGGGCGGCCAGCTCCGTGGAGGCGTCCGTGCCGAACGGGCTGTCGTTCGGCAGGACGACGCCCTGGAATTTGGCGCGTGGCCGGCCGTCCACCGTGTCGCTGAGGAAGGCCGCGTCGATCACCGGGCGGCCGGGGGCCGTCAGGTCGACGGTGGTGTACGGGACGCCCTGGCCGCGCAGTTCCGCGACGATGGCGTCGGTGGACTCACCGCCGTCGCTCACGACCAGGACGCGCAGGTCGATGCGTGGCGCCTGGTCCGCCGCGGCGGGCACGGCCGCCTGCGCGGCGGGTGCGCTCACCGCCAGTGGCAGTGCCGTGATCACCGCCGCGGCGAGCGCGGTGAAGACCTTGGCCGGTCCGACGGCCGGCGTGTTGTTGCTGCCCATGGGCGCAGTCCCTTCCCCCCGGAAGTCCCCCCTGCTTCCGGACGTGGTACCGGGCAGGCTCGTGCACATCATGCGAAGGTTGACGACCGTCTATCCCACTGTCGCCACGACTGTGACGCACGCCTCATTCGGCGCAGGGGAATTGACGGCGGGGTCCGGCATCCGGGCCGGGCCGTCCCGCCGCGGAACCGGCAACTCCATGGACACCAGGAGGCGTTGGGGCCACTGGGACGGGTGGTACGGATGTGACAGTCCAGGCCGATACGGCAGCAAGCGGTTACGGGCGGCGCCCCCGAGCGTAGGCTCAGCCGCAGCAGCGCCCTCGTGCGCGAACGGACACCCGGACGGAACAGGACTCTCATCACCGTGACTGCACTGACCCTCAGCACATCCTCCGCCGCGACGTTGCGTGCGGACACCGTTGTCGTCGGCGTGGCCAAGGGCGCCAAGGGCGTCGTACTGGCCCCCGGCGCCGAAGCCGTGGACAAGGCGTTCGACGGCGGGCTCGCCGCCGTCCTGGAGACCCTCGGCGCGAGCGGTGCCGAGGGCGAGGTCACCAAGCTGCCCGCCACCGGCCTCAAGGCCGCGGTCGTGCTGGCGGTCGGACTGGGCGACGCCCCGGCCGAGGACGAGGAGTACGACCCCGAGGTGCTGCGCCGCGCCGCCGGCTCCGCAGCCCGCGCCCTGGCCGGCACCAAGAAGGCCGGCTTCGCGCTGCCCGCCGGGGACGCCGGTCCCGCCGCGGCGGTCGCCGAGGGCGCGCTGCTCGGCGCGTACACCTTCACCGCGTACCGCAGCGACGCCGCGAAGACCGCCCGCGGAACCAAGAAGGCCGAAGGCAACGGCAAGGCACCGCTCGCCGAGATCGCCCTCCTCGGCGGCAAGCCGCGCGACAAGGCCTTCAAGGCCGCCACCGAGCGCGCCGGGACGCTGGCCGCCGAGGTCAACCGCGCCCGCGACCTGATCAACACCCCCTCCAACGACCTCACCCCGAAGAGCTTCGCCGCGCAGGCCCAGGCCGCCGCGAAGGAGTTCGGCCTCAAGGTCGAGGTGCTGGACGAGAAGGCCCTGAAGAAGGGCGGCTACGGCGGCCTGACGGGCGTCGGGCAGGGCTCGGAGAACCCGCCGCGGCTGGTGCGGGTCGCCTACACCCACCCGAAGGCCGAAAAGACCCTGGCGCTCGTCGGCAAGGGCATCACCTACGACTCGGGCGGCATCTCCCTGAAGCCGGCCGGCTACAACGAGACCATGAAGTGCGACATGAGCGGCGCCGCCGCGGTGTTCGCCGCGGTCGTGGCCGCCGCCCGGCTGGGCCTCGCCGTCAACGTCACCGGCTGGCTGGCGCTCGCCGAGAACATGCCGTCGGGCAACGCGATGCGCCCCGGCGACGTGCTGACCATGTACAACGGCAAGACCGTCGAGGTGCTGAACACCGACGCCGAGGGCCGCCTGGTGCTGGCCGACGCGCTGACCCGCGCCTCGGAGGAGCAGCCGGACGCCATCGTGGACGTCGCGACGCTGACCGGCGCGATGGTGCTGGCGCTGGGCAACCGGACCTTCGGGATCATGGCCAACGACGACGCGTTCCGCGCCAGCCTGCACGAGATCGCGGAGGAGGCCGGCGAGCCGTCCTGGCCGATGCCGATGCCGTCCGAGCTGCGCCGGACCATGGACTCCCCGATCGCCGACCTGAAGAACATCGGCGAGCGGGCCGGCGGCGGCCTGCTGGCCGGCGTCTTCCTCCAGGAGTTCGTGGGCGAGGGCATCACCTGGGCACACCTGGACATCGCCGGCCCGGCCTTCCACGAGAGCGCGCCCTTCGGCTACACCCCCAAGGGCGGCACCGGCTCCGCGGTCCGCACCCTGGTGCGGCTGGCCGAGCGCACCGCGGACGGCGACCTCGGCTGATCCTGTCGCGGTTGCTCCCGCTTTGTTAGTACGGCCCCGGGCCCGGCGCCCGGGGCCGTACCCGCGTGTTCGCCCTCGACGAAATCCGTACGCCCGTACGCCTGGGTAACCGCACGCGCAACCCCCCGGAACGGCCATCGAGCCGCCCCGCAGCCCGGCCCGCCGTCCCGCCCGCGTTCAACAAGTGCGAAGATGGGTTCTTGGCAGGACAGGGCCCCCCTTACCCAGGGCCGAACCAACCAGCGGCCGATCAACAGCCGCCGCCCGGTCACCGACGACCGGCTCCGGCGTACCCATGCATGGAGGACGTGACGTGGCGAACGACGCCAGCACCGTTTTCGACCTAGTGATCCTCGGAGGCGGTAGCGGCGGTTACGCCGCTGCCCTGCGCGGGGCGCAGCTGGGCCTGGACGTCGCCCTGATCGAGAAGAACAAGCTCGGCGGCACCTGCCTGCACAACGGCTGCATCCCCACCAAGGCCCTGCTGCACGCCGGCGAGATCGCGGACCAGGCCCGCGAAGCCGCGCAGTTCGGTGTCAAGGCCACCCTCGAAGGCATCGACATCGAGGGCGTCCACAAGTACAAGGACGAGGTCGTCTCGGGCCTGTACAAGGGGTTGCAGGGCCTGGTCGCCTCCCGCAAGGTGACCTACATCGAGGGTGAGGGCCGGCTGTCCTCCCCCACCTCCGTCGACGTCAACGGCCAGCGCGTCCAGGGCCGCCACGTCCTGCTGGCGACCGGCTCCGTGCCGAAGTCCCTGCCGGGCCTGACCATCGACGGCGACCGCATCATCTCCTCGGACCACGCGCTGAAGCTGGACCGCGTGCCGAAGTCCGCGATCGTGCTGGGCGGCGGCGTCATCGGCGTCGAGTTCGCCTCCGCGTGGAAGTCCTTCGGCACCGACGTGACCATCGTCGAGGGCCTGAAGCACCTCGTCCCGGTCGAGGACGAGAACAGCTCCAAGCTGCTGGAGCGGGCCTTCCGCAAGCGCGGCATCAAGTTCAACCTCGGCACCTTCTTCGACAAGGCCGAGTACACCCAGGACGGCGTCAAGGTCACGCTGGCCGACGGCAAGACCTTCGAGGCCGAGGTGCTGCTGGTCGCCATCGGCCGCGGCCCGGTCTCCCAGGGCCTGGGCTACGAGGAGGCCGGGGTCGCCATGGACCGCGGCTACGTCCTGGTCGACGAGTACATGCAGACCAACGTGCCGACGATCTCGGCCGTCGGTGACCTCGTCCCCACCCTCCAGCTCGCGCACGTCGGCTTCGCCGAGGGCATCCTGGTGGCGGAGCGGCTGGCCGGTCTCAAGACCGTGCCGATCGACTACGACGGCGTGCCGCGCGTGACGTACTGCCACCCCGAGGTCGCTTCGGTGGGTATCACCGAGGCGAAGGCCAAGGAGCTGTACGGTGCCGACAAGGTCGTCGCTCTGAAGTACAACCTCGCGGGCAACGGCAAGAGCAAGATCCTCAAGACCGCGGGCGAGATCAAGCTCGTCCAGGTCAAGGACGGTGCCGTGGTCGGCGTCCACATGGTCGGTGACCGTATGGGCGAGCAGGTCGGCGAGGCCCAGCTGGTCTACAACTGGGAAGCCCTGCCGGCCGAGGTTGCGCAGCTCATCCACGCGCACCCGACGCAGAACGAGGCGCTCGGCGAGGCCCACCTGGCCCTGGCCGGCAAGCCTCTGCACTCCCACGACTGATCCCGGTCCGGGCGCGACCACATCCGCACTTTTCTGTAAGGAGCAAGAGAAACCATGGCGGTTTCCGTAACCCTTCCGGCGCTCGGCGAGAGCGTCACCGAGGGCACCGTCACCCGCTGGCTGAAGGCCGAGGGTGAGCGCGTAGAGGCCGACGAGCCCCTGCTGGAGGTGTCGACCGACAAGGTCGACACCGAGATCCCCGCCCCCGCCGCCGGCGTGCTGGCCTCCATCAAGGTGGCCGAGGACGAGACCGTCGAGGTCGGCGCCGAGCTGGCCATCATCGACGACGGCAGCGGCGCGCCCGCGGCCGAGTCCGCCCCGGCCCAGGCCGAGGCGCCTGCTGAGCCCGAGCCCGCCGCGGCTCCGGCTCAGGAGGCCCCCGCCCAGGAAGCCCCCCAGCAGGAGGCCCCCGCGGCCCCCGCCGGTGGCGCCCAGGGCACCGACGTCGTCCTCCCCGCGCTCGGCGAGAGCGTGACCGAGGGCACCGTCACCCGCTGGCTCAAGGAGGTCGGCGAGGAGGTGGCCGAGGACGAGCCGCTGCTGGAGGTCTCCACCGACAAGGTCGACACCGAGATCCCCGCCCCCACCGCCGGCACTCTGCTGGAGATCCTGGTGGGCGAGGACGAGACCGCCGAGGTCGGCGCCAAGCTGGCCGTCATCGGCGCGAAGGGTGCCGCTCCGGCGCAGGCCGAGGCCCCCGCGGCTCCGGCTCCGGCCCCCGCTCAGGAGGCCCCGAAGCAGGAGGCCCCCAAGCAGGAGGCTCCGGCCCCCCAGGCCCCCTCGGCCCCCGCGCCGCAGCAGGTCACCACCCCCGCCCCGGACCCGGCCCCGGCCGCTCCGGCCCCGGCGCCGGCTCCGGCCGCAGCACCCGTCACCCCGGCCCCGGCCGCGGGTGAGGCGGACGCCGCGTACGTCACCCCCCTGGTCCGCAAGCTGGCCCAGGAGAACGGCGTGGACCTGGGCTCGGTCAAGGGCACCGGTGTCGGTGGCCGGATCCGCAAGCAGGACGTCATCGCCGCCGCCGAGGCCGCCAAGCAGCAGGCCGCGCCTGCCGCTGCCGCCGCCCCGGCCGCTTCGAAGGCCCCTGCGATCGAGGCCTCCCCGCTGCGCGGTCAGACCGTCAAGATGCCGCGGATGCGCAAGGTCATCGGCGACAACATGATGAAGGCCCTGCACGGCCAGGCGCAGCTGACCTCCGTGGTCGAGGTGGACATCACCAAGATCATGCGGATGCGCAACAAGGCCAAGGACGCCTTCGCGCAGCGTGAGGGCGTCAAGCTCTCCCCGATGCCGTTCTTCGTCAAGGCCGCTGTCCAGGCGCTGAAGGCCCACCCGGTCGTCAACGCCCGGATCAACGAGGACGAGGGCACGATCACCTACTTCGACACCGAGAACGTCGGTATCGCGGTGGACGCGGAGAAGGGCCTGATGACCCCGGTCATCAAGGGTGCGGGCGACCTGAACATCGCCGGCATCGCCCGTAAGACCGCGGAGCTGGCCGGCAAGGTCCGGACCAACAAGATCAGCCCGGACGACATGTCGGGCGCGACCTTCACGATCAGCAACACCGGCTCGCGCGGTGCGCTGTTCGACACGGTCATCGTGCCCCCGAACCAGGTCGGCATCCTGGGCATCGGCGCCACCGTCAAGCGCCCGGTGGTCATCGACCACCCGGAGCTGGGCGAGACCATCGCCGTGCGCAACATGACCTACCTGGCGCTCTCCTACGACCACCGCCTGGTGGACGGTGCCGACGCGGCCCGTTACCTGACGACGGTCAAGCAGATCCTGGAGGCCGGCGAGTTCGAGACCGAGATCGGTCTCTGAGCACGGCAGCCACCGCGTAGGTGTGCAGGGTCGGCCCCGGTTCGTACAAGTTCGTACGAACCGGGGCCGACCCGTTTTCGTTGCACGGATAATGGCCGTCCTGCGGTGGTCTCCCGTACCGCCTCGTGGTGCGGGCTCCCGGCCGCCCGCCTGCCGCACGCTCTGAAGGAGCACGTCATGACCCCGCCCGTCGTCCATTCGCTCCGCGAGCAGATCCGCGAGCACATCCTGGAAGGGATCGTCAGCGGCCGCTGGCAGCCCGGTGAGCGGATCGTGGAGCGGCGGATCGCGGTCGAGCTGGAGGTCAGCCAGACGCCCGTACGGGAGGCACTGCGCGAGCTGGAGTCGCTCCAGCTGATCGAGTCGGCGCCGAACAAGGGCGTACGCGTACGGAATCTGACCGCCGACGACCTCAAGGAGAGCTATCCGGTGCGGGCCGGCCTGGAGCAGGTGGCCGCGGAGCTGGCCGCCGGGCGGCTGGCCGAGGACACCGCGGCACTGGACCGGGAGGTCGCCGCGCTGTGCGAGGCGGACCGGCACGGCGACGGCGAGGCACAGGTGCGGCACACCGTGGCCTTCCACCGGGAGATCGTGCGCGCCGCCCGTAACGCCGTCCTGCTGCACACCTGGGAGTCGCTGGGCGTCGAGGTGTGGACGACGCTGTCGATCCGCTGGTTCAGCCCGGAGCCGCGGTCGCACGCCCGGGACCACCAGGAGATCGTGGACGCGTTCCGGCGGCGGGACCCCAGGATCGGCGAGCTGCTGAAGACGCATGTGCTCAGCTGCGCACCCCGGGTCTGAGGATTCTCCGGTGAGCGCCCCGCGCCCGGGGCCTCGCGTACCCGACTGCGCGCACCGAGGCTGATTCCGCAGGTCCGCAGCCCTTTCACCTACGATTCGGAGCCGCAGACAGCCTGGCACCCCGTGCCCGAAAGGCTGGCACCCCGTGCCGACCTGCGGTTTTTCTTTCAACCTGCATTGATCGATCATCGATCAGGGGCGTATCGTCATGCGTGGGGCGCGACACCCCTGCCTGCCAAGCACTCATCGCACCTCCCTCCTCCGTCCGGAAAGGGGCCACCCATGCCCGATCCCGTACGTATGCCGTACAGCCAGCTCGACCAGGTCCCGGACCGCGACCCGGAGGAGACGGCCGAGTGGCGCGAGTCCCTGGACGCCGTCACGAAGGCGGCCGGTCCGCACCGCGCCGCCTACCTGATGCGCCGCGCCGTGGAGCACACCGGTGCCCCGGGCCTCGCGCCGCTCGAAACCGACTACGTCAACACCATCCCGACCTCCGCCGAGCCCGAGTTCCCGGGTGACGAGGCGCTGGAGGCCCGGATCACGGCGTGGAACCGCTGGAACGCGGCCGCCATGGTCACCCGCGGCTCCCGCCTCGGCCTCGGCGGCCACATCGCCACCTTCGCCTCGGCGGCCTGGCTCTACGAGACCGGCTTCCAGCACTTCTTCCGCGGTAAAGAGGCCGACGGAAGCGGCGACCAGCTCTACATCCAGGGCCACGCCTCCCCCGGCATCTACGCCCGCGCCTTCCTCGAAGGCCGCCTCACCGAGGACCAGCTCGACCGCTTCCGCCAGGAGGCGGCCGGTGACGGCCTGCCCTCCTACCCGCACCCGCGGCGCCTGCCCTGGCTGTGGGAGTTCCCCACCGTCTCCATGGGCCTGGGCCCGCTCTCCGCGATCTACCAGGCGCGCTTCAACCGCTACCTGGAGCACCGCGGCATCAAGGACACCGCCGACTCCCACGTGTGGGCATTCCTCGGCGACGGCGAGATGGACGAGCCCGAGTCGACCGCCGCACTGGCACTGGCCGGCCGCGAGGGCCTGGACAACCTGACCTTCGTCATCAACTGCAACCTCCAGCGCCTGGACGGCCCGGTCCGCCCCAACTTCAAGATCGTGCAGGAGCTGGAGGCCCAGTTCCGCGCCGCCGGCTGGAACGTCATCAAGTCCCTCTGGGGCCGGGCCTGGGACGAGGTCTTCGCCCAGGACACCGACGGCGCCCTGCTGCGCCGCCTGCGCGAGACCCCCGACGCGCAGTTCCAGACGTACGCCACCCGCGACGCCGCCTACCTGCGCGACCACTTCTTCGGCTCGGACCCGTCGCTGGGCCGCATCGCCCAGGGCCTGTCGGACGCCAAGCTGCTGGAGCTGTTCCAGACCTCCCGCGCCGGCCACGAGCCGCGCAAGGTCTACGCCGCGTACAAGGCCGCCGTCGAGCACAAGGGCGCGCCGACCGTCGTCCTGGCGCAGACCGTCAAGGGCTACACCCTCGGTGAGGGCTTCGAGTCCCGCAACGCCAACCACCAGATGAAGAAGCTCACCGGCGAGCAGTTCCGCGCCATGCGCGACCTGTTGGAGCTGCCCATCCCGGACAGCGCCCTGGACGCCGACGTGGTGCCCTACGCCCGCCCGGACGAGAACTCCCCCGAGATGGAGTACCTGCGCCAGCGGCGCGCCGCCCTCGGCGGTCCGGCCCCGGCCCGCAAGGTCGTCGCCAAGCCACTGCCGATGCCCGCCGACAAGGCGTTCGACGCGCTGAAGAAGGGCTCAGGCACGCAGGAGATAGCCACCACCATGGCGTTCGTCCGCCTGGTCAAGGACCTGATGCGGGACAAGGAGACCGGCAAGCGCTGGGTGCCGGTCGTGCCCGACGAGGCCCGTACCTTCGGCATGGAGTCGCTGTTCCCGTCCGCCGGGCTCTACTCCCCCGTCGGCCAGACCTACGACCCGGTCGACCGCGACCAGCTCCTGTACTACAAGGAAGCCAAGGACGGCCAGATCCTCAACGAGGGCATCACGGAGGCCGGTTCGCTGGCCGACTTCACCGCGGCGGCGACCTCGTACGCCACCCACGGCGAGCCGATGATCCCGTTCTACATCTTCTACTCGATGTTCGGCTGGCAGCGCACCGCCGACCAGTTCTGGGCGCTCGCCGACCAGCTGGGCCGCGGCTTCGTCATCGGCGCCACCGCCGGCCGTACGACGATGACCGGTGAGGGCCTCCAGCACGCGGACGGCCACTCGCACCTGATCGCCTCCACCAACCCGGCGGCGCTCTCCTACGACCCGGCGTTCGCGTACGAGGTCGCGGTGATCGTCAAGGACGGCCTGCGCCGGATGTACGGTCCGGACGCGGAAGACGTCTTCTACTACCTGACGGTCTACAACGAGACCAAGGTGCAGCCCGCCATGCCGGAGGGCGTCGAGGAAGGCATCCTCAAGGGCCTCTACCGCTTCCAGGAGGCCGAGCCCGCCGCCGCCGACGCACCCCGTCTCCAGCTGCTGGCCTCCGGCACCGCCATCCACTGGATTCTGGAGGCCCAGGAGATCCTGGCCCGCGACTGGGGCGTGGCGGCGGACATCTGGTCGGCGCCGTCCTGGACGGAGCTGCGCCGCGACGCGCTGGAGTGCGACGCCGCCCGCCTGGACGGCGAGGACCGCATCCCGTACGTGACCCGCGCGCTGGCCGGTGCCCCCGGCCCGGTCGTCGCGGTCAGCGACTGGATGCGGGCCGTGCCCGACCAGATCGCCCCGTGGGTCGAGCAGGACTGGACCTCCATCGGCACCGACGGCTTCGGCCTCTCCGACACCCGCGAGGCGGCCCGCCGCCACTTCGGCGTCGACGCGCAGTCGGTCGTGGTGCAGGCCCTGGCCGCGCTGTCCCGCCGCGGCGACGTGAAGGCGGAGACGGTCAAGGAGGCCAAGGAGCGGTACGGCCTGTAGGACAGCGGTACGGCCGCCGAACCACCGGTACGGCCTGTAGGCCGTACGGCTCCACGGCCACCACCCCGGACGCGGCGGGCCGTCCCCGCCGCGTCCGCACCCCGCGCCGGACCCCGGTCCGGCGCCCCCCGGCTCCCGTGCGGAGGCCACCTCATCCGCGCCCGGGGTCTCCGCACGGGATCTTCTTCAGGGCGGCATGATGCAGCCATGCGCGCTGCCCGGCTGATCAGAATGGTGCTGCTCCTCCAGTCCCGCCCGTCGATGACGGCCGCCGAACTGGCACGGGAGCTGGAGGTGTCGGAACGTACCGTCGCCCGCGACGTACTCTCCCTCTCCGAGGCCGGAGTGCCCGTCTACGCGGACCGCGGACGGGCCGGCGGCTACCGTCTCATCGGCGGTTACCGCACCCGGCTGACCGGCCTCGGCCGCAGCGAGGCGGAGGCCCTGTTCCTGTCCGGCGTGCCCGCCGCGCTGCGCGACATGGGACTCGCGGACGCCGGGTCCGCCGCCCGCCTGAAGGTGTCCGCCGCGCTGCTGCCCGAGCTGCGGGACGCCGCGGACGGCGCCGCCCAGCGCTTCCACCTCGACGCGCCCGCCTGGTACCGCGAGCCGGCCACCCCCGCCCTGCTGCCCGCCGTCGCGGACGCGGTCTGGGACGACCGGCGCGTCACCACCCGCTACCGCCGCAAGGACACCGAGGTGGAGCGGGAGTTGGAACCGTACGGCCTGGTCCTCAAGGCGGGCGTCTGGTACCTCACGGCACGGGCCGGTGCGGACATGCGCGTCTACCGCATCGACCGCTTCACGTCCGTCACCCCTCTCGACGACCGCTTCACCCGCAGCGCCGACTTCGACCTGCCTGCCTTCTGGGCGGAACGCGCCGCCCAGTTCGCCCGCTCGCTCCTGCGGGACGAGGTGACCGTACGGCTGACGCCCGCGGGCGCCCGGCGGCTGCGGCACGTGACCGACCGGGCCGGTGCCGAGGAGGCGCTGGCCGCGGCGGGCGAACCCGACGAGCAGGGCCGGACCACCGTCACCCTGCCCGTCGAGTCCCTGGACGTGGCCTTCGGCCAGCTGCTCGGGCTCGGCCCGGAGGCGGAGGTACTGGCGCCGCCGGAACTGCGGGAACGCTTCGCCGCGGCAGCGACCCGTGCGTACGAGCTGTACCGGGAGCCGTGACGGACGGCTCCCGGTGCCGCCTACCGGTATCCGGTCGTGTCCGCCGGCTTCCCCTCCTGCTCGACCTCGGTGATGTAGCGCCATGCGTCCGGCGCCGACCCGTCCACATCCGTGAAGCCGTACTCCTTCGCCAAGCCGCCGCTGGAGAGCGCCTGCCCGTTGAACCGCGCGACGTCCGGATCGGCGGCCAGCGCCGCCAGCGCCCGCCCCACGAACACCGGCGTCTCGGAGATCGCGAAGTGCGGGTTCTGCGCGCAGCCCGCCCGCCAGTTCTCCTCGGTGACCTTGAAGTGGGTGTCCAGCATGGCCTCCGACCGCAGCCAGCCCGGCGTCAGGCACACCGCCGTACACCCGTACTCCGGCAACTCCTGGGCGAGACCCTTCGCCATCCTGATCGGCCCGCTCTTGGCCAGGTCGTAGAAGAAGGGCTCCCGGTAGCGCCGGTTGGACTCCTCCGTACCGTCCGTCACCTCCACCAGCAGCCCGCCGGGCCGGCGGATCAGCAGCGGCAGCGCGTAACTGCTGGTGATGATGTGGCTCTCCACCCCCAGCCGCAGGACCCGCAGCCCCTTCTCCAGATCGTGCTCCCACATCTTCTTGCCCCACTCGACATGCACGTCCCCGCCCCACAGGTCGTTGACGAGGATGTCCAGCCGGCCCTGCTCACGGTCGATCCGCCCGGTCAGCGCCCGTACCGCGCCCGGGTCCAGATGGTCCGTCGGCACCGCGATACCGGTGCCGCCCGCCCGGTCCGCGTCCTGCCGGGCCGCCTGGCCCGCCGCTGTCACCAGCTCCGCGGTCTCCTCGATCGTCTCCGTGGCCCGGCCGACCTCGCTGAGGTGTTCGCGGGTCGTCCGGCCGGTGACGTAGACCGTGGCGCCGGCCCGGCCCAGTTCCACCGCCATCGCCCGGCCGGCGCCTCGCGTGGCACCGGCGACCAGTGCGACCTTCCCTGTCAGCGGCCCCTGGGGGGTGGTTGTTCCGGCCATGGTGAGTTCTCCTTCTCGCATGGCACGACCTTCGCGCGGATACCCGACACCTTGTGTCCGCTTTTCCGCGCGAAGGAGCGCGGATAACGACACCGTCGCATCTGGGGTACTCCGCGTGCGGCGCCGTGCGCCAGGAACGATGCTGGACCCGTGATGGACGAGACGGAGTTCTGGCAGCTGATCGACAGCTCTCGCGAGGCCGCCGAGGGCGACCCGGAGGAGCAGGCGGACGCGCTCGTCGAACGACTGGTGGCACTCGACCCGGACTCGGTGGTGGACTTCGCCCGGCACTTCGAGTCCCGGGACAACCGCGCCTACAGCTGGGACCTGTGGGCCGCGGCCGGCATTCTGCTCGGCGGCGCCGGCGACGACGCCTTCGACTGCTTCCGGAGCTGGCTGATCGGCCAGGGCCGGGAGGTCTTCGAGGGCGCGCTGCACGACCCCGACCACCTCGCCGAGCTGCTGGACGCGTTCGACGACGAGGTGGACGGCGACGCGGAGGAACTGGGCTACGCGGCGGACGAGGCGTACGAGCAGCTCACCGGCGCCGAGATGCCGGACCTCGGCCTGCCGCCGCAGCCCCGCGAACCGCTCGGCACCTATCTCGACCTCGATGACGACCGCGTCCTGGCGGAACGCTTCCCCCGGCTGTGGGAGCGCTTCGGCACCTGACGGCGCTGCGAAAACCCCTTGCCGCTCCCGCCCTCCATGAACTAAACCTAGGGGCCCTAGGAAAAACCTAGGGCCCCTAGGGATGTCGTCATCCCCAGGGGCCACCCAGGAACACGGGAAGTGGACAGATGGCACGGGCCGGACTGACGGCAGAGCGGGTGACGCTCGCGGGCGCCGAGCTGGCGGACGAGGTCGGGCTGGAACAGGTGACCATGTCGCAGGTGGCGCGGCGGCTCGGCGTGAAGGACGCCAGCCTGTACACGCACGTCCGCGGCCTGGACGACCTGCGCGGCCGGATCGCGCTGCTGGCGGCGGACGAGAAGACCATCCGCATTGCGGAGGCCACCGCCGGACTCGCGGGCAGGGAAGCCCTGATCGCATTCGCCAACGCCTGGCGGGAGTACGCGGGCAGCCACCCCGGCCGCTACATGGCGACGCAGACACCGATGAACATCGACCCGGAACTGGCCGCGAACGCGCCCGGACCACGGCGCGCGGTCGAACTGACCTACGGCATGCTGCGCGGCTACGGCCTGGCCGAACCCGACCTGACCGACGCGGTCCGCCTGCTGCGCAGCACCTTCCACGGCTTCGCCGCCCTGGAAGCCGCCGGCGGCTTCCAGCACGGACGTCCGCCGCTGGACTCGTGGGCCCGCGTCCTCGACGCCCTCCACACCGCCCTGGAGCACTGGCCCGCAGCCCCAGAAGGAGACCCCTCATGAACGGCCCGACCACCGGCAGCCTGCGCGTGAACGGCGCCACCCTGCACTACGCAGTACGCGGCCGGGGCCCACTCCTGCTGCTGATACCCGGCGGGGCGGGCGGCGCGGCCTCCTTCGACGGCATGGCCGACGACCTGGCCGCCGCGTACACCGTCGCGACGTACGACCCCCGCGGCATCTCCCGGAGCGTGCTGGACGACCCCGAGGCCGAGCAGCACGTGGCCGGACACGCCGATGATGCGTTCCGGATGCTGGAACTGCTCTCGCCCGGCGAGCCCGCCCGGGTACTCGGCATCAGCTCGGGCGCGATCGCCGCCCTCCACCTGCTCACCACCCACCCCGAACGCGTCGCGCGCCTCGTGGCACACGAGCCGCCGGTGGTGGAGGTCCTCCCGGACGCCCCCGAACACCGCGCGCTCGTCACCCGCGTACAGGAGACGTTCCACACCCAGGGACTCATGCCGGCGATGGCCGTGTTCGCCGCGGGGCTGAAGAGGGACGGCAGCACCACCGCGCCGCAACCCGAGATGAAACTCCCGCCGCAGGCCGCGGCGCGGGCCGAGCAGACGATGGCCAACCTGCCGTACTTCGTCGGGCGCATCGTCCCCGCCTTCATGTCCTACGCCCCGGACACCCGACGCCTGGCCGAGCTGACCGACCGGCTCGTACTGGCCGGCGGTCATGACTCACGCGGCGAACTGGCCTACCGTCCGGCCGCCCACCTGGCCGAGCGCTTCGACACGGAACTCCTGCACTTCCCCGGCGGCCACACCGGCCTGACCACACACCCGGCCGAGTTCGCCGAAGTCCTCCTGAAAGCACTGACCGCCTAGCGGCCCCCCGGCGGCTCAGACCAGCTTCTTCCCCATCAACACATCGTCCACGTACGCGCCCTCCAGCAGGAACTCCTCGGGCAGCACACCCTCCACCTCGAAGCCCGCCGACTCGTAGAGCCTGCGCGCCGGGGTGTTGTGCCCGAGGACGCGCAGCGTGATGCGGCGGGCCCCCTCGTCCGTCGCCTGCGCGCAGGCCGCTTCCAGCAGCGTGCGGGCGACGCCCCGGCCCCGCGCCCAGGTGTCCACGGCCAGCCCGCGGATCTGCCGGACGTGGGCGTTGCAGGGCAGCCCCGTCGGAGGCACCAGCCGCAGATACCCCGCCAGCTGCCCCGCGATCTCCGCCACGAGCAGATCCTCGGGCCGATGCCGGTTGTCGAAGAACCGGTCGTACGGAGGCTGCGGCCGGGGCGTCACGGAGTGCAGCGTCGACCATGTACGGCGGTCCATGACCGCGAGCGGCTCCTCATCGGCAAAAACGGCGGTACGGACGAACGATTCGGACATGCGTGCCACTGTGCCATGCGTATGCCCCGGGGACGGGCAGTATGGCCCCATGCGGATCGCGATCACCGGCTCGGCCGGTCTCATCGGAACGGCACTCCGGCGCTCCCTGCGCGAGACGAGCCCCACCGGCCCGTCGGACACCGGGGAGCGCCCCGACATCGTCCGGCTCGTCCGGCACCCGCCGCGCGCCGCCGACGAGGTGCAGTGGGACCCCAAACGCCAGACGGTGGACGCCGCCGGGCTCGCGGGCTGCGACGCCGTCGTCCACCTCGCGGGCGCGGGCGTCGGCGACCACCGCTGGACCGACGCGTACCGGCGCGAGATCCGGGACAGCCGCGTCCTCGGCACGGCGGCCCTCGCCGAGGCCATCGCCTCCCTGGACACCCCGCCGCGGGTCTTCGTGTGCGGCAGCGCGATCGGCTACTACGGCGACACCGGCGACCGGCGGACGGACGAGTCGGCACCGCCCGGCGACGACTTCCTGGCCCGCGTCTGCGTCGACTGGGAAGAGGCCGCCGCCCCCGCCACCGAAGCCGGCATCCGTACGGTCTTCCCCCGCACCGGGCTGGTCGTGGGGCGCCACGGCGGCGCCTGGGGACGGCTGTTCCCCCTGTTCAAGCTGGGCCTGGGCGGACGGCTCGGCAACGGCGGCCAGTACTGGAGCTTCATCTCCCTGCACGACCACATCGCCGCCCTCCGGCACCTCATCGACACCGAGGACCTGAGCGGCCCGGTCAACTTCACCGCCCCCGAACCGGTCACCAACCGCGAGGTCACGGCAGCAATGGGCCGCGTCCTGCACCGCCCCACGCCCTTCCCCGTCCCGGCCCCCGCCCTGCGCCTGGCCCTCGGCGAGTTCGCCGACAACGTCCTGGCCAGCCAGCGCATCATCCCCCAACGCCTCCTGAACTCCGGCTTCACCTTCACCCACCCCACCGTGGACGAGGCAATCCGGTCGGCCCTCACGTCCTGACCCGGGTGGCGCCCACGTCCTGTCTCTTTCCCCCCACCGGGGCGAGGCCCGCCACGAGACCGAGGGGCCGGGGCTCCGCCCGCACCACCCACACCAGCGGCGGGCCCCGCCCCACCCCCTCACCCCGCCGAAGGCGACCCGCACACAGCAACGGACAGCACCATCCCACCCCTTCGCGGCACTCCGTGCCGCAGCCGTGCCGCAGCATGCGCCCGTGCGCGGTCTACGCGCGATCGCGCCCCCACCGCCGCGCTTCTTATGGTTCCAACCTCACGAACTCGGCATCCCGCGCGCCGGTACGGGGCAGGAGCCTCCGTAGCGCCGGCACCGGGACCGACCTCGGGAGGGCACGTGCTGCGCACCGCATCGACCGTGGACGTCGTCATCGTCGGGGCCGGCCTCGCCGGTCTCGCCGCCGCCCACCATCTGACCAGCGCGGGAGCCACGGTCACCGTGCTGGAGGCCGCCCCGCGCACCGGCGGCCGGACCACCACCGATCACCTGGACGGCTTCCGGCTGGACCGCACCGGCCAACTACTCGTCACCTCGTATCCCGAACTGCGCACCACCCCCGGCCTCAACGGCCTCGTTCTGCGTCACTTCGCCCCCGGGCTCTGTCTCCACAACGGCCAGCGGACACAGCGGGTCGGTGCGCCCCGGAGCACAAGGGGCGCACTTTCAGCCGCGCGCGCCCTTTCGCGCTCCGAACGGCGTGCCGACCGCCCCATCGCCCAGGCGCTGGCCGCCCGCCCGGCCTTCCCCCCGTACATCCCGGACGGGTTCCTGCGCCCCCTCCTGTCCGCCCTGCTGTGCGACCCCGAACTCACCGGCTCCGGCCGCAGCGCCGCCCGGGCGCTGCGCGCCTTCGCCCGCGGACGGCTGTGTCTGCCCGCCGGCGGGGCCGCGGCCCTGCCCGAACTCCTCGCCGCCTCCCTTCCCCCCGGCACTGTGCGCACCTCCGTACGCGCCGTCTCCGTCTCGACCACCAGCGTCGGCACCGCCGACCACGGACAGCTCCCCTGCCGCTCCGTGCTGGTGGCCACCGGGGCGCGCGACGCGGCAGGGCTGCTCCCGGGGCTGCGGGTCCCCGACTTCCACCCGGTCACCATCGTGCACCACACCACTGACAGTCCCCCGGCCCGCGAACCGGCGCTCTTCCTGCCCGCCGAAGGCCCGGTCGCGCACACCTACGTCGCCAGCGAGACCGACCCCTCCCGCGCCCCGGCGGGCCGCGCCCTGGTCACCACGACCGTGCTGGGCGCCCCGGCGACCCTGCCCGCCCGGGCGCTGGACAAGACCGTCCGCCCCCAACTCGACCGGATCTACGGCACGTCCACCGACGCCTGGGAGCTGCTGGCCGCCCACCACGACCCGGAGGCGGTGCCGGCCATGCCCGTACCGCACGCCCCGGAGCGGTCCGTCCGGCTGCTGGCCGGGCTGTACGTATGCGGCGACCACCGGGACACCGGCACCGTCCAGGGCGCCCTGCGCTCCGGCCGCCGGGCCGCCCGCGCCGCGCTCGACGACCTCCGTCTGCCCCCGTTCCACGAGCCCTGCGAACTCTCCGCGGCCGCCTGACCCACCAACCGCTCCGGACCGAACACACCGACCGGTCAGCGCGGACACACACCCCCTGGCCGGGTCCGGCCCGGCGCACCCAAGCGGGCGGGGCCGCCGACACGCGCCCCGCCCCACCACCCCTCACCGGCCACCGGCCCCGGGCCTGCCCACCGGCCCCCACCGGCCCCCACCGTCCTCCACCCCTCCCCCCTCTCCTTCACCCCTTCATGGCCGCCACCCGGTCCCGGTACCCCCGTACCGCCGCCGCGTCCCGGTACGGCTCCAGTCGGCGCTCGAATTCGCGGACGTACTCGTGCGCCCGTACGGACCGCATCTCGGACGCCTGGAGTGCCGCCTCCGCCCCCAGCGCGCACGCCTGCTCCAGCTCGCCCAGGCCCAGCCGCGCCGTCGCCAGCACCACCCGGCAGAACAGCCGGCTGCGTGCGAAGCCGGCGCCCCGCAGCTGGAGCGAGCGCTCCGCGTGCTGTGCCGCCGCCCGGAACTGCTGGAGGTCGCGGTGGCAGTGCGCCAGCTCGTCGGCGAGCTGCGCCTCGTCGAAGAAGCGCGCCCAGTAGGGCGTGTCGTCCCCGGGTCGCGCCGTCTCCAGCGCCCGTTCCGCCCGCGCGAGCGAGGCCGTGCACGCCCGCACCTCGGTCAGTACGCCGTGCCCGCGCGCCTCCGACGCGTGCAGGAGCGCCTGCACGACGGGCGGCGCGTTGCTGCCGACGCCCTGCTGGGCGACCCGCGCCAACTGGACGGCCTCCCGGCCGTGCCCCAGATAGACGGCCTGCCGGCTCATCGTCACCAGGACGTACGCGCCGTACGCGCGGTCCCCGGCGGCCTGTGCCAGCCGCAGCGCCTGGACGAAGTAGCGCTGCGCCAGGCCGTGCGCGGCGATGTCGTACGACGTCCAGCCGGCCAGCCGGGTCAGGTCGGCGGCGGCCGCGAACAGCCGCCGCCCGGCCGCTTCGCCGTACGTGCCGCGGAGCATCGGCTCGACCTCGTGCTCCAGGTAGCGCACCAGGGCCTGGCGTGCGTGCCCGCCGCCGTACGCGTGGTCCAGGGCGCGGAACAGTTCGCCGACCGACCGGAGCGCCTTGATGTCACCGGCGGACACCCGGTAGGCGTGCGCCCGGTCGGCGCGTTCCGTCCGCTCGGGGCGCTCGGCGCGGTCCGTGCGCCCGGCGCGTTCGGCGGTCCCCGCGCGGTCCGTCCGCTCGGGATGGCCGGGCCGGTCATGACCGGCGCGCTCCTGCCCCGGGCGGTCCATCTGCCGCTGCCGGGGCACCGACACCTGCATCCGGCCCGGCGCGGACAGCCGGCCCGCGGGTTCGGCCGCGTCACCGTGGGCTACCCGCTCGTCGGCGCGCCCGATCAGCCAGTCGCGGCTGGGCACCACCAGTCCGGCGGGGGTGAAAGCGATCTTGCGCAGCTCCGCGTGGCTGCCGGAGTCCTTGCGCCACAGGCCGCTGACGATGTCCACCGCCTCGCTCGGCGTGGACGCGAACTCCAGCCCGGCGTACACCGGCGCGCAGGCGTCCAGGCCGAGGTCCTGGGCCGACAGGCGGCGTCCCAGTCTGCGCGTGAAGACCTCGGCGATCAGGGCGGGCGTGGTGCCTCTGGGCTGCTGCCCGCGCAGCCAGCGCGTCACCGACGTCTTGTCGTACCGGAGGTCGAGCCCGTGCTCCAGGCCGAGCTGGTCGACCCGGCGGGCCAGCCCGGCGTTGGAGAATCCCGCCTCCGCGATGAGCGCGGCGAGCTGTCGGTTGGGCGTGCGCTGTGGGGGTCGTTCCGTCATCAGCTTTACCGGTCTCCTGCCTTCCGGGCCGAGCTGCCCGGGTTCGGCTGACCCTGTCCGGCGCTGCTCCCTGCCCTCGTGGAACGGCGTGAATGTAACGGCCTGGAGCGGCTTTCTCGCCGCCTTCGCCACGCGTTCATCCGATCGTGTGAGCAGGGCTCGCACTGTCCTCCACGCGTCCGCGGCCGTTCCCGCCCCGACGCCGTAACGGCGGCCCCGGGAGTGGCCCGGGGGCTCCCGGAGCACTCCCGTGCGCCCGCGTACCAGGCCCCCGCCCCGGGCGCCTGCGGGCGCCGTACGCCCCCGCCGTACAGTTGGCGTGGGCGCGAAGGATGCATCAAAGTTCGAAGAGGAGCTGCCGTGACTGCGATCTCTCGGGGGGACACCCCCGCACCCGAGGGGCTGCGCTTTGTCCAGCTGGGCTTCGGCACCGACGCCGTCGATTACGAGACGGCCTGGCAGGAGCAGCGCAGGGTGCACGCCGCCCGGTTCGCCGACGAGGTCCCGGACACCTGCCTGCTGCTGGAGCACCCGCCCGTCTACACGGCGGGCCGGCGCACGGACGACAGCGAGCGCCCCCTGGACGGCACCCCGGTCATCGACGTCGACCGCGGCGGCAAGATCACCTGGCACGGTCCCGGCCAGCTGGTCGGCTACCCGATCCAGAAGCTCCCGCGCCCGGTCGACGTTGTCGCCCACGTACGGCGCCTCGAAGAGGCCATCATCCGCACCTGCACCGAGTTCGGCGTGGAGACCTCCCGGGTCGAGGGCCGCAGCGGCGTCTGGGTGCTGGGCGACCCGGTCGCCGACCGCCCGTCCCTGGGCGGCCTCTCCCTCGACTTCGATCCCCGTACGGCCGACGAGGAGTTCGACCCCCGGCTGAACGGCCCGGAGTACGCTCCGTCCAACGCCGGCCAGCGCCGCGAGGACCGCAAGCTGGCCGCGATCGGCATCCGTGTCGCCAAGGGCGTCACGATGCACGGCTTCGCGATCAACGTGAACCCGGACAACACCTCGTTCGACAAGATCGTCCCCTGCGGCATCCGGGACGCCGGGGTGACCTCCCTCGCCAACGAACTCGGCCGGGAGATCACCATCGCCGACGTCCTGCCCGTCGTCGAGAAGCACCTGCGCGACGTGCTGGAGAACGCCGTACTGCTCCCGCGGGCGGTCTGAACCGGCCGGTTCCCGGACCGGCCGAGCCGGCCACCGGGGCCACCGGAACCGACCGCGAGGAATGCCCCCCCTGCCATACGGGGTTGGCCTGCACGTAAAGACGTGCGAATTGACGGGCGTACCCTGGTGTACGCCGAAGAAACGAAGTCGTAGGGAGCCGGACGTGTCCGCTGTCGCACCCGACGGACGCAAGATGTTGCGCCTGGAGGTCCGGAACAGCCAGACCCCCATCGAGCGCAAGCCCGAGTGGATCAAGACCCGGGCGAAGATGGGCCCCGAGTACAACCACCTGCAGGGCCTGGTCAAGAAGGAGGGCCTGCACACGGTCTGCCAGGAGGCGGGCTGTCCCAACATCTATGAATGCTGGGAGGACCGCGAGGCGACCTTCCTCATCGGTGGTGACCAGTGCACCCGCCGCTGCGACTTCTGCCAGATCGACACCGGCAAGCCGCAGGAGCTGGACCGCGACGAGCCGCGCCGGGTGGCCGAATCCGTCCAGACCATGGGGCTGAAGTACGCCACGATCACCGGCGTCGCACGCGACGACCTGGACGACGGCGGCGCCTGGCTGTACGCGGAGACCGTCCGCCAGATCCACGCCGCGATGCCCGACACCGGCGTCGAACTGCTCATCCCCGACTTCAACGCGGTCCCCGAGCAGCTCGCCGAGGTCTTCTCCTCGCGTCCCGAGGTGCTCGCGCACAACGTCGAGACGGTGCCGCGGATCTTCAAGCGCATCCGCCCCGGCTTCCGCTACGAGCGGTCCCTCGAAGTCATCACCAAGGCCCGCGAGGCCGGCCTGGTCACCAAGTCCAACCTGATCCTGGGCATGGGCGAGGAGCGCGCGGAAATCAGCCAGGCGCTCCAGGACCTGCACGACGCGGGCTGCGAACTGATCACGATCACGCAGTACCTGCGGCCGTCGGTGCGCCACCATCCCATCGAGCGCTGGGTCAAGCCCGCCGAGTTCGTGGAGCTGAAGGAGGAGGCCGAGGAGATCGGCTACGCCGGCGTCATGTCCGGCCCGCTGGTCCGCTCCTCCTACCGCGCCGGCCGCCTGTACCAGCAGGCGATCGAGCGCCGGCAGGTCGAGGAGTCGGCGCAGGCCCTCTGACCCCACAGGGCCGGCTGCCCCGCACAGGGCCGTCCGGCCCATGGACCGGAATGTGACACGTGGCACAGAGTGTCATGACGCGGCCCGTACCTCCCCAGGCAGGGGCGGTGCGGGCCGCGTCAACGTTTCATCGGTGTTTGACCGGTGGGTCATCAGTTGGTAACACCGATCTGTAACGATGGCTTCACAGTACGCATCCATCATTCCTCCAGAAGGGGAACCCGTCATGCAGGCCGCGCCCGCTCGCGCCACCGCCGCTCTCCCCATCCCTTCGGTCACCGACGCCCTGCGCGCGGTGGAGTCCGTACTGATGGGCGGCGGCCAGCGCACCGCCCGCCGGAACGCGTGGACATCGGTGCTGGAGGACCGCCGCCGCGCCAAGGACCGGCGCGAGGCCCAGCACGTACTGGAGGCCGCGGCGACCGAGGGTCCGAACGCCACGTAAACTGCGCCCCATGGCGAGGAAGGCAAAAGCAGACAGCGCTGAGGGCGCTGCGAACCCCGGGCGACTGAAGCAGATCGCCCAGACCTACAAGATGACCCGTCGGGTCGACCCCAAGGTCGGTCTTGTCGTCGCCGGCGTGGGCATCGTCGTTTTCGGCGTACTCCTCGTCCTCGGCTTCCTGATCGGCCACCCCGTCTACCTGGGCATCCTGGGATTCGTCCTGGCCTTCCTCGCGATGGCGATCATCTTCGGCCGCCGTGCCGAGCGGGCCGCCTTCGGACAGATGGAGGGCCAGCCCGGCGCCGCGGCGGCCGTACTGGACAACGTGGGCCGCGGCTGGACGGTCACCCCGGCCGTGGCGATGAACCGCCAGCAGGACGTCGTGCACCGCGCCGTCGGCAAGGCGGGCATCGTCCTCGTCGGCGAGGGCAACCCGAACCGCGTACGCGGCCTGCTGGCCGCCGAGAAGAAGCGGATGGCCCGCATCATCGCCGACGCCCCGGTCCACGACTTCGTGGTCGGCGACGGCGAGGGCCAGATCCCGCTCAAGAAGATCCGTACCACCCTCCTGAAGCTCCCCCGCACCCTGCCCGGCCCCCAGGTCACCGCCACCAACGACCGCCTCCGCGCGCTCGGCGACCTCATGAGCAACATGCCGGTCCCGAAGGGCCCGATGCCCAAGGGCATGCGGATGCCGAAGGGCGGCGGCGGCAAGATGCGCTGAGCCGCATCCGCGGCCCAGCACGACGCGGCGCCCGGCGCCCGTCACCGGAACGGCCGAGGGGCCCGGGACCTTGTGGTCCCGGGCCCCTCGGGGGTTTTACGGGTGTATACGGCCGGGGGCGGGAGGCGGCCTGAGTCCGGCAGGTCTGAACCAGCCCGAAGCCAGCCCCCATGACCAGTCCGGTAGCCGGACCGAAACCCAGCCCCTCAACCAGTCCGCCAACCAGCCCCGAGCCCAGCCCCGTAAGCAAGGTGATCCGGTCAGCTGATCAAGGTGAATCAGCTGATCAAGGCGGTTCGGCCGGCTACGTCGCGGTCAGATCCGAACCTGCACCGCACGGGAGAGACGATCGTGCAGCCCGCGGCCGTCGCGGTCCCAGATCACCGCCGGGATGACCACGGCCAGCAGGACCGTCCGCAGGACCACGCGCAGCAGCGGCAGCCGTCCGCCGCCCTCCGCGACCACCCGCAGGCCCACCAGCCGCTTGCCCGGTGTGAAGCCCACCGTGCCGACCGTCAGCACGCTGAGCACCACGAAGACGGCCAGCGCCCAGTTGCTCGTCGACTCCGCCCGGCCGTGGCTCAGCAGCCCGTACGCGACGAGCGAGCACAGGGCCCAGTCGATGAAGAGGGCGGCGAAGCGCCGGCCGGGACGCGCGATCGAGCCCGGCCCTTCCTCGGGCAGCCCGAGCTGCTGCCCGCGGTAGCCGAACTCGACGCCCATGTCCTCGGCTGCCGCGCGGGGCCCGGAGATCCACGATCCGATTGCTTGCCTGTTGTCCACCCGTCCACGGTACTGCGACCGCATACGTTCCCCCCTTCGTGGGGCACCACCGACAGCCTCGGCCGGCCGCCCCGGAGCCGCCGCGCGTCGATCCCGCCACGCGGCGCGACCGTACGGACACGCCTCCGCTCCGAACCCGGCCCGGCCCCGCTCAGCCCCGGCACCGCCCGCGCCCGGCCGTCCCTCATCCTGCCCGGCACCTCCCCACCACTCCCCCGGAATGATCAATTCCACCAGTCCCCTCCGCCGCACATCACCTCCCCAAACAGGCCGCGCGGCGGTTAACCTCGGCGAAACAAATGGGTCATGCTTGGGAAATCCCGCCTGCCTATGGTCGGGCAAGCGCGCCACCGCACATGACGCGCTCCGAGTAGCAATCCCGCGTCCGCCGACCGCCGGTGACCGGGCTAGGAGGAGTTGGATGTTCCAGAACGCCGATGAGGCCAAGAAGTTCATCGCGGACGAAGACGTCAAGTTCGTCGACGTCCGGTTCTGCGACCTGCCCGGTGTGATGCAGCACTTCACGGTTCCGGCGGAGGCGTTCGACCCGACCGAGGAGCTTGCCTTCGACGGCTCCTCGATCCGCGGCTTCCAGGCCATCCACGAGTCCGACATGGCTCTGCGCGCCGACCTCTCCACCGCCCGCGTGGACCCGTTCCGCCGCGACAAGACGCTCAACGTCAACTTCTTCATCCACGACCCGATCACCGGCGAGCAGTACAGCCGTGACCCGCGCAACGTGGCGAAGAAGGCCGAGGCCTACCTCGCGTCCACCGGCATCGCCGACACCGCGTTCTTCGGCCCGGAGGCGGAGTTCTACGTCTTCGACAACGTCCGCTTCGAGACGTCGGCGAACCAGTCCTTCTACCACATCGACTCCGAGGCCGGCGCCTGGAACACCGGCTCCGAGGTCAACAACCGCGGTTACAAGGTCCGCTACAAGGGCGGCTACTTCCCGGCTCCCCCGGTCGACCACTTCGCCGACCTGCGCGCCGAGATCTCCCTGGAGCTGGACGCGGCCGGCCTGAAGGTCGAGCGCCAGCACCACGAGGTCGGCACCGCCGGCCAGGCCGAGATCAACTACAAGTTCAACACCCTGCTGGCCGCCGCCGACGACCTGATGCTCTTCAAGTACATCGTGAAGAACGTCGCCTGGCGCAACGGCAAGACCGCCACCTTCATGCCCAAGCCGATCTTCGGCGACAACGGCTCCGGCATGCACGTCCACCAGTCCCTGTGGACCGGCGGCGAGCCCCTCTTCTACGACGAGCAGGGCTACGCGGGCCTCTCGGACACCGCCCGCTACTACATCGGCGGCATCCTCAAGCACGCCCCGTCGCTGCTGGCCTTCACGAACCCCACCGTGAACTCGTACCACCGCCTGGTGCCCGGCTTCGAGGCGCCGGTCAACCTGGTCTACTCGCAGCGCAACCGCTCCGCCGCGATGCGCATCCCGATCACCGGCTCCAACCCGAAGGCCAAGCGCGTCGAGTTCCGCGCCCCGGACCCGTCCTCCAACCCGTACCTGGCCTTCTCCGCCCTCCTCCTCGCGGGCCTGGACGGCGTCAAGAACAAGATCGAGCCCGCCGAGCCGATCGACAAGGACCTCTACGAGCTCGCCCCCGAGGAGCACGCGGGCGTCCCCCAGGTCCCCACCAGCCTCCCGGCCGTCCTCGACGCCCTGGAAGCCGACAACGAGTACCTCCAGCAGGGCGGCGTCTTCACCTCCGACCTCATCGAAACCTGGATCGACTACAAGCGCACCAACGAAATCGCCCCGATCCAGCTCCGCCCGCACCCGCACGAGTTCGAGCTGTACTTCGATCTCTAAAGGGCGGGGCGGGTGGTCTGCACAGCCCCTGATAGATCCACCATGGTTTGAGCAGAGGCTTGTCACCGAGTTCTCGCACTTCGCGGCGGATAGCCACGCCGTCGCACACCGAGTGCGCGCGGTGAAACTGATCCCCCGATGCTGAAGCAAGCACAACATGAGGGCCGCTACCCACGCAGGGGTAGCGGCCTTCACTGTTCATCCGGCCCTGAATGGATATCCCTGACGACGGCCCTCACCGGGACGTCCCGGCCGCCCGCACGGGCAGTCGCAGATCGCCGAGACAATGGCCTTGTCGAGCGGGATGGCACAGCTTTGCCGATCTGCGCGGCGATTTCGGTCTTCGAGCCGTACCAGCGACGATCGCGAGGAAAACCACATGGACGCGAGCGACCTCGTGGTGAGTGATGAGGCGAGGCTCCGTCGGATGGGGGTAGCGCCCCGCATCGCGCTCGAAGGACTCGGGCTCGGATGATGACAGAAGGCTCGCCCAGTCGCGGCCTCCCCTGACCTCTCCGTACCCGTTCGATGATTGTCCCAGCTCTCCGTGGAGAAGTAACCCATCGGCGTCTTCACGCTTTTCGGGTTCGGAGGGTCAAAGAATCGGAACCCGTTTCCGTCCTTGGTGTACCGCTAGCCGGAAAGATTCTTGCGGTTCCCACTCTCGGATATGGCTCGTCGAATACGCTGTCGACGGCTTACCGGGGCGGCACTCCCGCATCGTCGCCGTCGAGCGGCTCGGAGAAGGCGCCGGTTCCGTTCTTCGGACGCCGGTCACCGTCACCACGGGATACACCATCGCGCGAACGCCTGCGGCGGCAGCGTTGCTCGACGGCGGCGAAGCCACGGAACACCAGGTCACCACTTCCCCTCACGTCGGAGCTCGTGGAACCCCTGGGTGAGCCCACCACAACCGGAGAATGGATCGACGACCGTGACGGGCTCGGGAACGAGGGGCCAGACGTGGGCATGAGGTGGCCTCAGTTTCGAAGAGCTGCTGCGACGGCACGCCCCACAGCTGTCGCGAGGGGTGGCGGCATGGCATGGCCGATCTGGCGATACCTGGAGGTCTTGCCGCCGAAAAAGCGCCATTCCGAAGGGATCGCCTGGATCCTCGCGGCTTGGTCGACGGTCAGCTTGGGCAGGCCATCCGCGGGGAAGCTCTCATCCGGGACATCGTCTCCGAGGCTGTTTCCGTTCACTCCGAGAGCCGCCCATGCCTTCTTGCTGCCCGTCGGGCCGAGGTCTGCGCCGCCCCGCCGCTCGGATCCCCCGACCAGGGCAGGCGCTACACGATCAGCCCCTTTGATCCAACGCTCCGCACCACGCCACCCGTTTGCGGACATGGAAGCCCCGAGAACCTCGCCCACGGTCGGAGGCGGCAGGTCGTCCGGTTCGGGCCAGACGAACCGGGAGAAGTGCGGGTCCTGCAAGGCGACCAGAAAGCCGCTGCTGCGATTTTGCGGCACACCGAAATCCGCAGCATTCAGGACTCGCCAGGTCGAGCGGTAGCCCGCGTCCCGGAACTCGGACTCGATCCACGCACGCTCGGCTTCGAAGGACGAGTTCTCGACCAGGTCCGCGACGTTCTCCAAGAGCACGGCTTTGGGTCCGATCTCACACGCCAGCCGGGCCACGGCCCTGAGTACTCTGCGCTCTTCAGTGTCCTCGGCGCGACCGACGGTCGCGGAGGATTTCACGCGCGGGAGACCTCCGCTGACAAGGTCGACACCCCGGATATCCGCCCGCGCACTCGGCCGGAACTCCACGACATCCATGCAGACCACGTCCCATTCGGGTCTGTTGAGGTCGATGGTGAAGCAGGCGTCGGCCTTGCTGTCGATGAGCAGTACCGGGTCGAATCCGGCGCGTTCGAGCCCGAGTGCCTGTGCTCCGGACCCGGCGCAGACCTCCACCGATCGGAACCCAGAGGGAGCGACCGGCGCCTGCGTAACGGGGCGGGAAAACAGCACGGCGTCCCCCGACACCACCTTCACAGGCGGTTCAGCGGTCACCTCGCCTCGGCCCCTCCCGTGCCCGGCCTGTGCGCCGTTCTCCGCAGTCGGCGCGGACGGGCCTCGCTGGACGTCGATGGACTCCTGGGCGACCGCGCGCAGCTCTTCGTCCAGGGCACAATCCTCGATGCCGTCGAAGAGGACGAACGGAGCGAGCCGCAGCAGCCTTTTGAGGAAGTCGCGAAGGGTATCGCGCTCGTTCAGGCCGGTCAGATCGAGATCCTTCCAGACACGAAGGATGGCCCGGACCATGTGTGGGCTTCCGCCGAGGGCGGCCCGGCGCGCGTAGATCTGGTCGAATGCGGCCTCACCGAGAATCTTCAGTGCACCGTACGGTTGGGGATCGTCGGAGGCGCGTACGAGCTGGGCCCGCCACCACAGCCTGCCGAAGACGTGCCGGGTGAGGTCCGTGCCGAGGACACGATCCCTGGGTGGTTGCGGGTAACGCCAGAACGCGACGTCGGGGAGCAGAATCAGCGAGAGGAAGGTCCAGACGTCCCGGGAAGCAGCCTCGGCCGGGACCATCCCCATCTCGGCATGCAACATGGCGGCGAGCCGAAGGTCGAAATCGGCATTGCCCTCCCGGTCGGAGCGGTCGGGGAAGCCTGCCCGTTCGGCGAGGTCGAGCACGCCCGCGCGCAATTCCCGGAGCCGACCGGCAGGCACCCGATCGCCTCCGGTGGCCACGTACACGGCAGACTCGTGGCCCAGGCGCGATCGGCCGGCCAACTCGGCGACGGGCAGTTGCCGGTACTCCTCGAACAGTGGTCTGGCCTGTTCGGCAAGCAGCCGAGGGTAGAGGAAACTCATCATGACACCTCGAACATCTTGACGGCCGCCTGCAGGTCCGAGGCGAACAAGGCAGGTGACTGTCGGTGGCGCAGGCGAACGTCCTCGATCTTCTGCCCTGGGAAGAGCTGGTCGAACAGACTGACCAGGGTGGCGCCGAACGACCCGTCGGGGAAGTCGGAGTCCTCTGCGAAATCGTCATGTCCCAGTGCGTGCTCGATCATGATCCTGGCGGCGTCCGCGTAGACCGCCGAGAGCACGATGCGATCCACCGGTCGTGGTCGGCCCGCGTTCTCGAACGCGGTGGCGGTGACCGTGTTGCGCTCGTTGACGAGCAACAGAAGAGATCCCATGGTGGCGCTCTCGAGACTTCCGCTGATCTGCAGGTGCCAGGCCGCGTCGTCCGGGAAGGAGGTGCGGGCGAAGTCGATCACGGCCATGGGGAACTGCGGCGCATCGCCCTGCAGCCGCAGTGACTCCCGATCGCTCCACAGGACGGATCCCGCCCTACGCGGCGAGGAGGGGTGAGCATCTTTGCGTCGCTCGGCCAGGACGAGGGCCGTGTCGAGCAGCAGCAGACCGCCCAGGTCGGCCCCCCGCAACCGTACGTCCAACTGCACCGTGCCGGTGCCGGATGCGGACAGACGCACATGTTGAGCCGGCCCACCGAGGTTGGATCCCGTGGCCGTCCACACGACCGCAAGCATCAGCGCAGCATCGTTCGGGAGTGCTGATTGCGAACGCGCCCGGTCCAGGTCGACGCGGACGGCTCTGCGCAGGTGCAAATCCATCTGATAGTCCCAGTCCGGCAGTGCCTCGGGCATGACGACCTCACCGTCCTCGGTCACCAGCGACCAAGTCTCGGCAGCGACCACGTCCTCCGACGGGCTGCGGTAGGGCAGAACGCGCCGAGTCACCGGTTCCTCACCGCCTCGACCTTGATGCCGATCTCGGTCATGGTGTCCGGGGCAGGACGGACCAGAGCCCGCCAGACGGAGTCACCGCCCTCGATCACACATGTCTCCGAGTCGTACAGGAGTCCGCCACTGTCCTCCCACCCCACGAGCGTGGGCATGCTCGCCCCGATGGGCGGATCCTTCTCGCGACCACCCGATCCGGGGAGCGTCACGGCCAGTTCGATCCGGACCCGCTGCGGACCGGGTGCCGGCAGCCGGAATTCCTGGACGAGCACCGCGGTGTCGCCGCGGTCGTCGTAATAGGCGTCGCCGACGTACTGCACACGTGGCCGACGGTACGGTGTACCACCACCGTCGCCACCCGACTCGTCGAAGCTCCGACGACCGGTGCGGGGATCCGCCGGATCGGCGTTCTCGTCATAGGCGTGCGAACCCGTACCGGTGGGCACCGGCGACGGAGCGGTCCGTCCACCGGGCCCGGGCGTGCTCTCCTCCGCGTCGCCGTCCTTCGAGGCCCGCGTGACGGTACTGCCCGGTTTGGCGTACGCAGTGGCCCCTCCGAACCCCCAAGCGCCGCCCACCAGCCCGGAGAACATCGAGCTGGCTGCCCCCAGAGCGACGTTGTTCGCGCCCGGACGGGCGACGCCTCCGAGTGCGAGCAGGCCTTCCAAGGATTCATTGATACGCCGGAACGTCGTCTGCACGAACGTGCTGCCGGGCCTTTCGAGCGACTGCGGGTTCCAGGCGTCGTGGGTGGGCGGTTCGGCCTTCGCGTAGATGTCGTCCATGGCCTCGTCGGCCCGGAAGACCCCGGCGTACCCCTGGCTCGTGCTCGGTGGTTTGGGACCCGGCCGATAGGTCACGACGAGTTCTGCGGGACGCATCAGACACACGTGATGGACGAGGTCCTCGATATCGAGCATGCGCGATGCACGGCTCGGTTCCAACGGTGGCATGATCCGCTTCACCAGTCCCAAGCGTCCCAGATGCCGCTTGGGTCTCAGACACAGCAGATCGCTGCCCTCCGGGCCGATCATCTTCTCGTAGGCGGCAACGAACATGTCGAGCGGGCGGGTCTCCCGCGGATCCGGCACCCGGTGCTCATGGCCGTCGCAGGTGACGGAGAAACGCATGGCCGGAGCACCGCCGTCCGTGGCGAGCATCTTGGGCCAGAGGTGCCAGGTGATGGTCTCGGCCACATAGTCGGCGGCTGCAGCCGGCTGGAGCTCGTCCAGGTGCGGGTCGACGACGACGATGGTCGTGCCGGTCTCCTCGGGCCGGAAAGGTCTGAGCCCCAGACGTTGGGCAAATATGTCCGCGTCGCGGCCGACCAAGGGCTCCACGACGTCTCCGGAGGCGTCGCCCCACCAGTGCCGTCCGGTGTAGCGGCGTCGTCCCCCGCCTTCGGGGGCCACGAAGCTGTTCCAAAGACTGCATCCGATGAGCCGGGTCTCGTGGCCCCCGTCTGCAGTACGGCATCGGGAATGCACAATGGCTGTTCCGCACTGGGACAACAGGTAGAAGATGCCTTTGCCGAAGCCGTAGGTACCGCCGCCCAACGCAACGTCGCGCGGCTCGCCGATGTTGCGGATGAAGGAAACGAAGTCTCGATCGAAGCCCACGGCATCGTCGGCGCGAGTGGGGCCTCCGAGGCCTCGCGTACCGCGGTCGGAGACGGCCATGACCCGGATCGCGCCACGTCGCAGCGTCTCACGCAGCGGGAAGTTCTCCGTTCGTGCGGGTGCCCCCTCGAGGAGCAGCTCCCGCCACGCGCCGGCGTGGGCCGGCCCGACCGTCCGTATGTCGACGGCGAAGTCGACCGGAGCGGGGGAGACCGTCACACGGGCGTCCCAGCTGTTCTGTGCCGACTCGCGCACCAGGATGGTGAGCAAATCGAGTTCCGGTCGTCCCAATTGGTTGCGGATCCCCTCCGCCGCGCTCGCTCCCTCGGGAGGGTAGGGCTGGGAGACCCACCGGGGCTCCGTCACACGGACTCCTGAATGAGCTTGTCGATGGTCCGGGACACCTCTCTGGGCGCCAAGGGCGCAGGGGTTTCGCCGGACAGGTCGATGGTGTACTCGACGTCCACGACCGAAACAGGTATGCCTGCCGCGGCCAGGGCCCGTCCTGTCAACGCGGGGAAGGTCGCATCGACCTCGTACCACTTCTCCTCGTCGATCGCGAAGCGCACGTCGTGGTAGCGGGTCGCATCCGAGGGCAGGTAACCGGCAGCGGCGAGGAGCCTGCGAAGCGCGCCTTCGTCGTCACAGAGCCTCAACGCGTGCTCGACGGTATCCACGAGACCGGTGCCGTCACCCCCGTTGCTGCGTCGTAGGCGGAACCAGGCAAGACAGAGGTTTCCGCCTACGGGCACCTCGAGCTGATCCAGGCCATGGATACGCGGTCTCCGGCCCACGGTGGCGGTGCCGGCCTTCACCTCGACGGCTGTGGCGCCGGCGGAGAAGTCGTGGCGGTGCCTCTCAGGGCCACGCCAGCACCGGTGCGCACTCGCGTCTTTCGCCAAGAGCCGGTTGAGCACCGTCAGCTCACCGAACAGGCCGGCGAGCTGTTCCGGACCCAACGGGTCTCCTTGGTTCCGGAAGAGAGACCTCCAACGGTCCAGGACACGGTACAGGGCCTTGGCCGGGTTCTCGGGCACCTCTTTCGCCTGGCCCAGCACGTCCACGCACAGATCCGTGAACAGGTCGTTGAGGTCTTCCCGCAGGCAGGCGAGGTCGGCGTAGGTCCGGTAGCTGTCCGCGTCCTCCAGGGGCCGCCTGCTCAACTCCAGCGCCGGGCCGTTCAGGCCTGGTCGGATCTTGCGGTTGGACGGGATCGGCACCAGGACGTGGCGGTGCCGGTCGTAGTCGACGGCCACCGCCAACGGGCCCAGTTCGGCGACGACGGGAAGTTCGGAGACTCTCAGCCGTCGCTCACCTGTGGTCCGCTCTGCCTCCAGCTTGGTCCAATGTTCCTCGACCACCGTGCGGAGCGTGTCGTCTCTCATGCGTCCTCGCTGTCGAGGACGCTGAAGTCCTCGTCCTCGATCGAGACGCCGGAAAGGTCGGCGGAGATGTACCCGTGCACCGTGCTGTCCACGCCCAGCGGCTTCGGGAAGACGAGGCCGACGCCGATCACGTGCTCCTCGGCATTCAGCGGGGCACGCAGCAGCTTCTTCTTCGGGTTCGTGGACGGCGTCGGCTCGGAGACCTTGTCGATCGGGTACAGCACCAGCAACCCCGTGTCCGGTAGCTGGGCGCGACGCGCTTCCATGATCGCCTTCTCGGCCAGCTTCGAGGTGTCTCCGGGGAGATCGACAGCAGCGTCCCGGCGGCTCATCAGCGTCTTGATGTCGGCGAAGTCCCCCGGTGATTCGTCGATCTTGAGACGGGCACGGACGTTCCGCCCGACAGTGACACCGGGCGCGAAGGTGAAGTCCTCGCCCTTGGGATTGCCCACGATCGCAACATTCCACCGGCCCAGCGACCCCGCATCGGCGAGCCGCTGACGGATGTATGCGGTGATCAGTTCGGGGTCGTTCTCCGGAGAATTCTCGTGGAACGCGTATGTCGCCAAGAAGTCGAGCACGTAGTCGTGCGGGACATTCCGAAACACGTACCGGCCCTCCGCCGGGCGCGGCTCCGTTCGCACGGCATGGGTCACAGATACTTCGACGAGCGTGCGAGCCGCGTCGATGTTCCGCTGCAACCAGTCCCGATTCGTGTGGAAGTAGTGGGTCTGCACCCGCTTGCCACCGTAGGAAGAGGCGGCCGTGACAGCGTCGCGCATCTTGGCCGCCGCGGTCACACGCAGGGCAGGGTGGGTACGAAGGCGGACGGCGAAGGTGAGCGGGTTCTCGTCCTCGGTCATGTAGATGTCGATGTCGCGACGCATCTCCGTCTCGACAGTGGCAAGGTGCCGGAACCACCCGGCCAGCTCGTCGGTCATCCAGATGCGAGGCAGGTCGGCGTACCCGTTCCGGAACCCGAACCAGCGCCCCATCTGCAGCAACGTATCGTACGCCGAGACGGCACGGACGAAATAGCTGACCACCAGGCCCTCGAGCGTCAGCCCTCGCGAGAGGGTGTTGCCCCCCACGGCGATGGCCACGACCGGGCCGTTCTCGTAGTCGAGCCGGTCCTCGCTGCTGGAGTTGTCCATGATGACGCGACAGCTGTCGAGAACTCCCGGGAGCTCCGGCAGCAACTGTTCGAACGGCACCTTCGTCCCGCCGAATTCCTCGGCCGGCACCCGCTCGGTCTCCTCATCCCAAAGATTACGCAACCGCTTGAGGAAGACGGCATCGGTCAGGGACTGCGCGGAACGGCTGCGCAGGTGCTCCAGCGGCCTCTTGAAGCTGTTGTGCACCGAGGTGTTGACGCTGGTGTGGATCAACATCGTGCTGTGCGGGTTGCCGGTGCCGCGCACCCGACGCGCGGCGGTCACCAGCCAGAAGTACTCGACCGCTCTGGTGAGGGAGTCGGTGACGACCGGTTCAAATCCCTCGACGTCGGCCCTCGTCATGGGACGTACGCACGGCACGTCCTCGTCGGGTATCGAACGAATCATGTCGTAACCGTCGTCGAGCTGCTCTGGATCCTCGCCGTCAAGCGCGTAACGACCGAAGAGAACTTCGGTCCCGAAGTGCCCGTCGGGCTTGGGCAGGTTGACGACGAAGTCTCGGGGGTACAGGTCCTCGGCACTCGGATCGATGAGCAGGTTCGCGAACGGGGAGGCCGTGTAGCCGATGTAGGCGGACTTGGGCAGACAACCCATGATGTCCAGGATCAGAGGGTTGATGGACTTCGTCGCAACGGTGGCCTGGTCCGCCTCGTCGTCGATGATCAGAGCGGGACAGTCCCGCAGATGGTTCGAGGCCTTCGCGAGCCACTGGGCGAGCTTGCGCAGCACCGTTGCGTTCTTCTTCACCACGCACAGCACGTGCGTCCTGTTGTTCTTCCCGAAGTACGAAGCGGGGTTCTCCTGCGGGGTGAAGTCCCTGTCGAGGCCGGTCAGCTGGGACCACATCGTGGGGTTCGGCTCCACGAGCTGCTGCACGAGTCTGGCCTGGGTCTGACGACGAAGGCCGTTGTGTATGCCGGCCAGGACGATGAAGAGTTTGTAACCGCGGTCGGCCGCCTTGGCCATGACCGAGGTGAAGTTGGTGGTCTTTCCGGACTGCACATGCCCGACGACGAGGCCACGGGTGGAGAAAGCCGTCTCCTTCGGGTGGTTCAGCAGCGAGACGACCCTGGTCGAGGACTCGTCGAGCTTCTCGATCGCGGGGTCCTGGGGCCATCCGTCCTTGCGGAGCAGATCCACGATCACCGGCCAGCACTTGTCCTTGGCCTGCGGCCCCGTGTACCAGGTGTCGCGATTGCCCAGGACCACCGCGTGCGGTTCCTCGAGCTCCTTGATCCGAATGGTCTGCTGCTCGTGCCGCTCACGGATCTTCTCGACGACGTCGGAATCGATCCCGAACTGTTCCAGTCGCTTGATCGCTTCGGAAGGGGGAAATGCATCCAAGATCGCCTTGAACGTCTCGTACATGCCATCGGTTTCGTCAGCCATCGGGACTCGCCTGTTCCCCGTTCTCGTTCGATCAGGTCGTTTCGGCCGCGAGCCTCTTCGCCGCCGTCAACTGCTGCATGAACGACACAGGCCCCCGAGACACACACCGGTACGTCACTCCCCCGTGCCGCTACACCCTATTAGGTGACGCATGGTGTTGGCGCACGATATCGGAGCTTCCCGACCACCAGAAACGTGACCGGCCCTCCTGCAGTCCCCTCCCCCGCTCCTGTCGCACACACTGTCGTCAAGGGCCACTCCTCACAGGGACCCGACGCGGGCGGAGACCTGATGGAGTTCCTTCAACACCCGGCCGGGGGCGTGCCCCTGAAATCGCTCGCCCGGCCCGCAGGGCTGACCTTCAGCTCACAGTGCCCTCTTCGCCGTTCGCAACGCTTGCCGTACGTCAACATGCGTGCCGGGCGGGGCAGACGATCGAGCTCGCACCATCGCTTCCGCACGAGTCGTGCTTGCACGCGCCAGTCGCGCAACCGATGGGGCGGGTCCTCGCGAAGCAGCCGGATGAGCCCGCAGGCTGCTTCCTCATTCGCGACCACTTGGTCAGGTCGTGGCCGGAGGACGCAGGTCTTCTTAGGCGGGGTGGTGCGCCTGCCTCGATCCCGCGTATGCCCGGGCCTCCCGACGCTGTGTGACTGCCCGGCCCGCCGAGAGGACCCGCGCTGCGTTCGATCTCTTACCTTGATCACCAGCCAAAACCACACGCACTTACGACCTGTCAAGACGGTGGATACATGACAGGTGGGGTGGGTAGTGCTGTGGCCGCCGGGGGCGCGGGGGCGGGGGCGTGGCTCCGGTGGGTAAGGGTGACGGACGACGAGAGGGTGGGTCGTGGCTGGCCAGCCGTTTGAATTGCCGGGTTTTTATCTGCCGTATCCGGCGCGGTTGAATGCGCATCTGGAGGAGGCTCGTGGGCATTCCAAGGAGTGGGCGCGTGGGATGGGAATGCTGGAAGGGTCGGGGATTTGGGAGGAGGGGGATTTGGATGCGCATGATTACGCGTTGTTGTGTGCTTATACGCATCCCGAGTGCTCGGCGGATGTGCTGTCGCTGGTGACGGACTGGTATGTGTGGGTGTTCTTCTTCGACGACCACTTCTTGGAGGCGTTCAAGCGGACACAGGACCGGGTGGGTGGTAAGGCGTATCTGGACCGGCTGCCGTTGTTCATGCCGATGGATGTGGACGCGCCGGTGCCCGAGCCGGTCAATCCGGTGGAGGCGGGGCTGGCGGATCTGTGGGCGCGTACGGTGCCTTCGATGTCGGCGGGGTGGCGGGCTCGGTTCCGGGAGAGTACTGAGCATTTGCTGAATGAGTCGTTGTGGGAGCTTTCGAACATCAACGCGGGGCGCGTGCCCAATCCCGTCGAGTACATCGAGATGCGCCGGAAGGTCGGTGGGGCGCCGTGGTCGGCGGGGCTGGTGGAGTTCGCGGTGGGGGCCGAGGTGCCGGCGGCGGTTGCCGGGTCGCGGCCGTTGCGGGTGCTGAAGGACGCGTTCTCGGACGGGGTGCATCTGCGGAACGACTTGTTCTCGTATCAGCGGGAGACCGAGGAGGAGGGGGAGCTGAGCAATGGGGTGCTGGTGCTGGAGAACTTTCTCGGGTGCGGTACTCAGGAGGCGGCGGAGGCTGTCAATGACCTGATCACCTCTCGGGTGCAGCAGTTCGAGAACACGGTGGTCACGGAGCTGCCGGTGCTGTTCGCGGAGCGGGGGCTGGGCCCGCGGGAGTGTGCGGATGTGCTGGCTTATACCAAGGGGCTGCAGGACTGGCAGTCGGGTGGGCATGAATGGCATATGCGGTCGAGTCGGTATATGAACGGGGGCGGGAAGGCGGCGGAGACGGCAGGGAATTGGTCACCGTTCGCGTTCGGGGGGCTGGGGACTTCGGGGGCGGACGTACGGAAGGCCGTGGCGGTCTCCGGGGCCAAGCGGCTGCGCAACTTCACGCATGTGCCGTTCCCAAGGGTGGGGCCCTCGCAGTTGCCGGACTTTTACATGCCGTTCAAGACGACACTGAGCCCGCATCTGGACTGGGCCCGGGTGAACGCGGTGGAGTGGGCGCGGCAGATGGGCATGTTGCGGCCGCAGGCCGGAGTGCCGCTGTCGGGTGTCTGGAGTGCCGAAAAGCTCGCTGATTACGACTTTCCGCTGTGTGCTGCCGGGCTGCACCCCGAGGCGACGCCGGAGGAACTGGATCTGGAGTCGCAGTGGCTGACGTGGGGGACGTACGGGGACGATTATTACCCCGCGGTGTTCGGGGCCACGCGGGACATCGCCGGGGCGAAGGCGTGCAATGCGCGGCTTTCGGCGTTCATGCCGGTGGAGGAGGAGGGGGAGGCCGGCGAGCCGGCGAATGCGATGGAGCGGGGGCTGGCGGATCTCTGGAGCCGTACGACGGGGGCCATGGACGTCGCGGCGCGGCGGATGGTCCGGGAATCCGTCGAGGTGATGACGGAGGGGTGGATCTGGGAGCTGGAGAACCAGGCGTTGAACCACATTCCCGATCCGGTGGACTACATCGAGATGCGGCGGGCGACGTTCGGCTCCGACCTGACGATGAGCCTGAGCCGTATCGGGCACGGGCGGCGGGTGCCGGAGGAGGTCCACCGGAGCGGGACCATGCGTGCGTTGGAGAACGCGGCAGCCGATTACGCGACGCTGCTGAACGACGTGTTCTCGTACCAGAAGGAGATCGAGTACGAGGGAGAGGTGCACAACGGGGTCCTGGTGGTGCAGAACTTCTTCGGCTGCGACTACCCGACGGCGCTCGCGATCGTGCATGACCTCATGACGGCCCGTATGCGGGAGTTCCAGCATGTGGCGGCGAATGAAATGCCGGTGCTGTACGACGACTTCGACCTGTCGGAGGAGGCACGGGCGGTGCTGGACGGGTACGTGAGGGAACTGGAGAACTGGATGTCCGGGATTCTCACCTGGCACCAGGGGTGCCGGCGGTATCGGGAGGAGGATCTGATCCGGCACAAGGGCCGCCAGGGGGTGGGGGTGGCGGGGGCGGAGGCCGTGGTGGCGCGGGCCTTTGTCGGCCGGCCCAGTGGGCTGGGGACTGCGGCGGCCCGGGTGGTTGCTCCGCGGGCATGACGGGTGGTCACGACCGGTGGACGGCTGGTGGTCCCGATCGGTGATCCCGGCTGATGGTCACGACCGATGGCCCCGGCCGGTGGTCCCGCACGGGTAGGCCGGGGCGGGCATGACTGGTGGCCCCTCCCGGGTGGGCCGGGAGGGGCCGGGTCAGGTCAGGAATGCGGGATACCGGATGCGGAGTGCGTCGACTGGGCTGCGGTCAGGGCCGGTGGGAGTCGTCGCTCGAGTTCGCGCGCAGGCGGCGGCGCGGCGCCGGCCGGCTCAGCGGGCGTTCTCGGTGATCAGGGAACGGACCAGGCGGCAGGTCGTGTTGGAGGGCGGGTGCACTCCGATGCGGGCCGCGGCCGTGCGGATGGTGCGGTTGCGGGCCCGCTCCGGGGTGTAGACACCGCCGTCGAGCAGGGCTATCGCCAGGCGCATGGCCTTCAGGCGGCGGTTGTGGGCCTCGTACCACTCGCGCGGCAGGCCTGCGGGCAGCGGCTTCTTGGACGTCGGGGTGCGGCGGACCACTCGGCGTGCGGCGGTTTTCCCGTACGCGGTCGTCGCGGCCTTGGTGACCGTCGTGGTCCTCTTCGGAGCGGCGGTGTTCGTGGACAGTGCGGCAACGGCCATCGGCAACCTCCCGGCACAGCGGAGAAGCAGTCCTGGACTGCTTCCTTACTGCCTCCGATTTTAGTGCCGACCACTGACAAAGCCGCCTGGTCAGGGAGTACGTGAGGGTGGTGGAGGGCGAGGTCTAGGAGGCGTCTGGGGCGGGGGCCGGGGTCGCTCTCGGGGCGGGGTTCTTCCAGGTGTCCGGGCCGGCGGTCGGCAGGGCGATCCCGTCACTGGAACAGCGCACCGTCCAGGGGCCGTTCCGGCTCTCCGGCTCGTACATCCGGACGTCGACCTGCGTGGCGGGGCGGCCGCCGGGGATGTCGGCGTGGGCGGCGGTGCACGCGATCTGGTGGACCGCCGCCGCCTGCATCCGGGACACCGGCGTCGGGAGGTGGACGCTGACCGCGCCGGTCGCGGGTACGGCGGTGAGCGGACCGGGCATCGGTGGCAGCGCACTGACCAGCCCGCGCGCCCGTTCGGCGGCGGTCGGCCCCTTCACCAGGAGATCCAGGGCTTCCTGCGGGCCGACCGGGGCGTCGGCCGGACGGCTCGCGGCGTGGATACCGAGGGGGGAGAGGAAGAAGAGGCGGGTGGTGTAGGTGTCGGTGCCCGGCTGCCGGATGCCCTGGGCGGGCGCGCCTGCCTGTACGTACCCGGTGGGGGCGATGCCGCAGCCGGTGAGGAGGAGGGTGGTGAGGAGGAGAGGGGAGAGGAGGGCAAGGAAGGTGGTGGTAGTGGTGGTGAGGGTGCGGGGCGTGTTGGAGGGGGGTGTGGGGAAAGGGGGCGGAGTTGACGCTGTGGCGGAGTTCATGGGCGGTCCTCGGGGGCCGGGTCGGTGGCGGGAGGGGTGGGCCCGGCCCCAGGTCCCTGCGGGTCCACCAGCGGGTTCAGCGGCGAGTTCAGCGGCGGATCCACCTGCGGGTCCACCGGCAGTTCGACCGTGAACACCGCTCCCCCGCCCGGCGCGTTGGCCGCGCGCAGCGTGCCGCCGTGCAGGCGTACGTTCTCCATCGCGATGGCCAGCCCCAGGCCGCTGCCGCTGGAGCGTGCGCGGGACGCGTCGGCCTTGTAGAAGCGGTCGAAGACGTGCGGGAGCGCTTCCGGGGCGATGCCGGGGCCCTGGTCGGCCACGTCGATGCGTAGCCGTCCCGGGGCCGCGTACACCGACAGCCGTACGGGGGCGCCGCCGTGCCGGAGCGCGTTGCCGACCAGGTTGGCCACGACCACGTCGATACGGCGCGGGTCGAAGCGCGCCCGCAGCCCCTCGGGGAGGCCGGTTTCGACCTGGTCCTGCCAGCCGCGCAGCTGGAGGGTCTTGCGCAGCGCGACGGCGACGTCGATCTCGTCCAGGAGCAGATCGGCGGCGCCCGCGTCGAAGCGCGAGACCTCTATCAGGTCCTCCACCATGCGGGCGAGTTTGGTGGTCTCGTCGCTGATCAGCCGTACGGCGTCGGCGGTGTCCGGGGCGAGCCGGGCCGCGTCCTCGTCGAGGACCTCGGTGACGGCGGCCATCGCGGCCAGCGGGGTGCGCAGTTCGTGGGAGACGTCGGCGGCGAAGCGCCGGGCGTTGGCCTCCATGCGGCGCAGTTCGGCGTCGTCCTGCTCCAGGGCGCGGGCCATGTCGTTGAAGGTGACGGTGAGGTCGGCGAGTTCGTCGCGGCCGGTGACCGGGGAGCGGGTGTCCAGTTCGCCGGAGGTGATGCGTTCGGCGGCTTCGCGCAGGCGGCGTACCGGCAGCAGTACGCGGCGGGCGGCGAACAGCGCGGGCACGACGGCCAGCGCGAGTGCGGGCAGCGCGCCGGCCTGGGCGGCGGTGACCAGGGCGGAGATGTCGGCCTGCTCGTCGCCGAGGGCGAACTCGGTGTAGACGATGAGGCCGGAGGGTTTGGTCTTGCGGGGCGAAGACGATGGTTGGGGAGAGGGTGTGCCGGGTTCTGTGCCCTTGGCCGCCGGGTCGGTGAAGTCCACCGGCATGCCGATCGCCAGCCAGGGCCGCCCGCCCCGGTCGACGCGCTGGAAGACGGGTGCGTGGTGCTCGCGTACGGCGGCGCGCAGGCCGTCGGTGACCGCGCTCTCCGCCTGGGCGCCCGCCCCGCGCCACGGCCCCGGGGCCACCGGCCCGTCCTCGTACTGCGCGTAGGTGCGCCAGTTCCGTGAGCCGCCCGCCCGGTCGAGCTGGGTGACGAGGTTCTGCAGGTCCTCGTGCCGAGGCGGGAAGGGCAGGTCGGGGCCGAGGGATTCCAGCTGCGCGCGCAGGTCGTGCACGGCGGTGTTCTGGGTACGGGTCAGTATCGCCGTACGGGCCTGGCGGAAGGTGAGGGTCGCGGTGATCAGCGCGCTGAGCGCGGAGACCACGAGGAAGCCGACGATGAGGCGGGTGCGCAGGCCGCGCAGCCGGGTGTAGGCGGCGGACAGCCGCGCCCGGCCTCGCGACGGCACGGTCCCTTCGGACGGCCCGGTCCCTTCAGACGGCCCGGTCCCTCCAGGGGACGAGCCGGTGCTCACAAGGGCCCGAATCGGTAGCCGAATCCTCGTACCGTCTGTACGTACACGGGCGTGCGCGAATCGTTCTCGATCTTGGAGCGCAGCCGCATCACGCACGCGTCCACCAGCCGCACATCCCCGTAGAAGCTGTGCTCCCAGACCTGTTCGAGGAGCTGCTGGCGGCTGAAGACCTGGCCGGGTGAGTCGGACAGGAAGAGCAGCAGCTTGAGTTCGGAAGGGGCCAGCACGATCTCCTGGCCGTCCTTCGTGACGAGCAGCGCCGCGCGGTCGATGGTCAGCGCGCCGTACGCCACGGAGGAGGACGCGGACCGGGGCGGGGCCGGAGCGCCGGCGGCCGCGGAGAGGCCGGGGGCCGGGCCCGCCGCTCCGTCCGCTTCGCCGCGTCCCTCCCCCACCACCCGCCGCAGCACCGCCCGCATCCGCGCCTGGAGCACCTCGCCGCCGGCGGGCTTGACCACATAGTCGTCCGCGCCGGCCTCCAGCCCCACCACCATGTCGATGTCGTCGCCGCGCGCGGACAGGATGATGATCGGGATCTGCTGGGTCTCACGGATGCGGCGGCACACCTCCAGGCCGCTCATGCCGGGCAGCATCAGGTCCAGCAGCACCAGCTCCGGCCGGAAGCGGTCCAGCGCGAGGAGTCCGGTCTCGCCGCTGGCCGCCGTCTCGACCTCGTGCCCGCGGCGGCGCAGCGCGAGGTGGACGCCCTTGCGTACGGCGGGATCGTCCTCGATGAGCAGCACACGGGTCATGGGCGGGGGTCTCCGAAGCGGTGGCCGGGCGGACGCTCGTCGAAAGCGTACGGCGGGGGCGGGAGCTGACCATGATGCGTGCTGTTCGTGACGTCGTGTCTCGCATTGTGTGAGGAATTGATGACGGTCCCCGCCGTACGCCGGAGAGCCGTACAACGCCGGAGACCTCGTCCGCCGACGCTCCGGCCCCCGCGCCCCCGCCCTCCGCTTACCCCGCCACCAATTCCGCCTTGAGCCGCTTCTTGTCCGGCTTGCCGACGGAGGTGAGCGGGATGGTGTCGACCTGGTGCACGCCGCGCGGCGCGTACATCGCGCCCTTGTGCGCCACCACGAAGTCGGTGATCCGGCCGGGGTCGACCGTGCGTCCCGGGGCGGGGACGACCGCGCAGTGCACCTCCTCCACCTCGTCGGCGGTGCGCACGCCGAAGACCGCGCAGTGCGCGATGTCCGGGTGGGTGTGCAGCAGGTCCTCCAGTTCGCCCGGATAGACGTGCCCGCCCACCACGATGACCATGTCCTTGACCCGGTCCATCAGGTAGAGGTAGCCGGCGTCGTCCAGGTAGCCGATGTCGCCGGTGCGCACCCAGCCGTCTCGGATGACCTGCGCGGTCAGCTCGGGTTTCTTCCAGTAGCCGGTCATCATGCCTTCGGAGCGGACGTACACCTCGCCGCTGGTGTCCGGCGGGAGGCGGTGGCCTTCCGCGTCGCGGATCTCGATGCCCACACCGGGTACGGGGCGGCCGACGGTGATCTGGCCGCCCTGCCCGGTCATGTCGTGTTCGGCGGGGTTCATCTCGGTGAGCAGCAGGGCTTCGGACTGTCCGTACCAGCCGTAGAGGACCGGGCCGAGGACGTCGAGGCCCTGCCGCAGCCGGGAAGGGGAGGCCGGGCAGCCGCCGTAGGTGATGCGGGAGAGGCTGCTGAGGTCGGTGGTGGCCAGGTCGGGGTGGTCGAGCAGGTGGTAGAGGAGGGGCGGCAGCAGCCACATGTGGGTGATGCGTTCGCGTGCGACCGCGGCGAGGACCGCGCCGGTGTCGAACCCTTCCTGAAGGACGACGCTGCCGCCCGCGGCCAGTGTCATGTCGGCCATCTGTCCGGCCAGATGGGCCAGCGAGGTGCAGGCCAGCAGGCGGGCGGGGTCGCCGGCGGACGCGAAGGGGTAGGCGATCGCCTTCGCGTACGGTTCGTGCGCCATCTGGATGCCCTTGGGGAGGCCGGTCGTGCCGCCCGTGTAGCGGATGCACCAGTCGTCGTCGGGGCGGGCCGCGCTCGCGACCGTACGGCCTGAAGGCCGGGCGGCGGCGGCCGCGGTCAGGTCCTCGGCATCCAGGCCGTCGCCGCCTCCGGGGCCGAGCAGCAGGACGGCCGGCGCGGTGCCGTCGAAGTGGGAGAGGAGTTCCGCGGCGGGTTTGGCCGATTCCGGCCCGACGAGGAGCAGGACGGTCTCGGCGCTCTCCACGACGCGCGCCTGGGTTTCCGGGGCCTGCCCCTCGTAGAGCAGCACGATCCTGGCGCCGAGCAGGTTGACCGCGTACCGGGCGGACAGTGCCTCCGGCCGGTTGCCGCACAGCATCGAGACGGTGTGGCCGCGCCCGATGCCGCGGTCGGCCAGTTCCGCGGCGGTGCGGTGCACGCTGTCGTGGAAGTCGGCGGCGGTGATGTCCCGCCCGTCGGACGTGGTCAGCACCCGGCGTTCCGGGTGGTCCGCCAGTTCCTGGAGGATGATTTCGACGTAACTCGTGAACGCTGTCATGAGCTGCGCCTCCTTGTCGTACAGCGCACAGGCGCGCGGCGCGGATGGCGTGCGGCGCGGAGTGCGTACGGATGGGACGTGCGGATGGATGGGGAGCGCGAAAGGGCGCGGGCACGACGTTAGGCGGGATCTCGCATGCCTTCCAAGACCAATTTCGGCATGTAGCGATACCCGGGGAGACATGAGTACGGAGAGCGGGGGCGGCGGGTGCGGGCGAATGCGCTCGCCGGTTCGGTTCCGCGAATCCGCGGCGCGGCGGGAAAACCCGCGGGGATTAGTTGCGGCCGCGCGTTGTCATACCTTCGGCCCTTTCTTTCTCCTCCGTTACGGTGAGGAATTGGGCGGGCCCGCCGTTTAGCGTGGACAGCTCGTTGTGTTCTTGCCGTATCGCCGAAAAGAGAGATGTCCGTGCGTTCCAACATGCTGTTCGGAGGCGTGTACGGAACGGTGCTCGCCAGTGCGCTGCTGGCCGCTCTGCAGAGCGAGGGGGCGCCGTTCACGCCGGTGTACGACGCGCTGTGGGTGCTGGTCACCGCCGCCACCGCGGCCCTCGCACACGGGTACGCCCACCACATGTCCACCCACCGCGCCCACAGCGCGGGCCACCGCTGGTACGCGCTCGGGCACCGGCTGATCGACGAGTGGCCGCTCGTCGTCGCCTCGCTGCCCACGGTGGTGCTGCTGCTGGCCGCCGGGCACGGGAACTGGCCCGAGGGCCCCACCACGGCGGCCGGGCTGACGCTCAACGCCACGCTGCTGTTCGGCTGGGGCATGGCCGCCGCGCTGCGGATGGGCTACCGCAGGCGCGGGGCCGTGCTGATCGGTGTGGCCGATGCCGCGCTCGGGCTGCTGATCGCGGTGGCGAACGCGCTGATCAAGTAAGCGCCGCACCGGTCCCGCCGGTCCCCTCGAACGACGCCTCCGCCGCCGCCAGCACCTCCGTCACCCGCAGCCCGAACCGCGCGTCGCACGGGTGCCGTTCGCCGGTGCGTACGGCGGTGAGCAGCGCGTCCACCGCCCGTCCGTACGCCACGTCCGGGCCGTCCTGGCGGCTCGGGAGCGAGGTCGCGCCCGAGGCGCCGTACAGCGTGACGGAGACTCCGGAGGCCGCGCGCGGCGCGGTCAGGCTGACGGTCGCCGAACTCGCCGCGCCGCCCGCGTGCCGCAGCGTGAGCAGCACGGTGTCGCCGGGTCCCCGGGCGGCCGTGACGTGCTCCGCGTCCCCGAGGACGGGCAGCAGGAGGGACAGTGCGTGCGGGCCGACGTCCCACAGGGCGCCTTTCTCGCGGCGCCAGGGGGATGCCGCGTACGGGCTGTCGCTGTCGGCCGCGAAGACCGAGCCGAGCCAGTCGGCGTGCGCGGTGAACCAGCCGCCGGCCGCGGCCGCCCGGTCGACCCACTCCCCTTCCGCGATGCCGAAGCGCGCGGTGAAGAACACCACGGTGGCGACGCCCGCCCGGTCGGCCGCGTCGGCCACCGCGCGGGCTTCGGGGACGGTGGTGGCGACCGGCTTGTCCAGGAGGAGGTGCCGGCCGGCTTCGGCGGCCCGTACGGCGAGGTCCGCCTGGACGGACGGCGGCAGGGCGATGGCGAGGGCGTCGGTGTCGGCGAACAGGTCCTCGGGGGTCGCGTACGGGCGGGTGCCGTGGCTCGTGGCCAGCGCCGCGGCGGCCTCCGGGCGCCGCCCCCAGACGCCCGTGAAGGTGACGCCGGGGTGGGCGGCGAGCGCCGGGGCGTGGACGCGCTGCGCCCAGGGGCCGGTGCCGAGGAGTCCGATGCGCAAGGTCGTCGTCATGCCGCCAGTGTGCCCCGCGGCGCAAGAACGCCTCCGTGGCGTCGAGGTGTCCCGCGCTACACCGGCGCCCCGTCCCCCGGGGCCCCGGGGCTGGTCCCCCGCCCCGGCGTCCCCGCGCCCGCGCGCGCACGCCGCGCGCATCGTTGCGCGCTCCGCACCGGCCCGCAAGGTCCGGCCGTGCGCGTTCTGGGTGCGGAAGTTCTCCGTGGCACAGGCGTCCCGTTTTCGCGGGGAGTCTGGTGCTGCCGTCGGGGCACTTCGGGACAGATGGCGTAGCAGAGAACCATCCGCAAGAATTCGCCGCATCTTTCGTTGTCCGGCTCCGGGGACCGCAGTACAAGGAGAGGACTCCTTCGAGGAGGACTCCCACAGTGCACCGCGAGAACCGAGAGGCCCGGTGACCAGCAATGCCGATCGAGTTCCACACCGCCGTCTCGAACGAGCCGGAGGAACAGCAGGTCGTCTACACCGCTGAGGAGTTGGCCGTACAGCCGCCGTCCGAGGGGCCGCAGGGCGACGCGGCCAGGCCCACCGGCGACGGCCTGGAGAACGTACGGGGGTACAACCGTCCCGAAGGCACGCCCGAGCAGCTGTGGCAGCCGCCGACCGCGGCGCTGCCGGACATCGGCGAGGCGTCCTTCGGCCCGCCCCCGGTCGCCGCCGAGACCGTGCACGGCCCGGACGACCGGGTGCAGATCACCGACACGTCCGTGTATCCGTGGCGGGTGCACTGCTCGCTGCTGATCACCGCGGCGGACAACTCCCGCTGGATCGGCACCGGCTGGTTCATCGGCCCGCACACGCTGGCCACCGCGGGACACGTCGTCTACATCAAGAACAGCGGCGTCGCCGGGCGCGACGGCTGGGTCAAGAGCATCAACGTGATGCCGGGCCGCAACGGCAACACCCTCCCCTACGGCGTCGTCACCAGCACCAGCTTCCGTACGGTCAACGGCTGGGCCAACAACGGCGACGAGAACTACGATTACGGCGCGATCGTCCTGCCCACCAACCTCGGCAACACGACGGGGTGGTTCGGCTTCGGCGTGTGGTCCGACGCCGACCTGCTCAAGACCGTCGGCAACATCTCCGGTTACCCGGGCGACAAGCCGGCCGGTACGCAGTGGTACGACGCGCGCGGCGTCGCCTCCGTCGGCCCGCGCAAGGTGTACTACGACATCGACACGGCGGGCGGCCAGAGCGGCAGCTCCGTCTACCACTTCTACAACGGCGGCCGGTACGGCATCGCGATCCACGCGTACGGCGGCGCGGTCACCAACTCGGGCACGCGGATCACCACGCCGGTGTACAACAACTACGTGTCGTGGAAGGCGTGACCGAACGGCAGTAGAGAATCCGCGGGAGAAAGCCCGCGGTGGGAATCCGGCAGCAGGAATGTGCCGGCAGGAAACGGAAGGGCCCGGCGGTATGGCGGTGATCTCGGGAGTCGTGGTGGACGCGGACGGCCGGCCCGTCCCGGACGCCCGGGTGTATCTCGCCGCGGGCCCCGGGTCCTTCCCCGACGTGGCCGCGCTCACGGACGGCGAGGGGCGTTTCGCCCTCTCCGCCGGCGCCGACGGCGGCTACACCGTCGAGTGCCGGTCGGAGCGGGGCGGCGCGTCGCTGACCGCCGGGGCCGCGGTCACGGTGCGGGGCGGCTCGGCCGACCCGGTCGAGATCCGCCTCGCCTGAACCGGGCCGGCGGCACCGGCCCGCACCGGGGCCCGGTGCCGGCCGGGCCGCGCCCCGGTGCCGGCCGGGCCGTACGTCCCGCGGCCAGGGATGATGGAGGGCATGAAAGCGCTCTCCGCCTACGCTCCCTGGCTCACCCCGCTGTACGTCGGCGCCGTCCAGCTCGGCGCGTACGCCACCGCGCGGCTGCCCGCGCAGGAGCGCGCCGAGCTGCTGCGCGCGCACTCCACCAACGTCGACAACCTGCGGGCGGGCCGCTGGCGGACGCTGGCGACCAGCGCCGTGTTCGTCGAGAGCCCGCTGCCCGTCCCGTACGGGCTCGCGCTGCTCGCGGCGCTCGGCACGGCCGAGGCGGCATGGGGTACCCGGCGCGCCGCCGGGATGTTCGCCGCCGGGCACATCGGCGCGAGCGTCCTGGTGTACGGCGGCCTGCGGGCGGCCCGCGCGCTGTCACACAAGGCGGTCACGCCCGACACCGAGCGGGCCGTGGACGTGGGCGCGAGTTACGGCTTCTACGCCACGGTGGGCGCGCTCGCCGTCTCCGTACCGCATCGCGGCGTGCGGGCCGCGGCCACGGCGGGCGTGCTGGCGCTCGGTGTCAGCCCGGTGCTGAGCCGACGGCGGGACTTCACGGACGCGGGGCACCTGACGGCGCTGCTGCTGGGCATGGGCGCGGGCGCCGCCTACAAGGTCCGCCGCCGCACGACCGCCCCCTTCCGTCGCTCGACCGCCCCCTTCCGCCGTCCGTTTCGTGCCCGTACGCAGGCCACGTGAAGGACAGATCACCGGCTGTCTGGTTGAATGGGGGCATGGCCAGCCTTACCGACACCGCGACGGGTCGCAGCGACCTTGAGCCCTTCTGGCCGTCCCGGCAGGGACATCACTTCGACCGTCTGTGTTGCCGCGCGCACTGAGCGCGGGCCCGCACACGCCTCACCGACGCCTTCCACCGCGTCTCCAGCCCTGCCCGCGCGCACGACGTCCACCGACGCCCCTCTGCGCGAAAGAGCTGACGATCATGACGAACGTCCGTACCCTGCCTGCCACTTCCGCCGCCGCCTCCGTCTCCGCGACCGCCTCCTCCCCCGTCCACACCGTGCCCGGCAGGCAGCGACAGCGCCTGCGCGCCGTGGCGCCCGACGAACTGCCACCCGTCGCCGACCTGCTCACCTCCGGCGCGACCTGGCTCCCCGCGCCGCAGCACAGCCTGCCCGCGCTCCCGGGGCAGCCGGCGATGGTCGGCTACCTCGTGCTCGTACCGGCGGAGCGGGTGCCGGCCGCCGCCACCGCGCCGCCCGTCGCGGCCGAGGAGCCGGCCGCCGCCACGACCGGTGACGCGAACGTGCGGATCGACCCCGAGCAGCGGACCGTGCACGTCCACGGCCGGGCGCTGGACCTGACGTATCTGGAGTTCGAACTGCTCGCCCACCTCGTGGCGCACCCGCACCGGGTGCACACCCGTGACCAGCTGGTGACCACGGTGTGGGGGTACGGGCACGTCGGCGACGGCCGTACGGTCGACGTGCATGTCGCCCGGCTGCGCCGCAAGTTGGGCGCGGGCCTGCGGTCGTCGATCGTGACCGTACGGCGCGTCGGCTACAAGTACGTGCCGAGCGTCTGACCGGCGAGTACGCGGTCTCCGTGCCGCCGGGCCGGTTCCCGGACGGTACCGGTGACGGCCGCGCGGGCCAGCTCCGCCAGCGCGCGCCGGTCGTCGGCGCCGGGCCGCGGCAGCAGCGGCGGGTGCACGGTGACGCGGACCGTGAGGCCGCGCGCGCCGGCCACCCGCCGTACGGAGGACAGGAATTCCTCGTCGCCGAGGAAGCCCGCGACCGTGCTGGGCCGCCCATGCTGCTCGTACGCGATCGTCACCGGCCGTACGGGGGCGCCCGCGTCCAGCGCCGCCTGGAAGGTGGCCCGGCGGAAGGCACCGTACGCTACCGAGCACCAGGTGGTGGCCTGCGGAAAGGCGGCCACCGACTGCCCGGAGCGCAGCAGCGCCGCCAAGCCGGACACGGCGCCGGGCAGTTGGCGCGGGCTGGCACGGTCGATGAAGCGGGTCCCGGCGCGCCGGGCCAGGCTGCCGACCAGCGGCCAGTCGCCGATCTCGCGCTTGGCGAGCAGGGTCACCGGCTCGACGGCGATCAGGGCGGGGATGTCCAGCCAGGAGATGTGGTTGGCGACGACGAGGGTGCCGGGGCGGGGCGCGGCCCGGGCCCCTGGCGGGCGCGCGTCCGGGACCGCGAAGCCCGCCGCGTCCGCCGCCGTCTCCACGACGAGCCGTACGCCGATCGCGCCGAGCACCGCGCGCGCATGCGCCCGCAGCCGCGCCGGTTCGGACATCCGCTCGCCGTCCCGCAGCGCCCGGCCCGCGGCGCGCGCGAAGGCGGCGCAGCGGCGGGCGGCCTCCGTGAACGGGACCCGGGGCACGGCGTGGGCGGCGCAGCCCGTGGTGCACTCGGACCGTACCTCCCAGGTACTCACGCCCGGCTCCCGGACGGCATGCCCTGCCGCTCCGAAGCGTCCCGCCCGGCCGCCTGCTCCCCCAGGAAGAACCGGCGGTACCGGTCATTGAGGCGCTCCATGTCGAGCACCACGAAGAAGTCGGCCACATCGAACTCCGGGTCGTACGCGGGCGGCCCGCACACCCACGCGCCGATCCGCAGATAGCCGCGGAGCAGCGGCGGCAGGAGCGACACGTCGGGCCGCGCCTCCGGTCCCGGGCCTTCGGGGCGCCACGGCCGGTGCGGGGTGACGCGCAGTGCGGGCGGCGCGGCGTGCCGAGTGCGGCCCAGCTCCCAGGCGGCGGCCGCGGCCGTGCCCCCGTCTTCGAGCGGTACGGAGGCGCAGCCCGCCAGGTAGCGGTGCCCGGAGAGCAGGGTGTAGCGGGCGAGCGCGGCCCACATCAGGTTGATGACGGCGCCGCTGCGGTGACCGGGGTGGACGCAGGACCGTCCGGCCTCGATAAGCGAGGGGCGCAGTGCGGCCAGCGCCGTCAGGTCGAACTCGCCGTCGGAGTAGAGGCGGTCGCCGCGTCCGGGCGGCACCAGCCGGTAGGTGCCGACCACGTCGCCGGTGGCGGTCTCGGTGACGATCAGGTGGTCCGCGAGGTCGTCGACGGGATCGATGTCGTGGCCGGCCAGGGGCGAGTGCAGGGTGGCGCCCAGCTCCTCGCCGAAGACCTGGTGGCGCAGCCGCTGGGCGGCGCGTACCAGGCCGGGGGTACCGGCGATCGACGTCTCGTAGGCGGCCGGCGGGACGGGCTGGGTTGTCGGCGGGGCGACTGTCGGGGTGGCGGCGGGCACGGTCGCGGGGACGCTCATGGGGCTCTCCGTCCGGGGAAGTCGAGACGTGGTGAGGCCGGCAGGGGGCGCGGATGCGGGAGACCGGGGAAGGGCCGGGGCACCGGGTTCGGCCGGGTGCCGCGGGCACCGGCCCGCGGCGGCCCGCGATGGTGGGGCTGGCTACACCCCTCCCTGGGGGCGAAGCCCAGTGACCTGGACATCTCCACCCGGCAGACTGTTCCCGTGCCCGACGTCCGGGCACGTGAAACGCAGGGAGCGTACGGATGAGGGTCCGTCGAACATTGGTTGCCACGGCACGGGGGCTGGGGCTCGCCGCCGTCTCACTGGTGGGGTCGGTCCTGCTCTTCTCGCTCACCCTCATCTCGCTGACCCTGCTCATGGTGGGCCCCGGCTGGCTGACCACCCCGCAGGTCGTACAGCTGACCCGCCGGTTCGCCGACCACCGGCGGGCGTGGGCACTGGACTGGGCGGGCATCCGCATACCGGCCGGCTACCGGCCGCCGCCCGGCTCCCAGCCCGGCCTGCCGGGTGTGGCGCAGCGCTGCCAGCACGTGCTGAGCGACCCGGCGACCTGGCGGGAGCTGCTGTGGCTGCTGGTGGACATGGTGGCCGGATTCCTCACGGCGCTGCTTCCGGCCCTGCTGATCGCGTTCGGCATCGAGGGATTCGTCCTTCCGGCACTGATCTGGAGCGGGGTGGACCTCGGCGGCCAGACGTACGGATTCCTGTACGCCTCGGACCCGGTGCAGGTGGCCCTCATGCCGGTGCTGGGCGCGGCGGCGCTCGCCGCGACCCGCTTCAACCCGAAGCTGCTGGCCCTGCACTTCCGGCTCACCGCGGTCTTCCTCACCCCGCCCAAGGCGGAGCTGGCCGCCCGGGTGGCCCGGCTGACCGAGACCCGGCACGACGCGGTGGACGCCTCGGCGGCCGAGCTGCGCCGCATCGAACGGGACCTGCACGACGGCGCGCAGGCCCGGCTGGTCGCGATGGGCATGGACCTGGGCACCATCGAGGCGCTGATCGAACGCGATCCGGCACAGGCCAAGGAACTGGTCGCCCGGGCCCGTACGTCCTCGGCGGAGGCCCTGACCGAACTGCGCGACCTGGTACGCGGCATCCACCCGCCGGTACTGGCCGAACGCGGCCTGGACGACGCCGTACGGGCGCTGGCGCTGCGGATGCCGCTGCCGGTGGAGGTGACCGGGCGCCTGGCGGGCCGTCCGGAAGCGCCGGTGGAGTCGGCCGCGTACTTCTCGGTGAGCGAGCTGCTCACCAACGCCGCCAAGCACGCGGACGCCACGCGGGCGTGGGTGGACCTGGAGCACATCGACGGGCGGCTGCGGATCACCGTCGGCGACGACGGCCGCGGCGGCGTCGTCCTGCCGCCCGCGGGCGGCGCCGGAGTGCCCGGCCAGGCCGGTACGCTCTCCGGGCTGCGCGGACTCGAACGCCGACTCGGTACATTCGACGGCATCCTGGCCGTCAGCAGTCCGGCGGGCGGCCCCACCCTGGTCACGCTGGAGATCCCGTGCGCGTTGTGCTCGCCGAAGACCTCTTCCTCCTGAGAGACGGTCTGATACGGATGCTGCAGGCATTCGACTTCGAGATCGCCGCCGCGGTCGACAACGGGCCCGATCTGACGCGGGCGCTGGCCGAGGAGGAGCCGGACGTCGCGGTCGTCGACGTACGGCTGCCGCCCTCTTTCACGGACGAGGGCCTGCAGTGCGCGCTGGCCGCCCGCCGTGCCCGGCCCGGCCTGCCGGTGCTCGTCCTGTCCCAGCACGTGGAGCAGCTGTACGCGCGGGAGCTGCTGGCCGACGGCACGGGCGGCGTCGGCTACCTGCTCAAGGACCGGGTCTTCGACGCCGAGCAGTTCATCGACTCGGTACGGCGGGTGGCTGCGGGCGGTACGGCCATGGACCCGCAGGTGATTTCCCAGCTGCTGTCCCGGCGGTCGCAGGACCGGCCGATGGCCCGGCTGACGCCGCGCGAGACCGAGGTGCTGGAGCTGATGGCCGAGGGGCGCTCCAACACGGCCATCGCGGCCAAGCTGGTCGTCACCGAGCGTGCCGTCGCCAAGCACACCTCCAACATCTTCGGGAAGCTGGAGCTGCCGCCGTCCGACGACGACAACCGCCGGGTGCTGGCGGTGCTGGCCTACCTGGACCGCGGCTGAGCACGTCGGCCTCACCGGGTCCCCGTAGCACACCTCGTGAGGCCGCTGGAAGCTCATCCGGCCACCGCGTACGCTGACGATCCGTACGCAGACCCGTACGGACCGCGAGCGAGGAGTTCACCGTATGAGTGCCGCAGCTGAGAAGGAGTGGCTCTACGCCCTCGACATCTCCGACGCCACCTGGCAGCGCGCCCCCGGCGAGGCCGAGGAGGCGGTGGAGATCGCGTTCCTGGAGCAGGGCGCGGTGGCCATGCGCAATTCCAAGGAGCCGGACGTGGTGCTGCGGTATACCGAGGCGGAGTGGCGCGCGTTCGTCCTGGGGGCGCGGGACGGTGAGTTCGACCTGGACCGCGTGCAGCACCCGGAGTAGACGCTCCCGCGCGGGGCGGGCGGTGATTGAGGTGACCATCCCAGGATTCACTCGTTTCACCGAATGTGGAGCAGCAGCAGGCAACAGCACCCCGTCCGGACGGCCCCCGCCCCGCCGCCGGTGACGTCCCGGCCGCCTTCGTCGACGTCGAACAGGCCGAGGCGGCCCTCGTCGAGCACTACCCGCGCCTGACGCGCCTCGCCTATCTGGTGCTGCCGCCGAAACTGAGCCGCAACCGGCGCGTCCTGACGGCACATGCGATCGTCCAGCGCGCGCTGCCGCGCAAGGGCGCCCCGGCGCGGCTGCCCGCCCTGCCGCCCCAGCGCCGCCCCGGCCGACCGGCCACCGATCCCGGATACGCCTTCGTACGGCTGCGGGTGCTGCGCGCGGCCCTGGGCGCCGAACACCCCCGGCTGCGCCTGCCGTTCGCGCGCCGCGAGGTGCCCTTGCCGCCGCTCCCGCCACTGCTGCCGCAGGTCTGGGGGCTGCGGCTGTTCCCCCGGTCCGGCGACGTGGACGAACTCGCCATGGGCCGGGCCCTTTCCACGCTGTCCGCCGCGGCCCGTGCGGCGTACGTGCTGCGCGTACTGGACGGCCTGGGTGACGCGGACGTACGGGCGGTCCTGGAGGCGGCCGGCGCCGAGGACGTGCCGGGCGCGCTCGCCACGGCGGCCGGTGCGGCACCGGCGGCGGGCGGCCGGGACCGGGCGCTGCTGGAATCCGCCGGGTTCGACCCCTGCTCCCTCCAGGCCCGGCCCACCGACCTGCTGCGACGTCGCCGGCACACCCGCGCGGCGCTGGCGGCGGGGGCGGTGGTGCTGGTGTGCGCCGCGCTGCCGGTTCTGCCGGGCGGCGGCTGGGGCCCCGATGGCGCCGCGGCTCCCCCGTACGCCGAGAACGCGGCAGCGCAGGCCGCCCTGGACCCCGCCAAGGTGACGCGGGCCGCCGCCGGTACGTGGCGGAACGCGACGCGGCGGGGTCTTTCGGCGTGGCCCGCCCGCGGGGACCGTACGCACGATCAGGCGTTGCTGCGGCGCGCGCTGGCGGTGTGGGCCAGGCCCGGCCCGGACGTACGGGTCTCGGCGACCCCGGGCACTGCCAAGGGCCCTGCGGCCGGCCCGCCGCAGTTGCTGTACGCGGGTGTGGCGGACCGTGCCGCGGTGGTGCTCCTGTACGACGGGCTGCGTGTGGTGCGCTATTCGGAGCCGGTGGACGGTTCTGGCGGGCAGGGCGGCCCCGGCGCAGTGCTGGACTTCGCCCGTACGGACGGCGCGGACGACACCTCCGCGACGGCCCTGGTGCTCACCCGCACGGACAGCAACGTCCGCTACCTGACCGCCCCGTGGGCCGAACGCGCGGAGCTGACCGACCTGCTGAAGCCCACCGGCGCGGCCCAGCCCCTGCCCCTCGGCGAGGACGGTACGACCGGCCCCGTACCGTCCCCCGCGCAAGCCACCGCCTGCACCGCGTGGCAGGCCCTGCGGATGGACGGCCGCCTCTTCACCGACCTCGGCGAGCTGGTCCCGGCGCGGCTGACGTCCGGTTCGCCGGACCGGCCGGGCGAACCGGACGGGCCGCAGGCGCGTACGGCCTGGGCGCGTACGGCATGTCACCTCGGCGGGCTGCGCGGCCACGGCGTACGCACGGTCAACTCCTGGGAATTCGCCCGGCAGCAGCTGCCCGCCGGGGCCGGGACCGCGACCTGGGTGTGCACGCGCGCCGAGACCTGGCGGGGTGCGGGCAGCCACACCTTCGCGCAGGTCCAGACTCCGCCCCCGGCCGGGCAGCAGTACGCGCCGGGGGCAGTCGTGGCCCGTTCCGAGGGCGGCCCGGGATGCGGCCCGCGCGAGCCGTGGGCGCTGGCCGGGGTCCTGTGGAAGGCGGCCGGCGGGCAGTGGTGGCTGCTGGCCGCGGGCAGCGAACAGCTCACGGAGATCAGCGCGAGCGGCGGGGTCACGGGCCGTACGGCGGGCTCCCAGCTGGCCGCACCGGCCACGGCGGGCGCCCGGGCGGAACTGTCGGGGCGGCTGCGGAGCGGGGAGCGGGTGCGGGGGCTGCGGTAGCCCGGGGGTGCGCACGGCCAGGCGGAATTTCCCTGCCCGAAGCCTGTTGCCGATCCCGTACCCGCCAGTACATTGACGCCATGTCTAATACGGCCTCGCTGCGGCCCCGGCCGGTCGCGTCCGAGCACACCCCGCTGAAGGCACGCAACGTCGCCTTCGACTGGGCGGACACTCCCCTGCACTGGATTCCGGGCGACCCGGACAGCACCCACACGATCAATGTGCTGCACCTGCTGCTGCCCGCCGGCGAACGCTGGTTCGTGCACGTCTACAAGCAGGTGCTGCCGCAGATCCGGGACGCGCGGCTGCGCGCGGACGTGATCGGGTTCATCGGCCAGGAAGCGATGCACTCCCAGGCCCACGACGACGTACTGCCGCACCTCAAGCGGCTCGGGCTGGACCCGGCCCCGTACACCGCGCAGGTCGACTGGCTCTTCGAGAAGCTGCTCGGCGACCGTCCCCCACTGCTCAACGCGTGGGTGGTGCCCCCACTGCCGCCGGGCCGGGCGAGCCAGTGGTGGCTGATGGAGCGGGTCGCCATCATCGCCGCGATCGAGCACTACACCGCGTTCCTCGGGGACTGGGTGCTCAACGCACAGGCCCTGGACGCGAAGGGCGCCGACCCGACGATGCTGGATCTGCTGCGCTGGCACGGCGCCGAGGAGGTCGAGCACCGTTCGGTCGCCTTCGACCTGTTCATGCACCTGGACGGCGGGTACCGGCGGCGGGTGCGGACCTGGGCCACCGCCTTCTCCGCACTCGTCTTCCTCTGGCAGCGCGGCACCCGCTTCTTCATGGCGAACGACCCCTCGCTCCCGGACGGCAAGGCCAGCTTCAAGGAGTTCTTCCGCGCGGGACGGCAGGGCGTACTGCCCGCCCCCGGCGCCATGGTCCGCTCCATCCCCCAGTACCTGAGCCGCACCTATCACCCCTCGCGGTACGGCAGTACCGAGCAGGCCGCGGCCTATCTCGCCGGATCACCCGCCGCGACCGCCGCCGCGACCCACCCGAAGCCCGCGCAGAACCGTCCCACCGAGGCCCACGCGGCACAGCACCCGACACAGCACTCGACTGGAGCCGCCTGAGATGCCGCCCCTCCCCCGGATACGTACGGTCCTGGTCGTCGCCGGCGCCGCGCTCGCCGCCCGGCGGGCGCTGCGCCGGCGCATCGGCTGGTCGCCGCTGTGGCCGATGCCCGCGCTGGAACACCCCGTCTCCGGCCGGGGCCGGGACCGGACCGGCCCGCTCCAACTCCTGGTCGTGGAGCGCGCCGAGGAGGCCGAAGGCGTCGTACGGCTGCGCCTGGAAGGCGAGGGACTGCCGGGCTGGGAGCCCGGGGCACACCTCGACGTGGTCCTGCCCTCGGGGAACGTACGCCAGTACTCGCTGTGCGGCAGCCCGGCCGACACCGGCTCGTACACGATCGCGACGCGGCTGATCGAGGACGGCCGGGGCGGCTCGCGCGAGGTGCACGAGCAGCTGCACGAGGGCACGGTCGTGGAGGTGCGCGGGCCGCGCAACCGCTTCCGGCTGGAGGAGTGCCACGCCTACCTGTTCATCGCGGGCGGCATCGGCATCACGCCGATCCTGCCGATGCTGCGGCAGGCCGAGTCCGAGGGCGTGCCCTGGCGGCTGGTGTACGGCGGGCGGTCGCGGGCGTCGATGCCGTTCCTGGCGGAGATCGAGAAGCTGGCGGGCGCCGCGTCGGACCGGGTGACGGTGGTCGCCGAGGACGAGGACGGGCTGCCCGACCTGGCGGGCGCGCTCGCCGACGCCCCGCCGCACGCCGCCGTCTACTGCTGCGGCCCCGATCCGCTGATGGACGCGGTGGCCGGGCTGCTGCCGCGGAGGGCGCGCGGGCTGACCCTGTACACCGAGCGGTTCGCGCCCGCCGCGGCGCCGGAACCGGGCGGGAACGCGGAGTTCGAGGTGGAGCTGCGGCGCACCGGCGCCACGGTCACCGTCCCGGCGGACGGCAGCGCCCTGCGCGCCATCCGCGAGCAGGCACTGCCGGACCTCCCGTACTCCTGTGAACAGGGCTTCTGCGGCACCTGTCAGCAGCGGGTGCTCTCCGGCGAGGTCGACCACCGCGATGAACTGCTCACCGACGCCGAGCGCGACGACTCGATGCTGATCTGCGTTTCGCGGGCCCGGGGGGCGCGCCTGGTGCTCGACCTCTGAGACCGGCCGTACCGGCCCGGCGTCCGGTACGCGGTGTCCGGTCCCCGGTCGCTCGATTCCGCGGCGCGTCCCCGGTCGTTAGGGTGTGCGCATGACCAACGGGGCGCGCCGCAGGATGGGTGTCGAGCAACGACGCGAGCAGCTGATCGCGGTGGCGCTCGGTCTGTTCAGCCGCCGGGCCCCGGAAGAGGTCTCGATCGACGAGATCGCCGAGGCGGCCGGCATCTCCCGGCCGCTGGTCTACCACTATTTCCCGGGCAAGCAGAGCCTGTACGAGGCGGCGCTGCGCCGGGCGGCCGACGAGCTGGCCGCCCGCTTCGTCGAACCGCACGAAGGGCCGCTCGGGGCCCGTCTGCTGCGCGTGATGGAACGATTCTTCGACTTTGTCGAGGAGCACGGCCCCGGCTTCTCCGCGCTGATGCGCGGCGGCCCGTCCATCGGCGCCATGGACGGCGTGGGGTCGGGCCGGACGAGCGCGATGATCGACGGCGTACGCCAGGCCGCGTACGAGCAGATCCTCTCCCACCTCGGAGTCGAGGGCCCCGCTCCGCGCATGGAGCTGGTGGTCCGCTCCTGGATATCGCTCGCCGAGACCACCGCGCTGATCTGGCTGGACAGCCGCGCCATCCCGCGCGGCGAGCTGGAACGCCAGCTGGTGCACGACTTCGCGGCGCTGGCGGCGGTGAGCGCCGCGTACGACGAAGAAATGGCCGGTGTCCTGGGCCGCGTCCTGGCCGGGGAGCCGTCCGACGGGCCGTTCGCCGACCTGCTGACCCGGCTGCTGGCGCTGGCGCCGCAGGCGACGTGAGACGGACGAGCCCGTTCCGGTGCCGCTGCGGCACAATCCGCGCATGGACATGATCACCTTTCGCCGCGCGGCGGACACCGACGCCGATGTGGCCGCCCTCGTCGCGCTGTACGACGGAGCCGCCCGCTGGATGCAGGGCCGCGGCATCAACCAGTGGACGCCCGGCGAGCGGGACGCGGAGCACTTCCGGCTGCGGATCAAGCAGGACGAGGTCTGGTTCGCCGAAGTGGGCGGGGAGATCGCCGGTGCCTGGGAGCTGTGGTGGGAGGATCTGCCCGCCTGGGGCCCGCAGCCGCCGGTCGCGGGCTATCTGCACCGTCTGATGGTCGACCGCGACCGGGCCCCGGCGGGCACCGGCCGCGCGATGCTGGCCCGGGCCGAGCGGCGGATCGCCGAGGCGGGCCGTCCGCTGAGCCGCCTCGACTGCAAGTCGAGCAATCCGCGCCTGCAGCCGTACTACGAGGGTGCGGGCTACCGGGTCGTCGGCGAACAGCGGTCGAAAGAGGGCTCGGACGGGAGCAAGTACACCGTCACGCTGCTGGAAAAGCGGGTGCTCGGGCCGGAGGCGTAACCGGGGGCACAGCCGGGGGCGCACCACGGGCGCGGGGGCGCACACCCGGCGCAGAGCACCGGCGCGCGGGCACCCGCCGCGCAACCGACACGGGTTGTACGGCCCTTTGTCCGGCATCTCCAGGGCTTTCGGACAATTCCCGGGAGCCCCACAGTGGTGTCACCGGGGCCTGAGGGCACGGGATCACGGGGGCCCATGGAGTCCGCTGCGGCGGACGGATGGGGGAACCATGGGGGCGATCCACGGGGGAAACCGGGCCCCGGAGCCGCCGATGGCGGATGGGCCGTCCATGGGCAGGGCGGCCCATGGACGGCCCCAACAAGCACAACCGGGCTGCCGCCGCCGCTACTTCGCGGCGAACACCGCGACCGTACGCGCCGGTACGCCGAACGTTCCCGTCCGCTTGTCGTACGAAGCCGTCCGCACCACCGGATCCGCGCCGCGCGCCTGGACGCGGTGCAGGCCGTACCGCTTGCCCGCGAGCGCCGGTACGTGCTGGAGCTGCCGCTGCGGCGTCGCGTTGAAGACCACGATCAGCGCGCCGAGCCGCATGGTCACCACGCCCGGCGTCTCGGACGTCCCCGACAGGGGGAAGGAGAGCGCCTTCTGTACGGCCTCGGCGCTGTCGAGCCCGAAGGCCGGTTCGGTGGCGTGGATACGGAGCAGGTCGCGGTAGGCCGCGGAGGCGGCGGTGATCTGCGCGCAGCCGGGGCGCAGGGCGGGGTCGGCGAGCAGGGGCCGGGCGTACGGCCATTTGTCCTTGTTGTCGGCGGCGGGCGGCAGGCCGCGGCCGAAGCCGTTGCCGTCCCGGCAGTCCCAGTGCAGGGCGTTGAACCAGTCGCCGCTGTCGTGCGAGTTGCGGTCCAGCGACTTCGACCGGAGCAGGTCGCTGCCCGCCTGGGAGAGGGCCGGGCCCTGGGAGAGCGCGGCGGTGGCCATGGCCACGACCTGCATACGGGCTCGGTCGGCGGGCGTGGTGCCCTGCGGGAGCTTGTAGGCGAGGGCGTCGTAGAGCGTCTCGTTGTCGTGGGCGTCGGCGTACGCGAGGGCGTCGGCGGGGGTGGCGGCGTATCCGGCCGGGCTGCCGTTGTAGTCGACCTGCGAGCCCTTGACCGTACGGCCGGAGGTGTCGGTGAAGGTGAAGTCGGCGAGGTTGCCGGTAAGGCCGACCTTGAGCAGGTCCTGGTAGTGGAGCAGGCGGGTGCGCTGTTCGGACGGGGTGCCGTTGGCGGGCGAGGTGTTGGGGTCCGTGAGGAGACCGGAGGCGAAGCCCTGGACGCGCGGGTCCGGGTCGAAGGGGCCGCCGCCGCGTACCGCGTCGCGCGCGCGGTCGTTGAAGGTGGCGATCCCGGTGCCCGCCATGTTGCGCTGGGTGGCCTGCACGAAGCGCGCGTCGTCCGCGACCTCGCCGAAGTTCCAGCCTTCCCCGTACAGGACGACCGCCTTGCCGTCCACGCCGTCCTTGGCGGGGGTCAGGGCGTCCAGGGCCTTGCGTACGGCGAGGATGTTGGCCTTCGGATGGTGTCCCATGAGGTCGAACCGGAACCCGTCGATCTTGTACTGCCGGGCCCAGGTGACGATCGAGTCGACGACGAGCCGGCCCATCATCGTGTGCTCGGGCGCGGTGTTCGCGCAGCAGGTGGAGGTGGCCACGGAGCCGTCGTCGAGCAGTCGGTGGTAATAACCGGGCACGATGCGGTCGAGGACGGACAGCGCGCTCTGCCCACTCGCGGCGGTGTGGTTATAGACGACGTCCATGACGGTGCGCAGTCCGGCGCCGTTCAGCCCCTGCACCATGCGACGGAATTCCACGGTCCGTGCGCGCGGCGAGTCCGGTTCGGAGGCGTACGAGCCTTCCGGCACGGTGTAGTGGAACGGGTCGTACCCCCAGTTGTACGCGTCACGCGCGGCGGCCTTCCCCACGCACTCCTGCTGCCGCTCGGAGTCGGCGGGCAGCGCCGCCAGGTCGCAGTCCGGGCGGGCCTGGTCGGAGCGCCGCTCCGGGACGGTCGCGATGTCGAAGGCGGGCAGGAGGTGGACGTACGAGGTGCCGGAGTCGGCGAGGGATTTCAGGTGCCGCATGCCGTCCGACCGGCGGTCGGTGAAGGCGAGGTACTGCCCCGGGTGGCGCGAGGTGCGGTCCTCGACGGAGAAGTCCCGGATGTGCAGTTCCTGGATGCGGGCCCGGTTCAGCGGCACCGCCGCGGGCTTCTTGAGCCGGTCCCAGCCCTTCGGCGCGAGGCGCGGGTCGGCGAGGTCGACGACGAGGCTGCGCGTGGAGTCGGCGGTCAGGGCGGTCGCGTACGGGTCGGTGACCTTGTTCGTGACGAAGCGGCCGACGGCGGGCGCCCAGACGTCGACGACATAGCGGTACGGCTGGCCCGCCCAGCCCCGCGTGCCCCGCGCCTGCCACACGCCGCTCGCGTCGTCCCGGCGCATCGGGACCGTACGGCCGTCCAGTTCGAGCGCGACGGTGCGGGCGGTCGGCGCCCAGACGGAGAGGGTGGGGCGGCCACGCCGGAAGACCGGCCCGAGCGGCGCCTTGGCCGCGGCCGGTCCGTACAGGTCGTCCAGTACGCCGGGGATCTGCACGCCGGTGCTCACGGGCCGCCCGTCGGCGTCCGGCTGGACCGCGACGAGCCGGTCGCGCAGCGCGGTGCGGGCGAGCTGCTGGTCACGCGGATCGACGGCGAACGCCGGAAAGCCCTTCAGGTGCGGGTACGCGGCCTGCTCCGCGGGGGTGAGGGCGCTGGGCGTGAGCCGTATCCGCCCCTCCCCCTTCCCCGCCGCCCCGAACTCCAGCCGGGCGTCCGCGCGCCGGGCGCCCTTCCAGACCACGGTGTCGCGGTCGATCCACTGGGCCGCCGCCTTGGCGGGAGCCGGTGGCGGTTCGGCGTTCGCGGAGGGCGGGGCGGGCAGGACCGCCGCGCACAGGGCCATGGCCACGGCTGAGACGGTACGGCGGAGGGTGCGCCTCACGTAAGGACTCCTTCAGGACGTTCGGGCGGGGCGGGAGGTGTCCGGGTCAGCCGCAGCCGCGCGCGCCGACGTGCAGCGCCAGCGCCGTGTTCGGGGCGACCGTGGCGGTGAAGCGCCCGTCGCCGCCCACCGTCACCGGCTTCCGGCTCTGTACGTCGCAGTACGTGCCGGCCGGCAGCGCGGTCTGGAAGGTGCGGGTCAGCGCGCTGCCTTCGTGGTTGACCACGGCGTAGCCCTTGTCGCCGCGTCCGAAGGCGATGGCGTCGTTGCCGTTGTCCCACCAGTGGGTGACGGGCGTGCCGTGGGTCGCGTTGCGGAAGCCGACCATGGCGCGGATCTCGGGCCAGTTGTGCTGGCACTTCCACTGGTCCTGCCAGCAGGCGCGCACAGCACCCCCGTTGGGCGGACCGGCGTCGTGGTCGGAGAACTCGTATCCGGAGTGCACATCGGGTGCCGCGTACGGCCATGCCAGCATGAAGACGTTGGCGAGGGTGTAGTCCGCGCCGTCCTTGTAGCTGAGCGTGCTGCCGTTGCGCTCGGTGTCCCAGTTGTCGACGAAGACACCGGACTTGGCCGAGGGCAGGTAGGCCCAGCCCTCACCGAAGTTCTTCAGGTACGCCAGCTTCTCGCTCTGGAACACGCGCTTGAGGTCGCGGCCGTAGCGGAATTCCTGGACGTCACCGTTGCCCAGGTACTCGGCCGGGGAGACAGCCTCGCCCTCCCCGTGGATCGCCTCCTGCTTCCAGTAGACGGAAGGGTTCTTCAATTGCCGTTTGATCGCGGCGAGGTCCTCCGCCGGCATGTGCTTGGCCGCGTCGATCCGGAAGCCGTCCACGCCGAGCGACAGCAGGTCGTTGAGGTACGCGGCGATCCGGGACCGGACATACGGCTCACCGGTGTCCAGGTCGGCCAGACCGACCAGTTCGCAGTGCTGGACGTTCCACCGGTCGCGGTAGTCCGTGATCTGCCCGGTGCAGTCGTCCATGTCCTGGCGCTGGTAGACCCCCGGGTAGTCGTACTTCGTGTACGGCGAGCCGCCGGTGCCCGTACCCGACCCGGCGGACATGTGGTTGATCACCGCGTCCGCGACCACCTTGACCCCGGCCGCGTGGCAGGCGGCCACCATGTTCTTGAAGGCCGCCCGGTCGCCGAGCCGCCCGGCGATCTTGTAGCTGACCGGCTGGTACGAGGTCCACCACTGGCCGCCCTGGATGTGCTCGGTGGCCGGCGAGACCTCCACATGGCCGTAACCGGCGGGCCCCAGCGTGTTCTTGCACTCTTCGGCGACCGAGTCGTACCGCCACTGGAACAGCTCGGCGGTCACGTCCTTCGTCCCCGGCGGCGCCGCGTTCGCGGGCTGCGGCGGCGGGCCGAGGACGGCTGCCGCGGCGCCGGAGAGGAGGGCCAGGGCGGCGGCCACGGATCTGCGGGTGGACCGTCGGCGGCGGGTGGGGGCGGCCATGGTTCCTCCTGTGAGGGGGTGGGAGGTGTTCAGCCGTTGTTCTATCCGCCGCGGTTGATCGTTGCAATAGTTTACGCAAGAGATTGCAGTACGGCCCGCCGGGCGTCAGACGTGGGCACCCGGCGCGAGGTCCAGCTCCGCGCGCACCGTCTTACCCACCCCCGCCCGGTCCAGGACCGCCCACCGGGTGGCGAGCGCCGCGACGAGGACCAGGCCGCGGCCGGTCTCCACGTCGGCCGGGGCGGGCCCGATGCGGTCGGGTGACGGTGGCCGCCGCTCGGTGCGCGTGTCGGTCACGTCGATCCGCAGTGCCCCGGTACGGGCGAGCCCTCCGAGGACCGCGAGCCGCAATTCGAAGTCCCGCCCGGGTACGCGGCCGTGGGTGACGGCGTTGGCGGCCAGCTCCCCGACGACCGCCCCGACATCCTCGGAGAACGGAGTGCCGTACGGAAACCCCCACGCGTCGAGCCGGTGCACGGCGAGATGGCGCGCGAGGCGCGCCCCGAGCCGGGTACTGCTGAAGCGTTGGGTGAACACACGTACGGTGACGGGAGGGTTGGGCGGCTGAGTGGCGAGTTGGGCTGGCATGGACCCACGGTCGCCCTCGAATGACGGCGCTGACCAGAGTTTCCACCCGTACGGAGTGAGAGCGTACGAGCACAGAGGGTGGACAGTACGCCTTACTCACCGTGATCATGGCCGGGTCGCGCAGATAGGACCGCCGGAGAGGGCCCGAAGTGACAGATGCCGCGGGTAGCAGCGAGCCAGAACCCATCGACAGCCTCAAGGCGTTCGGCGCCGTGGTCAAGGCGTTCAGGGAACGGGCCGGACTGACGCAGGACGAATTGGCCGGGCCGGTTCGGTTCTCGGCTCAGACCATCGCCTCCATCGAACAGGGACGGCGGTTCCCGCCACCGGACTTCATCGACCGGGCGGAGGTGGTGCTGGACGCATTCGGCGCACTGAAAGCCGCCGCACGTCACCTCTCGCGTAAGCCAGGCTTGGCTGCTTGGTTCCGCCACTGGGCGGCCAAGGAAGCAAGGGCGGTCAGTCTGCGTACGTATGAGTGCCGATTGGTCCCGGGCCTGCTGCAAACCGAGGCGTACGCACGGACGCTCTTCGAGAACCGTGTACCTCCGCTGACCGACGAACAGGTCGAGTCCCAAGTGTCCGCCCGCCTGGAGCGTCAAAAGCTGTTGCAGGAGAGGACGGGCACACTGTTCAGCTTCGTCCTCGACGAGCATGTGTTCCTGCGTCGGACCGGCGGCACGGAGACTTCCCGTCAGCTCATCGAGCACGTCCTGGAATGTGCGAGTCTGCGGAACGTCGAGCTACAAATCATGCCGCTGGAGGAGCCGGTCCACCCCGGGTTGGACGGGCCGATTTGTCTCTTGGAGACCCCGGACAACAAGTGGTTCGGATACTGCGAGGCGCAGGAAAGCGGGCAGTTCGTCTCCGATCCCAAGACGATCAGCACACTGCACATGCGCTATGCAAGACTGCAATCGCAGGCTCTCTCCCCCGAAGACTCCAGGAGCCTGCTGGAGCGGATGCGAGGAGCCCTATGAGCACCACCACCGAGCTGACCTGGACGAAGAGCAGCTACAGCGGTAGCTCGGGTGACAACTGCGTTGAAGTCGCCGCCTCCCCAACCACCATCCGCATCCGCGACTCAAAGAATGCGCAAGGGCCTCAACTCACGACCTCCCCCGCCGCCTGGGCCGCCTTCCTCCCCTACGCCGCCCGCCAGGCAACCTGACCCGAACCACCGTTGCCCGCGGCCCCCGGCCGCAGTTCCATGGAACGCGTCCGTGAGCGCCCCGCGAGAGAACGGTGGGTTCCGATGGCCGCGAACGACACCCTTGAGCGCAAGTTCAGCATCCTCTTCGACTGGTTCGACCGGACCGAGGACGGCTGGCTCACCCATGAGGACTTCGAGGTGATGGCCGGGCTGTTCATGGCGCTGGCGCAGCCGGAGGACCACGACAACCGGGCCGCGCTGCGTGAGGCGTTCGGCCGGTGGTGGGAGGTGCTGCGGGACGCGGGCGGCACGGATGACGAAGGGCGGGTGGGACGCCGGGCGTTCATCGATCTGATGCGCTCGCACGTCACCGACCCGAAGACCTTCGAGCACGTCGTACTCCAGATCGTCGACGCGCTGATGCAGGCGCTCGACACCGACCGCAACGGCCGGCTCACCCAGGACGAGTACGTGCGGATGTACGAGGCGCTGCACATCGACCCGGCGACCTCCGCCCCCGCCTTCCAGCGGCTGGACCGTGACGGCGACGGCGCCATCAGCCACGCCGAGTTCCGCAAGGCCATCGAGGAGTTCTACCTCAGCCCGGACCCGGACGCCCCGGGCAACTGGCTGCTCGGCTCGCCACTCATCACGTGAGCCGGGCGGCGGCCGTCAGTCCGCGGCCTCGTGAACGGTGACGAACAGCCCTCGCGGCTGCTCCCCCGATGCCTCGGTCCACGTCGCGCTGACGTGTCCCAGGGCCGGGCCGACCTCACCCTCGCCCTCGGCCGGTGTCAGCACCCGGTGGACGCGCAGGACCAGCGGCCGGGGCGTCCGGACGAGGATGTCGGTGGCGGTCACGCTCTGGGTCACCGAGGCGGGGCCCGGGGCCTCGCCGTGGGCCGCTTCCGCGAGCCGCGCTCGCACCGTGGGGTCGAGGGCGTCGTTCTCGCTCTGGGCGTGGGGTTCGGCCCGGCCGGTGAGGAGGGCGAAGAGCTGGGCGACCAGGACCGGGTCGTGGGTGCCGTCGTAGACCCAGCGCTTGCCGAGTACGCCGTGCTCCAGGGTGCCGATGAGGGCGTGGCCGGCACCGGTCAGAGGGGCGCCCCGGTAGGTGAAGGGGACGTGGTAGTGCACTGGTTCGGGCCCGGCGGTGTCGGTGGCCACCATGAATTCCATGCCGACCTCGCCCTCCGGGTCGTCGAGGCGGAAGCCGCCGGCCTTGGTGAGTGTCGGGGCCGGCCCCTCCCCCGCGTACCAGGGCTGGGCGGGAAGCCAGGGGGCGAGCAGTTCCAGCTTGGTGGGCGAGAGCGTGGTGTGGTGGATGATGGCCATGGTCTCCGGCACCTTCCCGTAAGTGGCTGCGGTGATCACTTGGTCGCGGTGGTCATCCTGCCATTCACGGCCGCGGGCGCTACCCCGCCGGCTCCGCGATCCGTGCCGTCGATCCCCGTACCACCAGCTCCGGCTGGAAGACGAACTCCGTGTGGCGGTCCGGCGGTCCGTCGCCGTCCGCGCGGGCGCGGATCTCTTCGATCAGCGCGTCGACGGCGGCCGAGGCCATCGCCCGCACGGGCTGGCGCACGGTGGTCAGGGGCGGGTCGGTGAAGGCGATGAGCTGGGAGTCGTCGAAGCCGACGACCGACACCTGTGCCGGTACGTCCAGGCCGCGCTGGCGGGCCGCCCGTACGACGCCGAGCGCCATCAGATCGCTGCCGCAGACGATGGCCGTGCAGCCCGCGTCCAGTAAGGACGCCGCCGCCGCGTGACCGCCTTCGACGCCGAAGAGGGTGTGCCGGACGAGGTGTTCGGCCTGCCCCCTCCGCAGGCCGAACTCCTCCGTCACCGCCGCGGCGAAGCCTTCGGCCTTGCGGCGCGACGGCACGTAGCGGACCGGGCCGACGGCCAGGCCGATGGTGCGGTGGCCGAGTTCGGCGAGGTGGCGTACGGCCATGCGGGCGGCCGCCCGGTCGTCCGGGGAGACGAACGGGGCGGCGATGCCCTCGTGGTGGCCGTTGATGAGGACGTACGGGACACCGCGATCGGTGAGGCGGGTGTAGCGGTCGGGGTCGGTGGTGCTGTCGGAGTGGAGGCCGGAGAGGAAGATGATGCCGGTGACGCCGCGCGCTTCGAGCTGTTCGACGATCTCGTCCTCGGTGGCGCCGCCGGGGAGCTGGGTGCACAGGACGGGGGTGTAGCCGTGGCCGGTCAGGGCCTGTTCGATGAGCTGGGCGAAGGCCGGGAAGATCGGGTTGGTCAGTTCGGGGACGATCAGGCCGACCAGTCCGGCGCTGGTGCGGCGCAGGCGGACGGGGCGATCGCCGCCGAGGACGTCGAGGGCGGCCAGGACCCGCTGCCGGGTGCCGCGGGCCACCCCCGCCTTCCCGTTGAGCACCCGGCTCACGGTCGCCTCGCTGACCTGGGCCTGCGCGGCGATGTGCGCCAGCCGGGGGCCGGGGCCCCCGGCCGGCGGCGCGTCGAGGTGGTCGGTCACGCTTCCCACCACACGGCGGTGTCCGCCGGGAGGGTGAGTTCGTCGTCGACGGTGCGGAGTCCGGCCGAGGACAGCAGCGGCCGCCAGGACGGCCGGACCGGGGCGGGTACGGGTTCGGCTGTCATGTTGACCGTGCAGGCGAAGCCGCCGGGGCGGCGGAAGGCCAGCACGCCTTCGGGCGCTTCCAGCCATTCGACGCGGTCGCCGGCCCCGAGTCCGGGGTGGGTGCGGCGCAGCTTGAGGGCCGTACGGTACAGCTCCAGCATGGAGGCCGGGTCGCCGGTCTGGGCGGCGACGCTCAGGCCCGCCCACTCCGGCGGCTGCGGGAGCCAGCTGCCGCCGGTCCCGAAGCCGTACGGAGCCGTGTCGCCGGACCACGGGATCGGGACGCGGCAGCCGTCGCGCAGGCCGTCCTGGCCGTCGCCGCGGAAGAACGCGGGGTCCTGGCGTACCTCGTCGGGCAGGTCGGTGACCTCGGGCAGGCCCAGTTCCTCGCCCTGGTAGACGTACGCGGAGCCGGGCAGCGCGAGCATGAGCAGGGCGGCGGCGCGGGCGCGGCGGGCGTCGCCGCCGAGGCGGGTGGCGTGCCGTACGACGTCGTGGTTGGAGAGAACCCAGGTGGTGGGGGCGCCCACGGGCCGCATGGCGTCGAGGGAGTCGTCGATGGCGGCGCGCAGTGCGGCGGCGTCCCATCCGGTGCCGAGGTAGTGGAAGTTGAACGCCTGGTGGAGTTCGTCGGGGCGCAGGTAGAGGGCGGTGCGGTCGGCGCTGGGGGTCCAGGCCTCGGCGACGCCGATGCGGTCGCCCGCGTACTCGTCCAGGACGCGGCGCCAGGAGCGGTAGATCTCGTGGACGCCGTCCTGGTCGAAGAACGGCAGGACCTGGTTGCCGAGCAGTCTGAGCTGGCCGGTGCGGCCCATGTCGGGCAGGCCGGGGGCCTTGACCAGACCGTGGGCGACGTCGATGCGGAAGCCGTCCACGCCGAGGTCGAGCCAGAAGCGCAGGATGGAACGGAACTCGTCCTGGACGGCGGCGTGTTCCCAGTTGAAGTCGGGCTGTTCGGGGGCGAAGAGGTGGAGGTACCACTCGCCGTCCGCCACTCGGGTCCAGGCCGGGCCGCCGAAGACGGACTCCCAGTCGTTGGGCGGGAGTTCACCGTTCTCGCCGCGTCCCTTGCGGAAGTGGAAGCGGTCGCGGAGCGTCGATCCGGGGCCCTCCTCCAGCGCCTGCCGGAACCAGGCGTGCCGGTCGGAGCAGTGGTTGGGGACGACGTCCACGATCACGCGCAGGCCCAGGCCGTGGGCGTCGCGGATGACGGCCTCGGCGTCGGCGAGGGTGCCGAAGGCCGGGTCGATGACGCGGTAATCGGCGACGTCGTAGCCCGCGTCGGCCTGCGGGGAGGAGTAGAAGGGGCTGAGCCAGACGGCGTCGACGCCCAGGTCCTTGAGGTAGGGCAGGCGGCTGCGGATGCCGGGCAGGTCGCCCATGCCGTCGCCGTTGCCGTCGGCGAAGCTGCGCGGGTAGACCTGGTAGATCACCGCGTGGCGCCACCACTGGGTGGCACCGGGTGCGGCCGGGGCCGCGGCGTCGGCGGTCGCTCCATGGGTGGGGTGCTCGGTGGTCATGTCATCCCTTGGTGGTGCCGGAGGTCAGTCCGGCGACGAGGTGGCGCTGGGCGAAGGCGAAGACCAGGGCCGCGGGCACCGCGATGATCACGGCGGCGGCGGTCATCGATCCCCAGTCGTTGACGTACTGGTTGACGAAGGTCTGCAGGCCGCCGGCGAGGGTCAGGTTCTCCTCGCCGGTCATGAAGGCGGAGGCGTACGCGACCTCGGCCCAGGCGGTCACGAAGGTGTAGAAGCCGGTGACGGCCAGGCCGGGGCGGGCCAGCGGCAGGACCAGGCGCCAGAAGGTGCCGAAGGGGTTGAGGCCGTCGACGCGTCCGGCTTCGTCGATCTCCACCGGGATGGTGTCGAAGAAGCCTTTCATCATCCAGGCGCAGAAGGGGACGGCGATGGTCAGGTAGGTGACGACCAGACCGGCCGGCTGGTTGAGCAGCCCGAGGCTCGCCAGCAGGTTGTACAGCGGCACGATCAGTACGGCGACCGGGAACATCTGCGTGATCAGCAGCAGCCACATCAGCGGGCGCATCCCGGGGAACCGGAAGCGGCTGACGGCGTAGCCGGTGGTGGCCGCGACGAAGACGCCGATGACGGTGGTGATGCCGACGACGAGCACCGAGTTGCCGAACCAGGTCAGGAACTCGGTGTCGGCGACCACGTGCCGGTAGTTGGCGAAGGTGAAGTTGCTGACCAGCTCGGTGGTGAAGGCGTCGTTCTTCGGTTTGAAGGAGGTGATCAGCAGCCACAGCGGCGGGAAGACCGCGACGACGGCGGCGATCAGCAGAGTCGTGTGCAGGCCGACGGAGGCCAGCGGGCCGCGCTTGTTGCGCGGCGTCTTCTTCGGTGCCACGGTCACCACACCTCTCCCTGCTTGCGGAGCGAGCGCCGGTAGACGATCGCGATCAGGGACAGCAGGAGCAGGATCAGTACGCCCCAGGCGGCCGAGCCGGAGAAGTCGCGCGGGCTGTCGACGAAGGAGAGCCGGTAGGCGTAGGTCACCAGGATTTCGGTGGCGTCGCCGGGGCCGCCCCGGGTGAGCAGGTAGATCACCGGGAACATGTTGAACGTCCAGATGATGGAGAGCAGGATCACGGTGCTGCTCACCCCGCGCAGACCGGGCAGGGTGATGTGGCGGAACCGCTGCCAGGGGCCCGCGCCGTCCATCTCCGCGGCCTCGTACAGCTCGCCGGGGATCGACTGGAGGCCGCCGAGCAGCGCGACGAGCATGAACGGTACGCCCAGCCACACGTTGACGGCGATGACCGACAGCTTGGCCCAGGTCGGGTCGTTCAGCCACGGCACCGCGTCGATGCCGCCGCCCGCCAGGACCTTGTTGAGCAGGCCGTTCTTCTCGTTGTAGAGCAGCCGCCAGGTGAAGACGGAGACGAAGGCGGGGATGGCCCAGGGCAGGATCAGCGCCAGCCGGTAGAAGGTGCGGCCGCGCAGCGTGCGGTTGAGCAGGTTGGCGAGGGCCAGGCCGATGGCGAAGGTGAGGCCGACGCAGGCCACCGTCCACACCGCGGTCCAGCCGAGCCGGCCCCAGAAGACGCTGTCGCCGAGGACGGCGGTGTAGTTGTCCAGGCCGGTGAACTTGTAGGTGGCCGGGATGTGGTTCATGCCGATGTTGCGCTCGACATTGCCCTCGTTGGCGTCGGTCAGCGACAGGTACAGGCCGCGGACCAGCGGGTATCCGATGATGACGCCGATGACGAGCACCACCGGGGCGACCATGGTCCAGGCGTACCAGTGGGTGCCGAGGGCTCTGCGCACCCGGCCCGGCGGTGCGGTGGCGGCCTCCTTCCGCCGGGCCCGGGACATCTGTGCGGTGTCCGTCACTTGTAGTCCTTGAGGAGCTTGCGGTAGCTGTCGCCGACGGCCTTGGCGGCCTGCTCGGGGGTGCTGGCGCCGGTGAGGACCTTGTTCATCTGGACCTTGATCGGCTCGAAGAGCGCGTTGCCCTCGGCGATCCAGGGGCGCTGGACGGCCTTGTCGACGGCGGGTTTGAAGAAGCCGACCATCTCGTTGTTCTTGACGGACGGCATCTCGTACACGGACTTGCGGGTGGGCAGCAGGCTCAGCTGTTCGGTGGTCTGCTGCTGGATCTTCGCCGAGCTCATGTACTTCGCGAAGGCGTAGGACGCCTGGAGGTTCTTGGAGCCCGCGTAGACGGAGAGGTTCCAGCCGCCCTGCGGGGAGCCCTGGGAGGCGCTGCCGCCGGGTACGGGTGCGACGCCGAGGTTCTTCTTGTCCTTGAACTCCTTGCCCGCCCGCACGCCTTCGATGTCCCAGGGGCCGCTGACGGCCATCGCGACCTTGCCGTCCTTGAGGGCCTTGAGCTGGTTCTCCTGGCCGTCGGTGGCGTCGGTGACGGCGGCCTTGGAGTCGACCAGGTCCTTGATGGCCTTGAAGGCCTTCACGCCGGCGTCGTCGTCGATGGTGACGACCTTGTCGCGGGCGTCGACCAGGTCGCCGCCCTCGCCGTAGAGGTACGGCAGGAACCAGTACGGGTCGTCGCCGCGCAGGTACAGCGCGGTGGCGCCGGTCTTGTCCTTGATCTGCTTGGCGGCGGCGGTCAGCTCGGCGAAGGTCTTGGGTACCTCGACACCGGCCTCCTTGAGCAGCCGCTTGTTGTAGAAGAGGCCGAGGGTGTCGGTGACCTGCGGCACGGCGTAGGTCTTGTCCTTGAATCTGGTGCTGCCGACGGCCTGCGGCAGGTAGTCGCCTGTGTTGTCCAGGGCCGGGGTGTCGTCGAGCGGGGCGAGGTAGCCGAGGTTGGCGAAGTCGGCGACCCAGGCGACCTCGGTGCGCATCACGTCGGGGGCGCCCGCGCCGGCGCCGGCGGCGTTCTTGAACTTGGCGTTGGCCTCGCCGAACGCGACGCTGACGTACTTGACGTCGACCTTCGGGTGTTCCTTCTCGAAGCTCTCGGCCAGCTTCTTGTACGTGGCCTTCTCGGCGTCGTTGGAGGTGTCCCAGAAGGTCACGGTGCCGGACAGCTCGCCGCCGCTCTGCTGGTCGCCGCCGCCGTCATCTCCGCACGCTGTCGCCGTCATTGCCAGACCCGCGACCAACGCGGTGGCCACTATGCCACGCCGCATGTGAACTCCTTAGGGGGACGCCCGAGATGGCGCCGGAACGCCTCGCTCGGCCGTTCGAAACGCCTGTGATGGCGGACAGGAACGTAACAGCGTGGAAATGAATCCGAAAGACCTTGCGGCAAATTTCTGCAAGGTAACGGGAAGGTATTGCAGGGGGCGGCGCCCGCGCACGCCATGCCCACCACGCCTCAGCAGGCCGCTCACCAGGGCCGCGAGCGCCCGCAGGCCCGTCACCCCGCCGCGCCCTGCGCGTTGAGCCCGTAAACGACCGTCCGTCGATCGATGCCTGGACCCTGCAAGACGATGCATGGACGCTCTGCCCCGAATCGCCCCACTCTCGACAGGGATGCCAGATGACCCAGGAGCTGACCTCGACCGACTTCGCCCACACGGCGGCCCGGCCCGGCTGGTGGCGCGACGCCGTCATCTACCAGGTGTACGTCCGCTCCTTCGCCGACTGCGACGGCGACGGCATCGGCGATCTGCGCGGCGCCCGCGCCCGCCTGCCCTACCTGCGGGAACTGGGCGTGGACGCGGTCTGGCTCACCCCGTTCTACGCCTCCCCGCAGGCCGACGGCGGCTACGACGTCGCCGATTACCGCGCCGTCGACCCGCTGTTCGGCAGCCTCCAGGACGCCGACGACCTCGTACAGGCCGCCCACGCGCTGGGCCTGCGGGTGATCGTCGACATCGTGCCCAACCACACCTCCGACCAGCACCCCTGGTTCCGGGACCCGGAACTGGCCCGGCAGCGTTACCTCTTCCGCCCCGGCAAGGGCGCCTCCGGCGAGCTGCCGCCCAACGACTGGGAGTCGGTCTTCGGCGGGCCCGCCTGGACCCGTACCGAACGCGGCGACTGGTACCTGCACCTGTTCGCCCCGCAGCAGCCCGACCTGAACTGGGACAACCCGGACGTGCACGCCGAGTTCGAGTCCGTCCTGCGGTTCTGGCTCGACCTCGGCGTGGACGGCTTCCGCATCGACGTCGCCCACGGCATGGTCAAGGCACCCGGCCTGCCCGACATCGGCCACAAGGAGCAGGCCAAACTCATCGGCAGCCAGGTACTGCCCTTCTTCGACCAGGACGGCGTCCACCGGATCCACCGCGCCTGGCGCCGCCTGCTGGACTCCTACCCCGGCGAGCGCATCGGCGTCGCCGAGGCCTGGGCCCCCAGCCCCGAACGCCTGGCCCTGTACGTACGCCCCGACGAATGCCACCAGGCGTTCAACTTCCAGTTCCTGACCGCCGACTGGTTCGCCGCCTCGCTGCGCGCCGTCATCGACGCCTCCCTCGCCGCCACGGCCTCGGTCGGCGCCACCACCTCCTGGGTGCTCTCCAACCACGACGTGGTCCGCCACGCCACCCGCCTCGGCGGCCTGCGCCGCGCCCGCGCCGCCACGCTCATGATGCTCGCGCTGCCCGGCTCGGCCTACCTCTACCAGGGCGAGGAACTGGGCCTGCCCGAGGTCACCGACCTGCCCGACGAGGTACGCCAGGACCCCGCGTTCTTCCGCGGCGACGGGCAGGACGGGCACCGCGACGGCTGCCGGGTGCCGCTGCCCTGGTGCGGCGACTCGGCCGCGTACGGCTTCGGGCCCGGCGGCAGCTGGCTCCCCCAGCCGCGCGCGTGGAAGGACCTGTCCGTACGGGCCCAGACCGGCGACCCGGCCTCCACCCTGGAGCTGTACCGCGCGGCACTCACCCTGCGCCGCGCCCACCCCTGCCTCGGCGACGGCGGCCTGACCTGGACCGACGTCCCCGAGGGGCTGCTGGCCTTCACCCGAACCGGCCGCTCGGGCCGCCCGGACCTGCTGTGCACCCTCAACACCCTGGACCGCGCCGTCGAACTCCCCCGCCCCGGACGGGTGCTGCTCTCCTCCACGACCGTCCCGGCCGAGGGCGCCACGATCCCGCTGCCCGGCGACTCCTGCACCTGGTGGGCCCTCTGACCGACGATCCGGCACGGCCCGCCGAACGCCGCCCGCCCGCCGGCCGGTGCGGGCAGCGTGGGCAATCCGACAGGCGACCGGTACAGTCCCACCCATGACCGCCCGCCTGTCCGACATCGCAGCGCAGGCGGGTGTCAGCGAGGCCACCGTCAGCCGGGTGCTCAACGGAAAACCCGGCGTCTCCGCGACCACCCGCCAGTCCGTGCTGGCCGCGCTCGACGTGCTCGGGTACGAACGCCCCGTACGGCTGAGGCAGCGCAGCGCCGGGCTGGTCGGCCTGATAACGCCGGAGCTGGAGAACCCGATCTTCCCGGCGTTCGCCCAGGTCATCGGCCAGGCGCTGACCCGGCAGGGCTACACCCCGGTGCTGGCCACCCAGACGCCGGGCGGCTCCACCGAGGACGAGCTGACCGAGATGCTGGTGGACCGCGGCGTCGCCGGGATCATCTTCGTCTCCGGACTGCACGCGGACACCTCCGCCGACATGCAGCGCTACGAGCAGCTGCGGGGCCAGGGCGTGCCCTTCGTCCTGATCAACGGCTTCTCCGACAAGGTGCAGGCGCCCTTCGTCTCGCCGGACGACCGGGCCGCGATCCGCCTCGCCGTCACCCATCTGGCGGCACTGGGCCACCAGCGGATCGGGCTGGCCCTCGGGCCGAAGCGCTTCGTGCCCGTCCAGCGCAAGATCGAGGGCTTCCTGCACAGCATGCACGAGCAGCTCGGCCTGGACCGGGCGGCGGCCCAGGAGCTGATCCAGCACTCCCTCTACTCCCTGGAGGGCGGGCAGGCCGCGGCCGCCGCGCTGCTCTCCCGCGGCTGTACGGCGGTGGTGTGCGCCAGCGACATGATGGCGCTCGGCGCGATCCGGGCCGCCCGGCAGCAGGGCCTGGACGTGCCCCGGGAGGTCTCCGTCGTCGGCTTCGACGACTCCCCGCTGATCGCCTTCACGGACCCGCCGCTGACCACGATCCGGCAGCCGGTCACCGCGATGGGGCAGGCGGCGGTGCGGGCCCTGCTGGAGGAGGTCGGCGGCACCCCGGCGCCGCACAGCGAGTTCGTCTTCCACCCGGAACTGGTGGTCCGCGGTTCCACCGCTTCGGCGCCCAGGGCCGCCCGGATTCCCGGCCCGGCCGTCTCCTCTGATACGGATGGAAGCCTCCCGCCCCCGCCGTAGGGCAGAGCCTTCCCTCATCCGTCAGGGGTGGCGCCTCCCCCTGAGGTGCTACATGCGGGCCCTTCAGGACCCGACCGGAGGGTGATCGGCCGCCGACCCCTTTCTGGCAGACTGTCTGCCTATGGGTGAAGCGCATGTAAAGACTCTTGACGGCCGTACGGCCGTGCCGCCACCCACCGAGGACGGCGCGCCGAGCGCGTCCTCCGGTGGCCGGCTGGCCCGCCTGCGCTCACCCCGTTCCCCGCGGCTCTGGTTCGAGATCCTGCTGATCGCGGTCAGCTACTGGGTGTACTCCCTCATCCGCAACGCCGTGCCCGAGCAGAAGGCCCAGGCGCTGAAGAACGCGGACTGGATCTGGCAGACCGAACAGACCCTCGGCATAGCGGTGGAGAAAACCGTCAACCACGCCGTGGACTCGGTGACCTGGCTCATCGTCTCGATGAACTATTACTACGCCACGCTGCACTTCATACTGACCATCGGCGTGCTGGTCTGGCTCTACCGCTGGCACCCCGGCCGGTACGCCGCCGCCCGCCTCGCGCTCTTCGCCACCACGGGCGTGGCCCTCATCGGCTACTACTTCTACCCGCTGGCCCCGCCCCGCCTGATGAACGGCGGCGGCTTCATCGACACCGTCATCGTCCACCACACCTGGGGTTCGATGGCCTCCGGCAACCTGGCCTCGATGTCCAACCAGTACGCGGCGATGCCCTCGATGCACATCGGCTGGTCGCTGTGGTGCGGCGTGATGATCGCGCTGATCGCCAAGCCGGTGTGGGCCAAGGTGCTGGGGCTGCTCTACCCGACCACGACCCTGATGGTCATCGTCTCCACCGCCAACCACTTCTGGCTCGACGCGGTGGGCGGCATCCTGTGCCTCGCCTTCGGGATCGGCCTGGCCTACGCCTGGTACGCGGCGCTGCCGCACCGGCTGCCGCGGCTGCCTCAGCCCGCCGCCCCGTAGAAGAGCTCCTCGACCACCGCGCGGGCCCTTCGGGTCGTCCGCCGGTAATCGTCCAGCATCTCCCCGACGTGCCCTTCCTCGTACCCGAGGTAGCGGCCGACGGCCGCCAGCTCCCGCGCGTCGGACGGGAACGTGTCGCCGGGACGGCCCCGTACCAGCATCGCGGCGTTGCGCACCCGGGACGCCAGTACCCACGCCTCGTCCAGGATCTGCGCGTCCTCCGTGGCGAGCAGCCCGGCGTCGCAGGCCGCGGCCAGCGCGGTACGGGTGCGGGTGGTGCGCAGCCCCGGCTCGGCCCAGGCGTGCTGCATCTGGAGCAGCTGCACGGTCCACTCCACGTCGCTGAGGCCGCCGCGGCCCAGCTTGGTGTGCGTGGTCGGGTCGGCGCCGCGCGGCAGCCGCTCGGTCTCCATCCGGGCCTTGAGCCGGCGGATCTCCCGTACGGCGTCCTCGCCCAGGCCCTCCACCGGGTAGCGCAGCGGGTCGACCAGCTCGATGAAGCGCTCCCCCAGGTCGGCGTCGCCCGCGACCGGCTCGGCGCGCAGCAGGGCCTGCGCCTCCCATACGAGCGACCAGCGCCGGTAATAGGCCGCGTAGGAGGAGAGCGTGCGCACCAGCGGGCCGGTCTTGCCCTCCGGGCGCAGGTCGGCGTCGATGGGCAGCGGCGGGTCGGAGGTCGGCAGCTGGAGGAGGCGGCGCATCTCGTTGGCGACGGCGTGCGCGGCCTTGGCGGCCTCCTGCTCGTCGGCTCCCTCGCGCGGCTCGTGCACGAACAGCACGTCCGCGTCGGAGCCGTAGCCCAGCTCCCGGCCGCCGAAGCGGCCCATGCCGATGACGGTGAAGCGGGTGGGCAGGGTGTCGCCCCACTGGTCGCGTACGGCGGCGCGCAGGGCGCCCGCGATGGTGGCGGCGGTCAGGTCGGAGACGGCGGTGCCGATCACGTCGGCGGCGTGCCCGCGGTCCGCCTCGGCCGGGTGGCCTTCGGTGCCGTACGCGCCGATCAGGTCGGCGGCGGCCGTACGGAACAGTTCCCGGCGCCGTACCCCGCGGGCCGCGGCGACGGCCTGCTCGGCGCCCTCCGCGCGGCCGACCGCGGCCAGCACCTCCTGCTCCAGCGCGGCACGGGAGCGCGGCCGGAGCCCGTCCTTGGCACCGAGCAGCGCGACCGCCTCGGGGGCGCGCAGCAGCAGGTCGGGGGCGAAGCGGCCGGCCGACAGGACGCGGGCCAGGTTCTCGGCGGCGGCGCCTTCGTCACGCAGCAGCCGCAGGTACCAGGGCGTCTTGCCGAGGGCGTCGGAGACCTTGCGGAAATTGAGCAGGCCGGCGTCGGGGTCGGCGGAGTCCGCGAACCAGGCCAGCAGGACCGGCAGCAGGGTGCGCTGGATGGCGGCCTTGCGGGTGACGCCGGAGGCCAGCGCTTCGAGGTGGCGCAGCGCGGCGACCGGGTCCGCGTAGCCGAGCGCTTCGAGGCGCTGGCCGGCGGCCTTGGCGGAGAGGCGGGTACCGCCGGGCTCCAGGTGAGCGACGGCGTCCAGCAGCGGCCGGTAGAACAGCTTCTCGTGCAGCCGCCGCACCTCGCGGGCGTGCCACTTCCACTCCTTGCGCAGCGTCGCCACCGGTTCGGTGCGCAGGCCCATGGAGCGGGCGAGGCGCCGCAGGTCGGGCTCGTCCTCGGGCATCAGGTGGGTACGGCGGAGTTTGTAGAGCTGGATGCGGTGTTCCAGTGTGCGCAGGAAGCAGTACGCGGCGTCCAGCGCCTTGGCGTCCTCACGGCCGACGTAGCCGCCGGACGCCAGCGCCGAGAGGGCTTCCAGGGTCGACGCGCTGTGCAGCGTCGCGTCGCCGCGGCCGTGCACCAGTTGCAGGAGCTGGACGGCGAACTCCACGTCGCGCAGCCCGCCGGGGCCCAGTTTCAGTTCGCGGTCCACCTGGGCGGCGGGGATGTTCTCCACGACGCGGCGGCGCATCTGCCGTACGTCGGTCACGAAGTTCTCGCGCTCGGAGACCTGCCAGACCAGCGGGGTGACCGCGGCGACGTACTCCTTGCCCAGCTCTTCGTCGCCCGCCATCGGCCGGGCCTTCAGCAGTGCCTGGAACTCCCAGGTCTTGGCCCAGCGTTCGCAGTAGGCCAGGTGGCTGTTGAGGGTGCGGACGAGCGGGCCGTTGCGGCCCTCGGGGCGCAGGTTGGCGTCCACCGGCCAGATCGTGCCCTCGGCGGTCACCTCGGAGCACACCCGCATCATCCGGCCCGCCAGTCGCGTCGCGGCCTGCAGCGCCTTGGCCTCCTCGGTGCCGTCCCGGGCCTCCGCGACGAAGATGACGTCCACGTCCGAGACGTAGTTCAGCTCCCGGCCGCCGCACTTGCCCATCGCGATCACGGCGAGCCGGCAGGCGGCGGCGTCGGTGGGCTGCTCCTCACCGGCGATCTCCAGCGCGGCGCGTACCGTCGCGGTCGCCAGGTCGGCCAGCTCCGCGGCGGTCTCGGCCAGGTCGGTCGTCCCGCACACGTCGCGCGCCGCGATGCCCAGCAGGCACCGGCGGTACGCGGCGCGCAGCGCGTCCGGGCGCGGCCGGTCCCGGCCCCGCTCGCCCCAGACGCCCTCGGCGAGCGCCGCCTCGAACTCGGGGGTGGTCGGGTGCAGGTCGGCCGCCTCGTACGTGACCAGCGAGTGCCAGTCGGACGGATGCCGTACGAGGTGGTCGCCGAGTGCCTCGGAGGCGCCGAGCACGCCCAGCAGCCGGTCGCGCAGCGGCTTCGCGGTGATCAGCGTGGACAGCAGCTTGTGCCGCTCGTCCTCGTCCTGCGCCTCCGCCAGCCGGACCAGCGCGGTCAGCGCCAGGTCCGGGTCGGCGGTGCCGCCCAGCGCCTCCAGGAGCACCGAGTCGTCCCGTACGGCGGACAGTTCGGGCGCCTCCAGGAGACGCCCGGCCGCCGGCGGGTCGGTGAAGCCGTACCGCAGCAGCCGGGAGAAGGCGCTGCTGCGCCGCCCCTGTCCCTGCGGAGCGGGGTGCGCGGTCACAGGACCGGCAGCATCTTGCGCAGCTCGAAGGCGGTGACCTCGGAGCGGTACTCCTCCCACTCCTGCTTCTTGTTGCGCAGGAAGAAGTCGAAGACGTGCTCGCCGAGGGTCTCCGCGACCAGTTCGCTGCGCTCCATCAGGTCGATGGCCTCGCCGAGGTTCTGCGGCAGCGGTTCGATGCCCATGGCGCGGCGCTCGGAGTCGGACAGCGCCCAGACGTCGTCGTCGGCACCGGCCGGGAGTTCGTAGCCCTCCTCGATGCCCTTGAGGCCGGCGGCGAGCAGCACGGCGTAGGTGAGGTAGGGGTTGGCGCCGGAGTCGATGGAGCGGACCTCGACCCGGGTGGAGCCCATCTTGCCCGGCTTGTACATGGGGACGCGGATGAGCGCGGAGCGGTTGTTGTGGCCCCAGCAGATGTACGAGGGGGCCTCGCCGCCGGCGCCCGCGGTGCGGTTGGCGCCGCCCCAGATGCGCTTGTAGGAGTTGACCCACTGGTTGGTGACGGCGGAGATCTCGCCGGCGTGCCGCAGCAGTCCGGCGATGAAGGAGCGGCCGACCTTGGAGAGCTGGTATTCGGCGCCGGACTCGTGGAAGGCGTTGCGGTCGCCCTCGAACAGCGAGAGGTGGGTGTGCATGCCCGAACCCGGGTATTCCGAGAACGGCTTGGGCATGAACGTCGCCTGGACGCCCTGTTCCAGCGCGACCTGCTTCATCACCAGCCGGAACGTCATGATGTTGTCGGCCGTGGACAGCGCGTCGGCGTAGCGCAGGTCGATCTCCTGCTGGCCGGGCGCGCCCTCGTGGTGGCTGAACTCCACCGAGATGCCCATCGATTCGAGCATGGTGATCGCCTGGCGGCGGAAGTCCATGCCGACGTTCTGCGGGGTGTGGTCGAAGTAGCCGGAGGAGTCCGCGGGGCTGGGCCGGGTGCCGTCCACCGGCTTGTCCTTGAGCAGGAAGAACTCGATCTCGGGGTGGGTGTAGAAGGTGAAGCCGAGGTCGGAGGTCTTGGCCAGGATGCGCTTGAGGACGTAGCGCGGGTCGGCGTAGGACGGGGAGCCGTCCGGCATCAGGATGTCGCAGAACATCCGGGCGGTGCCGGGGGCCTCGGCGCGCCAGGGCAGGATCTGGAAGGTGCCCGGGTCCGGCTTGGCGATCATGTCGGACTCATACACCCGCGCGAAGCCCTCGATGGCGGAGCCGTCGAAGCCGATGCCTTCGTCGAACGCCTGCTCAAGTTCGGCGGGTGCCACGGCCACCGACTTCAAGAACCCCAGCACGTCGGTGAACCACAGTCGTACGAAGCGGATGTCGCGCTCCTCCAGCGTTCGGAGCACAAACTCCTGCTGCTTGTCCATGGCTCACCAATCCTTGCAGGTCAATCGGCCTGTCCACCCCCGTCGGGCAACGAGGTGTGGCACACCAGTATCACGTGAGGGGGTTACCGTCACATTACGCACCCTCGGCCGGGAACAGAACCGCCGGGCCGCAAGGGGACACCGGCACGTTTGCCCGGGAGTGGCGGGCGGTACCCGAAGGAAGGGCAGTCCGGATCGTCCCGGTTCGCCCGGAAGGGCCGCACCGGTGGCGGGCCCGGAGCCGCCCGATCCCGTACGACGGCCGAGGAGAGCACATGAGCGACCCTTTCGACGTCACGGCCGTGACGTTCCACTTCGACCCCGTGTGCCCCTGGACCTGGCGCACCGCACAGTGGCTGGTGGACGCCACCGGGCGGCGCGGCATCCCGCTCGCGTACCGCGCCTTCGACCTGACCGACGGCGCGCCACTGGACGAGCTGCCCGCCGGACGCCGCCGGGCCGCCGCCGGGAGCCGCTGTCTGCTGCGGCTGGCCGAGGCCGCGCACACCGACGGCCGGGACACGCTGACCGGCGCTGTATACGCCGCCTACGGTGCCGCGGTGCACGGCGGCGGCGCCGACCCGTCACCGGAACTGGCCGAGCGGTGCCTGGCGGAGGCCGGCGGCGCGGTGTACGCCGACGTGCTGCACGACAGCGCGCTGGACCGGCCGGTGGCCCACGCCCGCCGACAGGCGCAGGAGTTCTCCGGCGAGGACGCGGGCTCGCCCGTCACGGTCCTCACCACGCCCGGCGGCGAACGCGGCTTCTTCGGCCCCGTCGTGGCGCCCCCGCCCACCGGCGCGGACGCCGACCGCCTGTGGGACGCGTTCGTGGGCGCGGCGTCCGTGCCGCAATTCTTCGAGCTGCGGGCGCGGCGGACGGCGAAGCCGTGAACGGCCCGGGTTTCGGGACGCCGATCCTCAGCGTCCGTACTGCTGCGGGCCTTCCAGGTCCGGGTCGGCGGTGAGCGACAGGACAGCCGTGGCCACCGCGTCCGGCGCGTCGGCCATCACCAGGTGCCCGGCCGGGGCGGCGACCGCGAAGACGCCGTTGAGCTGCGTGGCCAGCGCCCGCTGGCGCTCCAGCCAGCGCAGTTCGCGGGCCGTCTCACTGCCGTCGTACGCCGCCAGGACCGTCACCGGCACGCCCCACAGCGGGTGGTCCGGGCGCAGCGCGGCGACCTCGGCGGCCTGGTAGCCGTACGTCGCGTTCTCCAGGGCGCAGGCGCGCAGCACCCGGCTGGTGCGGTAGGCACCGGCTTCGTGCGGGGCACGCGGATGGTCGTGCACGGTCAGCACGCGGGTGGTCAGGCGGCGCGCGGCCGGGCCGAGAGCGCGCGGCACCCCGGCGGCCGCGAGCACGGAGGCCAGGCCGCCCGCCCAGGCCGTACGGACGGTGCGCGGCAGCAGCGGCCGCGGACCCTCCTCCACACTGCCGTCGACGAGGACGATGCCCGCGGCGCGGTCCGGATACAGCCGGGCGAAGGCCTCGGCGTGGAAGGCGGCCAGGCTGTGGCCGACGACGGTACACGGCCCGGGCAGGCCGAGCGCGTCCAGGACGTGTGCGATCCGGGCGGCCTCGCCCGCCGCGGTGGGCGGCCCCTGGGCGGGCGCGCTCAGCCCCAGGCCGGGCCGGTCGAAGCGGACCACCGTACGGTGCGGGACGAGCCGGGCCGCGACCGCGTCCCAGTCGAACCAGCTCATGCCCAGCCCGCCGCTGAGCACGCACACCGGACCGCCGCCCTCGCGCAGCACGTGCAGCACCACGCCGTCGACGCGCAGCATGCGGCCGGGAGCGGGGCCGGGGCCGGTCGTGGGGCCGTCCTTCGCACCGCTCCGCCCGCCGCTCCTCGCGCTCCGCCGCCTCCGCCGCACGCCGTCCCCGTTCATGCCGTTTCCCCTTCCCTCCCCGTAGTGGTGCCCGTTCGTCCGACACACCACGCGAGCAGGCCCACATACAGCGCGACGAGCAGGACCTGGAGGCGCTGGCCGACGCCGAGCGCCCAGGTGCCGTGGCCCTCGGTGAAGGCCGCGATAGAGCTGAGCGTCCAGGCGGTGGCGGCCAGTTCGGCCAGCGTCAGCCACGGCGCGAGGCGGCCGAGCGGCGGCCACCAGCCGTACCGGCGGGCGGCGACGGTCAGCAGGACCAGTGCGGCCAGCGCGCCCACCATGGCGAGCGAGCTGCTGATCGCATGCGCGGTGTGGGTGGCGGGCACCAGTCCCGCGGTCTCGCGGGCCGCGCACTCCGGGTCGCTGGTCGGCGCGCAGCTCAGCGGCAGCCGGGAGTCGACGGCGGTGGCGGCCCCGAAGAGGGCGAGCGCGGACCAGCCGGCCGTGGCCCAGGGGCGGCGCGGGAGGGTGCGGAGCGCGGCGAGCGCGCCGGCCAGCACCAGCAGCCCGGCGAACAGGTCCGTGGCGCGGAACAGGCCGCCGAGCGGCTGGTCGGCGGCGGCCAGCTCACTGACGTACGTACGGACGGGGTCGAGGCCGGTGGACAGGACCACTTCCAGGACCCAGGCGGTGTACGCCACCGCACCGAGCAGGAGGAGTACGGAGGCGGCACGGTGGCTGTTCGGCTGCACGGACATCAAGGTCAAGGATAAGCAAAGTCAAGGGGCCCGGGCGGCCCTGGGGCGGCATACCCGGCGGGGGTAGGCTGCGGAACAGCGATTCCGGGAGGCCGTGCAGAGATGCCGTACGAGATGCGTGAACGGGGACGGGGGAAGGCCGCCGCATGGTGCGGCCGCCTGCTGCTGTTCGCCGCGCTGCTCGTCGGCATCGTCGGTATGCACACGCTGGGGCATCCCGTGGGCGGACACGGGTCGGGAACGACGGCCACGGCACACCACGGGCAAGCCGCCCACACGGCGGAGCAAACCCACACGGCCCAGCAAACCCACAAGGCGCAGCAAGCCCGCCAGCCTCAGCACGTCCGGCTCTCCTCCTCCATCGCCGACGACCACCACGCCATGCACCCCGGCGCGGTCTGCCTGGCCGTGCTCTCCCTCTGCGTCCTCATCCTGGTCCGCACGGGACGGCTGCTGGGACGGCAGACCGCCGACGTCCTGGCCGCCGTACGGGCCCGGCTGCTGCGCGGCCTGCGGCCCCTGCCGCCACCGGTCCCCCGCCACAAACACCTCGCCCGGCTCTCGGTCCTGCGCGTGTAGACGCGCGGCCCGGCCGCCGACGCCTGCGCGCGTCCGCGGCCCGGCACACGCGCGCACACCGGAACCGTTTCCCACCACCACGAGGTGTTTCTCCACCATGCGTACGCACACCCGCCGCGCCGTGCTCGGCGCGGCCATCGCAGCCGCCGGCAGCGGCCTGCTCGCCGCCTGCTCGTCAGACTCCGGCACGGACAGCACGAAGGACACCGGCCACTCGGGCCACGGCGGCAACCCGGCGGAGGCGCCGGGCGGTTACGTCTCCCCCGACGGCCCCGAAGTGGCAGCCGCCGAGACCAAGCGCGGCTCCGGCACCGTACGGAAGGTCGCGCTGACCGCCACCGCCGCCCGGCTCGACCTGGGTGGCCGCACGGTCGGCAGCTGGGCGTACGGGGACGAGCTGCCCGGCAAGGAGGTAAGGATCACCGCGGGCGACACCCTGGAGCTGACGCTCGCCAACCACCTGCCCGAAGCCACCTCCCTGCACTGGCACGGCCTGGCCCTGCGCAACGACATGGACGGCGTACCGGACCTGACGCAGCGCCCCGTGAAGGCGGGCGGCTCGTTCACGTACCGCTTCGCCGTCAGCCACCCCGGCACCTACTGGTTCCACCCGCACTCGGGCGTGCAGCAGGACCGCGGCCTGTACGCGCCCCTGATCGTCGAGGACCCGAAGGAGCCCCTCGCCTACGACAGGGAGTGGGTCGTCGTCCTGGACGACTGGGTCGACGGCGTGGACGGCAGCACGCCGGACGCGGTGCTGGCCGAACTGTCCAAGGGGATGGGCGGGATGGACCACGGAGGCATGGATCACGGCTCCGGCTCCGGCGGGATGGACCACGGCTCCGGCTCCGGCGGGATGAATCATGGAGCGCACTCCATGGGCGGCGCCAAGGCACCGTCCCCCTCCGGCCCCTCCCGCATGCTGATGGACGCCACCAGCAAACTGCTGGGCGGTGACGCGGGCGACGTGGACTACCCGTACCACCTCGTCAACGGCCGTACGCCGCAGGACCCGCAGACCTTCCGCGCGCGGCCCGGCGACCGGGTCCGCATCCGCTTCGTCAACGCGGGCGGCGACACCGCGTACCGCGTCGCGCTCGGCGGCCACACCATGACGGTCACGCACACCGACGGCTATCCCGTCACCCACGCCCCCACGGACGCCCTGCTGCTCGGCATGGGCGAGCGCTACGACGTGGTGGTCACCGTCAAGGACGGCGTCTTCCCGCTGACCGCGCTCGCCGAGGGCAAGAAGCGGACCGCGCTGGCCCTGCTGCGCACCGGCGGCGGGTCGGCCCCCGAGGCGTCCGTACAGCCCAAGGAGCTGGACGGGCGGCTGCTGACGGCCGACCGGCTGAAGGCCGACGGGCCGGTGCGCCTGGCGTCGCGCACACCGGACCGGACCCTCCGGTTCGATCTCACCGGCTCGATGGCGAAGTACGACTGGGCCGTCAACGGCAGGAAGTACACGCCGGACCAGCGCTATCCGGTGCGGGCCGGGGAACGCGTACGACTGTCGTTCCGCAACAACACGACGATGTGGCACCCGATGCACCTGCACGGGCACACCTTCGCACTGCCGGACGGCGGTCCGCGCAAGGACACCGCGATCGTGCTGCCGGGCCGCCGGCTGGACGTCGACCTCGACGCCGACAACCCCGGCCTGTGGATGCTGCACTGCCACAACGTCTACCACGCGGAATCCGGGATGATGACGGTCCTGGGCTACCGGAAGTAGGCAGTACGGAAGCGGGGCCGGCCCTCACCCGGCCCCGCTCGCACGCCTCTCGGCCCTCGGAGAAGGACGCGCTCCTAGCCCTTGAGGAAGGAGTAGTCCTTGACCTTCCCGTTGTCGTTGACGTGGACGGTGGCCGTCGACATGGCCGAGTCCATCGTGTACGTGGCCTTGCCCTGGTCACCGAAGTCGCTGGTGATCGGGCCCTGGTTGTCGTCGGAGAGCACGCCGACGGCGTCGCCGTCCGGGTCCAGGACCGTGGCGGTGCCCGCCTTGGCGTCCCACGCGAGGGTGTAGTGGTTGGCGATCTTCACCTTTTTCACGCTGTGCGACGCGGCGGCGGACGCCGCGGGAGCGGGGGCCGCGGAGTGCGCCGGGGCCGCGAACGCGGCGGCGGCCGGAACGGCGATGACGGCACCGGCCGCCGCGGTGACGACCGCGGCGCGCAGGCCCGGCCGCCTGCCCGTCCGGGCGGCGGAGGCGGGCGCGGACTCGTCGGCCTTGCGGCCGGCTGCGAAGAACATGCTGCTCCTTGCTACGTACGGTGTCCGGGCCGGGCCCGGACCTGACGTGGGGGCCCCGGAAGGCCCACACCCGGAACGCTAGGAAGCCGCTGTTGCCGCTTTCCGGCCATCGGGTAACAGCCGCCGCGCGGCCATGACACAGCCCCGTTGCACACAGCGGGCGCACAGCCCGCGCACAGCCTGAGCTCATTCTGGGCTTACGCGCACCCGCGTCCCGGCGCCTCAGCCCTTGCCGAACGCGTGCGCGGGGAAGGCGCCCGCGGCCCGCAGGGCCCCGGTGAAGGCGGCGGCCAGCTCGGTGAGGCGCGCGGTGGCGGCCGGGCCGAGATGGTCGTACGGCGCGGCGTCGAGGCGGTCGGTGAGCGCCTCGGCCTCGCCCCGCAAGGCCGTGCCCGCGTCTGTGAGGTCCCCCGCCCCGTCCAGCAACCCGCGCCCGCGCAACCGGTCCCGGGCGGCGGCCCACTGCTCCGCCGACCACCCGCGGGTCCGCAGGAGCAGCGCCGATGTCGGCCCCGTGCCGGTGGCGTTGTGCAGGACCAGCGCCTCGATCCCGGACAGGCCGGCGACCGCCAGGGCGGCGAGGTGGCCGTCACCGCGGTGCTCGCGCAGCAGCGTCGCGGCGTGCCACAGGGCCAGGTGCGGTTCCCCGGGCACGGGCAGGCCGGCGTTGGCGGCGTACAGCGGCCGCGCCTCGCGGTGGCCTGCCTCGGCGGCGCGCAACGCCAGCCCGGCAGCCTCGGCCATCTCCTCGGACGCGAGCGCCTTCTCGCCGAGCAGCCGCCGCAGTGCCGTGTCCGCGGCGCGCAGCCGGGCCGTGAGCACCGCCTCCGGCGTGGTGACCGTCCATGCGGCGGGGATGTGGCGCCGTACGTGCTCATGGCTGAAGTTGTAGAACGTCGCCGTGACCGTGCCCGCGTCGACCGCCCCGAGCGGGGCCGCGCGGCCCGCGTAGTAGGCCATCGGCCCGCGTTCCAGCCCGAGCGCCGCGAGTTCGTCCTGCTGCTCCGGCGCGAAGTACAGGCACGAGTGCAGCGGACCCACGGCGCTGTGGCAACGGCGCCCCGCGCTCGCCTCGTATGCGGTCATCGGGCGTCCTTCGCAGGTGCGTCGTGGTCGCAGCCGGTCAGTCCGGCCGCGGTCAGGCTGAGGTGCCGGGCCAGTACCTCGGCGGCGGTGTCGGCGTCGCGGGCCAGTGCCGCCTCCTCCAGCCGGCGGTGTTCCTCGGCGCCGTCCCGCCCGGGGTTGCGGTGCGCCGACCAGCGGCGGGCCAGTTCGCTCGCGGTCCACAGCCGGTCGAAGGTCTCCATCAGGGTGGGGTTGCCGCATCCCTCCAGCAGGGTGCGGTGGAAGACCCGGTGGGCTTCGGCCCAGGCGGCGCTGTAGTGCTCGCCCTCTTCCGGCAGGTACGCCGGGGTGCGGGTCAGCCGGTGGTGGGCGGCGCGTACGCGGGCCTCCCAGTCGACGTCGCCACGCTCGACGGACAGGCGCAGCACCACCGGTTCGACGGTCCGGCGGGCCTCCGCGATCTCCTGCCAGCGGCGGTCGGAGAAGGCGGGGACGGCGAAGCCGCGGTTGGGCAGCCGGTCGGCGAGGCCGTCGCCGACCACCCGCACGAGCGCCTCGCGCACGACGGCCAGGCTCACGCCCTGTTCCTTGGCGAGGTCCTGCGGTTTGAGGGGGTCGCCGGGGGCGTGCTCCCCGCGCATGATCGCGTCCCGCAGGTGTGCGTAGACCTGCTCGGAGAGCATCTGCTTCGCCGGGGCGGCCGGGTCGGGGGTCGTCTGATTCATGGACTCATCATAGATGAAAGGCTGGATAATCGATTATCGATGCTATGGTCGATCCATCGATGGGAGAGGACCGACGGCGCCCCGCCGCGGACCCCCGTCGGCCACTCCCCCCCCCGCACGGCCCGAAAGGAACGACGCGATGCGCGCCAACGACCCCTTCACCCGCCTCCCCGAGGCGGCTTCCTTCACCGTCACGAGCACCAACGTCACCGACGGCGCCCCCTGGCCGCCCGAGCAGTTCTCCTCCGGCGTCCCCGGCGGCAAGGACACCTCCCCTCAGCTGTCCTGGAGCGGCGCCCCGGAAGGCACCAGGAGCTACGCCGTCACCGTGTACGACCCCGACGCCCCCACCGGGTCCGGGTTCTGGCACTGGGCGGTCGCCGGCATCCCCGCCACCGTCGCCGAGCTGCCCGAGGGCGCCGGCGACGACACCGGCTCGGGCCTGCCCGAAGGCGCCTACCAGCTGCCCAACGACGCCCGCGCGGCCCGCTACATAGGGGCCGCCCCGCCCGCCGGGCACGGACCGCACCGCTACTTCGTCGTGGTGCACGCCCTCGACGTCGAGTCCATCGGCGTCCCGGCCGACGCCACCCCGGCCGTCCTGGGCTTCACCATGGCCGGGCACACCCTGGGCCGTGCGGTCCTGACCGCCACCGCCGAGACCCCCGCCGCCTGAGCGACCGGCGACCGGCGACCGGCGACCGGCGACCGGCGACCGGCGACCGGCGACGTAAACGGCCCCCGACCACATATGTGACGCTGTTGGTTTATTCGGGGCCTCGCGTGACGTCGGCCTTCGAGACCTGGTTGTGGTCTTGACGGCCGACGTTGTCGTGTGGGGTGGGTGCGG